>NZ_JBEXMH010000013.1:91631-183244 GCF_040610415.1 Amycolatopsis sp. NPDC004079 | reverse complement strand
GTCCGTGAAGGGCTCCTTGAGGGAATCTGATTCCCTCAAGGAGCCCTTCACGGACTTCGGGACCCCGCCACCTGGCCGCAAGCCGGGCACTCCGGTGCGTCACTCCGAGTAAGCTCGGCTCGTGCCGGAAATCCGCCCGAGACCCGCGGTGGTCTCGCAGATCGTGGAGAAGCGCGGCCGCCTCGCGCACGGGGACGGCATCGCGCCGCACCGGCATGTCCAGGGCCAGCTGCTGTATCCGTCGGCGGGCGTCCTCGCGACCACGACCGAACGCGGCACCTGGGTCGCTCCGGCCAACCGGGTCGCGTGGACGCCGCCGGGTTTCGAGCACTATCACCGTGCGTACGGCCAGACCGAGGTCCGGGTGCTGGAGTTCTCCGGGGAGCTCTCCGCGTCGCTGCCGGATCAGCCGACCGTGTTCGAAGTGTCGCCGCTGCTGCGGGAAGCTTTGCTGGTCCTCACCAGCGGCCGGAAGCTTCGCCCGGAGGCCAGGGAACGGCTTCGTGGCGTGGTCGTGGACGAGCTGGTCGTCGGCCCCGACGAAGCGATGTACTTACCCGCCGCGTCCGACGACCGCCTGCGCGCGGTCACCGATCTCCTCCACGCCAACCCCGCGACGTCGCTGACGCTGGCCGAGTTCGGCCGCACTGTCGGGGCAGGGGAGCGGACCTTGAGCCGCCTGTTCCAAACCGAGCTGGGGATGAGCTTCCATCAATGGCGCAGCCTGCTGCGCGTGCAGCACGCCCTCATCCGGCTGGCCGAGGGCGACGCCGTCATCGACACCGCGGCCCGGCTCGGCTGGGCCAATCCGACCAGCTTCATCGAAGCGTTCACCGCCGTGGTCGGCCAGACACCCGGCCGCTATCAGCAGGAACTGCGCCGCGCCGACCGGTGAGGTTTGGCGGGTTTCCGGAAGACCTAGTCGGGCTGCTGGTACCGCTGGCCGCTGGGTTCCGGCGAACCTGGAGACATGACCGCAACACCGTCCGAAGTGGACGAGAAGACCACCGTAGTGATCGTGGGTGCCGGAGTCGCCGGGCTCACCCTGGGAATGTTCCTGCTGCACAGCGGAATCGACTGCGTCATCGTGGAGAAACGCAGCCGGGAATATGTAGAACAACGCCAACGAGCCGGGGTCATTGACACCCGCGCGGCCCGGATGTTCCGTGCACACGGCTTGGAAGACCGGGTCGTCGGCGGCGTCCCGACCCAGCCGGTGCTGAACTTCCGCATCGACGGCGAAACGCGCCCGCTGGCCCTGGCCGCGGACGACCAAGACGACGGACGGTTCTGCCCCCAGCAAGTCCTGGTCCGGAACCTGATCGAAGTTTTCCTCGCCGACGGCGGAGATCTCCGCTTCTCTGTGGACGCTTCGATCGAGAACCTCGACCGCCCACTGGTCCGGTGCTCAGACAACCGAACGATCGCCTGCGAATTCATCGCGGGATGCGACGGAGATCGCGGCGTGAGCCGAGCCGCGATTCCCGACCTCACGCGCTACACCCACGAATACGGCTACGCGTGGCTGACAGTATTGGCGGAAGTACCCGCCAATCACCAATCCATGATGGCACTCCATCGCCGCGGCTTCGCCGGTCAATTCGCCCGCGGCCCGCAAGCGAGCCGGTTCTATCTGCAATGCCCGCTGGACAGCTCTCTCGAGGAATGGACCGACGAACGCATCTGGACCGAGATCGAAGCCCGTTTCGAGGAACCCATGACCCGGGGCACGATCGCCAGCACCCAGTTGGTGCCGCTGCGAAGCGTGGTGCACAGCACGATGAATCACGGCCGCCTGTATCTCCTCGGCGATGCGGCGCACATCGTTCCGCCGATGAGTGCGAAAGGAATGAACCTGGCCCTGCACGATGCCGAGCTGTTCGCGGACGCCGTTGTCCGCTACCAGAAAGAACAGGATTCAAGCCTGCTAGACAGCTACTCGGCGACCGCGCTGCGCCACGTCTGGAAATACCAGGCCTTCGCGAGCTGGTGGACCGAGTTGGTGCACAACGCCGGTAACTCCTCCTACGAAGGCGAGTTCCGACGGCAAGCCGCACGCGCGGAGTTGGAAGGTTTGTTCGAGCCCGGCCCAGCGAACCGCCGACTAAGCGAGTTCATCGCCGGGCTCGCCTGATCAATCCTTGCGCCGCGCCAGAAACCGCACCAGCAGAATCACCAAACACACCCCCGCCACTCCGCCGCCGATGTACCGGTAAGTGTCTTCCAGTCCGGCGAACTGGCCGATCGAGTTGGCGGCGGCGCCGGCGAGAAAAACCAGCCACAGCAAGGTAGTCACAACAGGGCCGCCGGCGGTGCGGCTTCGGGAAGTCTCCA
The DNA here is from genome assembly GCF_040610415.1 of Amycolatopsis sp. NPDC004079. Taxonomy (NCBI): domain Bacteria; kingdom Bacillati; phylum Actinomycetota; class Actinomycetes; order Pseudonocardiales; family Pseudonocardiaceae; genus Amycolatopsis; species Amycolatopsis sp. NPDC004079. The sequence goes on along the minus strand of NZ_JBEXMH010000013.1, from coordinate 180,910 downwards.
TGCCGAGAACACTATGGACCGACGGGGGCGGCAACCACGCCGTAGACCCCCAACTTCGTGGTAGCGCCTGCGCTACCTCTTCCCGTTCAAATAAGCCAGCACCGCCAGCACCCGCCGGTGTCCGCTGTCCTCCGGCAAGCCGAGTTTCGCGAAGATGTTGCGGATGTGCTTCAGCACCGTCCCGTCGCTCACCACCAGCAGTTCCGCGATCGTGGCGTTGTTGTACCCCTCCGCCATCAGCCCGAGCACCTCGCGTTCGCGCGCGGTGAGGGCGTCGATCGGGTCGCGGCGGTGGGCCAGCAGCTGGGTCACCACCTCGGGGTCCATCGCCGTGCCGCCTTCGACGACTCGGTGCAGCGAGTCGAGGAACTTGGCGACCTTGCCGACGCGTTCCTTGAGCAGGTAGCCGACCGCGCCCTTGCCGTCCGCGAGGAGCTCGGCCGCGTAGCCGGTCTCGACATGCGCGGACAGCACCAGCACCGGCAGCCCGGGGTGCAGCTGCCGCGCTTCGACGGCCGCGCGCAGGCCCTCGTCGGTGTGCGTCGGGGGCAGGCGGACGTCGGTGATCACCGCGTCCGGCCGGTCCTCGCGGACGAACTCGAGGAACTCGCCGGTATTGTCGAATGCTGCGGCGACCTCGATGCCCGAGGTGTCGAGCAGCAGCACCAAACCTTCTCGCAGCAGGGCGTCGTCCTCGACGATCACGACCCGCATGGCAACTCCACTTCCAGAACAGTCGGTCCACCGGGCGGGCTCGTGAGCGTGACCGTCCCGTCGAAGGCCTCGGCGCGTTTCCGGATCCCGGCCAGCCCGCTGCCTTGGGATTCGTCCGCGCCGCCGCGGCCGTCGTCGCGGATGTGGATCCGCAGGGTGTCGATGGTGCCGTCGAGCGTAATCGACGCCTGTTCGGCGCCGGAATGCTTGGTCACGTTCGCGAGCGTTTCGGCGACGATGAAGTACACCGCCGCCTCGACCGCGGCCGGTCGGCGCGCGCTGCTTCGAACGTCCACAGTGCACGGAACCGCGCACCGGTCGGCGAGAGCGGTGATCGCGCCGTCGAGGCCGCGGTCGGTCAGCAACGGCGGGTGGATGCTCCGCACGACAGTGCGCAATTCGGCGAGCGCTTCGGTCGCCGCGTCCTGCGCCTTGCCGAGCAATTCCCTTGCCTTGGCCGGATTCCCTTCGAAAAGCTGATCAGCGACGCCGAGCTGCAGCACGACCGCGGACAGTCGCGCCTGCGTCCCGTCGTGCAGATCACGTTCGAGACGGCGGAGTTCCGCACCGTGCGCCTCGAGCGCGGCGGCGCGGGTCGCGGTCAACTCGACGACCCGGTCGGTCAGCGAGGCACCGGGCCGGGGACCGAGAAGCGCCCGCGTCGCGAGTGCTTGCCAGCGCGCCAGCGGCGAGGCCCAGAAGGTGAGCGCGATCATGACGAGCCCGCTGAAAACACAGAGCGCGGCCGACGGCCACGAGTTCACCATGAATTCCAGCGAGCTCTGGATTCCGCCTGGCACCAGCCACCAGAACACGCCAGTGAGGATCTGTCGTAGCCCGCCGAGCGGCAGGCTGAACGCGAGCACCCCGACGATGAAGCCGACCACGGCATGCACCGCCAGCCACGCGAGATCCCGCAGGCTCGCCGGGTCGCGGATCGGCGAAACGTTGGCGTACGGCTCGGCGATCGGCTCGCCGAGCCTGCGGCCGGCCCGGCGGCGTTCGAAGCGCAGCGGGTAGCGGATCAGCTTCAGCGCGACCGGCAGCGCCGGGATCCCGACGCCGATCAAGCACGTCGCGAGCACGATGGCCATCGCGAAAAAGAGCAGCAGGGCGAGGAACGAGGTCGCGGCCCCCACCAGCAGATAGCGGAGTCCGGACCACCACGAGCGCAGCCGGTTTTTCACTCCCGCATTGTCCCATTAGGACCTCCTCACCGGGCGTGGTGGTGCCTGCGCTACCCCCAAGACTCCCGCGCTCGGGATCGTTTTCGCGCGACCGCGGCCATAACTTCGATACCGACAGAGAATCTGCTGGTCCGAGGAGCGACGCGAAGATGAACACAGGCGGTACACACGCCCTGAGGCTGGAAGCGGTGCGCAAGATCTACGGCTCCGGCGACGGCGCGGTCACCGCGCTGGACGGGGTGTCGGTCGGGATCCAGCGGGGCTCCTTCACCGCGGTCATGGGGCCGTCGGGGTCCGGCAAGAGCACCTTCCTGCATTGCGCGGCCGGGCTGGACAAGCCGAGTTCGGGCCGGGTGCTGCTCGGCGAAACCGAACTCGGCGGGCTCCGTGAGCGGTCGCTCACCGAATTGCGCCGGACCCGGATCGGGTTCATTTTCCAGGCCTACAACCTGCTGCCGTCGCTGAATGTGCTGCAGAACATCACCCTGCCGATGCGATTGGCGGGCAAGAAGCCGGACGCCCGCTGGCTGCGCGAGATCGTCGACGGCGTCGGCATCGCGAAGCGGCTGGAGCACCGCCCGGCGGAACTCTCCGGCGGACAGCAGCAGCGCGTCGCGATCGCCCGCGCGCTGATCACCCGCCCCGAGGTCGTGCTCGCCGACGAACCGACCGGCGCGCTCGACACCCGCACCGCGCGCCAGGTGCTCGACCTGTTGCGCACCGTGGTCGACCAGATGGGCCAGACCGTGTTGATGGTCACCCATGACCCGGTCGCCGCGTCCGCCGCGCACGGCGTGCTGTTCCTCGCAGACGGCAAGCTCGCCGGCCACCTCCCGCAGCCGACGCCCGAGCGGGTCGCGGAGCGGATGACCCACCTCGGGGAGTGGTGACCGCCATGTGGTCGTTGGCTCTGCAGACGACGAAAGCCCGGTTGAGCGGGTTCGTCGGCGCGTTCATCGCGATCCTCTGCGGCACCGCGCTCGTCGCGGGCTGCGGCATCCTCATGGAATCCGGCCTGCGCGCCGGAGTCCCGACCCAGCGCTACGCCGAAGCCGCGGTGGTGGTCGGCGGTCCGCAGACCACGAAACCGCCGGGCGCGGATTTCGGCGAGTCCGAGCAGATCAGCGAACAGACCACGGTGCCGGAGACGCTGATCTCCAAGATCGCCGAGGTGCCGGGCGTGCGCCAGGCGGTGCCGGAGCAGGACTTCCCGGCGAACGTCGTGACGTCCAGCGGGCAGGTGCTCACCGGTCCGAACGGCGCCCAGTCGCGCGGGCACAACTGGGATTCGGCCGTACTGGCCCCGTTCTCGCTGCGCGAAGGTCACGCTCCCGAAGCGGCGAACGAAGTCGTTCTCGACGCGGAGCTCGCGGCTCGCAGCGGGGTTTCGGTCGGCAGCACGGTGCGGGTCTCGACCCGTTCCACGCCGATGGAGTTCCGCGTCACCGGCATCGCCGCGCCCAAAACCGGCAACGGTTTGCCACGACAGTCGGCAGTGTTCTTCTCTGCCGGGCGCGCCGCTGACCTTTCCGGGAAACCCGGGCAGGTGCACGCGATCGGCGTGCTGGCCGAGCCCGGAGTGTCCGCGGGAGACCTGGAAAGCCGCATCAGCGAGGCGGTCAGCGGGCAACCGGTCACGGTGACGACCGGCGTCGGGCGCAGCACCGTCGAATTCCTCGACGTGAGCCAGACCCGGGTGCTGCTGTTCGCCCTCGCGGGTTCGTTCGGCGGGTTCGCGATCCTGGTCGCGGTGTTCGTCGTGTCGAGCACGCTGGCCTTGGTGATCAACCAGCGCCGCCGGGAATTCGCGCTGCTGCGGGCGATCGCGGCCACGCCGAAGCAGATCCGCAAGCTGATCGGCGCCGAAACCATGCTGGTCGCGATTACCGCCGGAGTGTTCGGCGCGGGCTTGGGCGTGGCCGTGGCCCACGGATTGCGCAACGCGTTCGCCGGAGTCGGGGTGATTCCGCAGGACTTCGACCTCGCGGTCGGCCCGGTCCCGCTCGTCGTCGCGTTCCTGCTCGGCTTGGGAGCGGCGCGGCTGGCCGCGTGGTCGGCGGCGCGGCGCCCGTCGTCGATCCGCCCGATCGAAGCGCTCGGCGAGGCAGCTGTCGAACGTCGTGAACTCGGCCGGACCCGCCTCCTGATCGGCTGGCTGCTGGTGGTGGCCGGCTTCGGCGGCGCGACCGTCCCGATGTACGTGACCGGCGACGGCGCGCTCGCGGCCTCCTCGATGTCCGCGCTGGTGGTCGTGATCGGGCTCTCGGTGCTCGGACCGAGGGTGGTCGCCTTCATGACCCGCGTCATCGCCCCGGTCTACACCGGCGTCTCGCGGATCAGCGGCTACCTGGCCGCCGCGAACAACCAGGCCAACGCCCGGCGGCTCGCGTCGGCGGTGACCCCGGTGATGCTCGCGGTCTCGTTCGCGATCTCGATGTTCTACAGCCAGACGTCGTCCGCCGCGGCCAGGGAGGAACAGGCCGTCCGCTCGACCACCGCGGACCACGTCCTGAGCAGCACCACCGGTGCGCTGTCCCCGGAAGTCGCCGCGGCGGCACGGGCGATCCCCGGCGTCGCGGCGGCCACCTCGGTGGTCCGCACCGACGTGGTCACCACGGTCCCGGAGGAGAAGCGGCTGCGCGTGATGAAGTACCCGGCGCAGGGGTTGAACGGCGACCAGGTGCGCGGCGTGCTCGATCTCGGTGTGGTGTCCGGGAACCTGGCCGACCTGCGCGGCGACACCGTCGCGATGAGCAAGGGCGAGGCCGATTGGTACGACAAGAAGATCGGCGACGAGGTCGACTTCTGGTTCGCCGACGGCCGCCCGGCGAAGGTGAAACTGGTCGCGGTCTACACGCACAACCAGGCGTTCGGCGAGTACGTGCTGCCCGCCGACCTCGCCCGCTCGCACACCGGCGACCGGATGGACAGTTCCGTTCTGGTGCGCCAAGACCCGAACGCGGACCCGGCCGCGATGACCGCCGCGCTCCGTGAGCTCAGCACTCGCTACCCAGGCCTGACTGTCGCGCCCGGTTCCACAGTGTCCGCTTCGGCCAACTCGGCGAGCCAGCAGCAGTTCTACCTGAACCTGGTCGCGGTCGGCGTGATCCTCGGCTACGTGGTGATCTCGGTGGCCAACACGCTGGTGATGACCACGGCGCAGCGCTCGCGGGAATTCGCGCTGCTGCGGCTGATCGGCACCACGCGAGGCCAGGTTGTGCGAATGATGCGCCTGGAAGCGCTGGCGACCGCAGGAATCGCGGCACTGCTCGGCACGGTGGTAGCGGCGATTCCGTTGGTACTGCTGAACCTCGCGACCCGCGACACGCCGCTGCCGTCCGGAACGCCCGCGGTGTTCGGCGGAATCATCGCCGGAGCCTTCCTGCTCAGCCTGGTTTCGCTCGGCCTGTCCACCCGGGTCACCTTGCGCGCCAAGCCCATCGACGCCATCGGCCTCCGCGAATAAGAAGGAAAAACCTTGCTGAAACAGCTTTCGGTGGCAGTCCTCACCGCGGCGGGCCTGCTCCTGCCCGCCGCGGCGGACGCCTCACCGGCTCGCTTCCTGGACCAGTCCACGATTCCCGATCTGCAGCGTGCGATGGACCGCGGGCAGTTGACGTCGGAACAACTGACCCGCGGCTACCTTCGCCGCATCGAAGAACTGAACCCGCGGTTGCACGCCGTCGTGCAAACCAATCCGGACGCACTGGCGGCGGCAAAGGAGAGCGACACCCGCCGCCGGACGCACTCCTCCCGCAGCCCGCTGGAAGGAATCCCAGTGCTGCTGAAGGAAAACACCGACACCGCGGACCGTCAGACCACCACCGCGGGCTCAACCGCGATGCTCGGCTCACGTCCGGCTAAAGACGCTTTCCTAGTCCAGCGCCTCCGCTCCGCCGGTGCGGTCGTGCTCGGCAAAGCGAACCTGTCGGAATGGTCGAACTTCCGCTCAACCGCACAGATCCCCGGCTGGAGCGGGGTCGCCGGACAGACCCGCAACCCCTACGCGCTGGACCGCAGCCCATGCGGTTCGTCGAGCGGCTCGGCAGTCGCCGCGGCGGCCGGTCTCGCGACGGTCGCCATCGGCACCGAGACCGACGGTTCGATCGTGTGCCCGGCGGCCGCGACCTCGACCGTCGGCGTGAAAACCAGCCTCGGCGTGGTGAGCCGCGGCGGCGTCGTGCCGATCACCGCCCAGCACGACACGCCCGGCCCGATCGCGCGCAACGTCACCGACGCCGCGCTCACCCTCTCCGTGCTCACTGGCGCTGACCCGGCCGACCCCGCCTCCGCTGCGGCGACGTTCCCAAAGGACCTTCGGCTGGACCGCAATGCCCTGCGCGGCAAGCGAATCGGCGTCTGGCGAAAAGGCCACACTGGCATCGACCAACAGTCCGATCGCATCTTCGAGTCCACAGTACACACTCTGCGTTCGCTAGGCGCGACGGTCGTTGACGGGGCAGACGTCGAGGACATCTCCTGGTCAGTCAAACCGGATCTCCTCCCCGCGCTGCTGACCGAGTTCAAACACGACCTGAACGCCTACCTCGCCGCGACTCCTGGCGACCACCCGCGGAACCTGTCCGAGCTGATCGCCTACAACGACCAGCACCGCGACGTCGAAATGCCGCTGTTCGACCAAAACCTCTTCGTCGAAGCGAACGCGACCGACGGCAACCTGAACGACCAGACCTACCGCCGCCACCGCGCCGCCGCGACCGGCATCGCGCAGCGTTCGATCGACGACGTGCTGGCCTCGAACGGCCTAGACGCGATCGTCACCCTGAGCGGCTTGCCCGCCTCGCCGCTGGACCGCCCAGGCGACCCGAGGTTCTTGAGCAGCACCCGCAACACTTCCGTGGCTGGCTACCCGAACATCACGGTGCCAGCCGGATTCGCGGGCCCGCTGCCGGTCGGTATTTCGTTCCTGGGCACGAAATACCACGACGCGCAGTTGCTGAGCTTCGCCTACGCGTACGAGCAGGCGATACACGCGCGGCAGGCACCTCGGTACCTGCCCGCCGCTACTGGCTAGGCGGCGTCCACGGACCCGCCGGGAGGCCGACCTGGCGGAGGACGTCGGCGAGGTTCTAGTAGTCGGTGAGCTGGCGGATCCGCTCGCCGCGCAGGTCGATCAGCGTGCTGACCGGAACGCTGAAGGACTTGCCGGTGGCGGGCCGGGTCTTGTCGAACGCTCCCGTGTCGGTGCCGGAGAACGTCCAGCGCACCGCGATGCGATCGCCGGAGCGGAACGCGTCTTGGACGTCGACGTGCGCGTTCCGGATGCTTCTCTCGGTGATCTCGACCCACGTCGCGACGCCCTGATGGCCGCTCATCGCGACCTGGAAGGCGTTGTCCTGGTAGGTGCCGTCGTCGGTGAACAACGAGGCCATCTTGGCGGCGTTTCCGGTGTTCCAAGCGTCGGCCCAGGCCTTGACGACGTGCGGGACTCGCTGACTGACCTGGGCCTGAGCGACGCTGCCGGAGGTGAGCGCGGCCAGGACGGCGACAACTCCACCGACGACGAGGTTGCGGATCTTCTTCATGACGTTTCCTCTCCGAGTTCGACTTACAGCTGTAACCATAGATGGATAACCTAACGCCTGTAAACCCATCTCGCTAACAGCTGTAAGCTTGCGGTCGTGAACGCAGCAGAAGGACGCTCCCGAAACCGCCGCGGCGAAGGCGCCCGGCTGCGGGAGGAGATCGTGCGGGCGGCGGCCGAAATCGTCGACGAAGGCGGTGGCGAGGACGCGGTCACCCTGCGCGCAGTCGCCCGGCGGATCGGCATCGCGGCGCCGTCCATCTACCGGCACTTCGCCGACCGCGACCAGATCCTGCTGGCCGTAGTGGAGGAAGCGTTCGCCGAACTGAAAGAACGCATCGAGACCGGACTGGCCGCGGTAGACAAGCCGGACGCGCGGCTGCGCTCGGTGTGCACGACGTACCTGGACTTCGCCCTGGAACGCCCCAAGCGCTACCGCATGCTGTTCGGCGGAGTATGGAATGCCGCGCGGGCGGCGGAGAACCCGGACATGGCCCCGGCAGCGGAGGAGATCGGACAGGACGTGTTCGTCCTGCTGGCGCAAGCAGTACAGGACTGCGCGGACGCCGGTTTGTCGCGCAGCACCTCCGCGTTCTCCGACGCGGCCGCCCTGTGGGCCGGACTGCACGGCCTGGCCGAACTACGCCCGGCTGCCCCGATGTTCCCTTGGCCGGAGGGAGTTTTGGAAGTGCTGGTGGACCGGCTCGCCTTGCTGGACTGAACCTCGCCTTGCTGGACTGAGCCCCGCCCTGTTCGCCCGCCGCTCGCGCCCCAATGTGGCATTGGGTGCGCGGGACGCACCGAACGCCACATTGGGTGCGTCGCATGCACCCAAAGCCACATTGGGGCAGCGCGAGCCGAGCTGCGGACGCCCGGGTGTCCCGCTGATTGGGATAAACTCCCGCAATCCCGCCTCGGCGGCCGAACAGCGCAACCTCCAGGCAAAACGAGCCCACGCCGTTAGCATTCCGTGACCAACCCCCGACCCGGCGTATCGGCGGCGTCAGTTTCTACCTCAGTCATCGGATTAATCGGGCACACTCACTCATTCGGGTTAACTACTTCGCTATCTTGGACCCCGTGGTGCACGCAAAGTCACGTTCCGCCCAGCGGGCGAGCCTTCGGCTGGGTGCCGTGGCCGTCGCCACGGTGCTCGGGGCCGGGCTCGCCGGCGCCTACGTCGGCCTGCAGCGGACCGCGGAGGCCCAGACCGCCAAGCCGGTGTCGAATGTCGCCGTCGCGCGCGGGGCCAGCGGCAGTGCGGGCAATGCCAGCAGCACAGTCAGCGGCGGCACCGGCGGCAAGGCGCCGGCGTCCTCGCAGCCCTCCACGCCCGCGCTGCCCGACCACCCCACCCCGTTCAGCGTCAAACTGTCCTCAAAGGACATTCCGGAGAAGGGCGGCGGCGTCCGCACCGGCGGCTGCAGCGGTTCGCTCATCGCCCCGCAATGGATCGTCACCGCGGGGCACTGCTTCCACGACCTCGACGGCACCCGCGTCAGCGGCAAGCCCGACTACACGATGACCGCCGCGATCGGGAAGCTCACCGATTCCGACCCGCGCGGGCACGTGCTGAAGATCGTCGACGCGCGCCAGTCCGCGGTCAACGACCTCGCGCTCGCCAAGCTGTCCGAGCCGGTCCCCGACATCGAACCGCTCGCGCTTCCGGACGGTCCGCCGGATCCGGGCCAGCACACGACCTTCGTCGGCTGGGGTTCGCTGTCCTCCAAGGTCGTCGTGCAGACCGACCACATCAAACGCGGCGACTTCCAGGTCGACGAAGTGCGCAAGAACGAGATCACCCTGGAACCGCTGAAGAAGCGCACCGTCGAGAACAGCCCGTGCCCGGACGACTCGGGCTCGCCGTTCTTCGTGCCGATCAAGGGCAAGAACACGCTGATCGCGGTCGAGAACTTCGGCCCCGACTGTCCTCAGCCCGGCACCGAAACCGCGGCGCGCGTGGACCAGCTAGTGTCGTGGATCAAGGGCGAGATCGGCGAATAAGCCTCACCGGGGCAGCAACGCCGCCAACTCCCTCGCCGCAGCACGCAAAGCGGGCACGAACTCCTCCAGCTGCGCGACCGTCAGCCGATAAGCCGGCGCGGCGGTGGACAGCGCGGCGATCGCGGTCCCGTCCGGCGTCCTGATCGGAACGCCGACCGCGCGGATGCCTTCCTCGTGCTCCTCGTCGGCGATCGCGAAACCGCGTTCGCGCACCGCCGCGATCTCCGCCGCGAACGCCTCGCGCGCGGTGATCGTGCGCGGGCCCAGCTCCGGCAGGTCCAGCGAGGCGACCAGCTCGTCCCGATTCGACGCGAACGCGACCAGGCACTTGCCCATCGACGTGCAGTGCAACGGCCCGCGCGCACCCGGCTCGCCGCGGATCTGCAGCCGCTGCGACCCCTGCACCGAGTGCACGTAAACCTGGTTGTGCCCGTCCAGCACGGCCAGCAGCGTCGGCTCGCCGGTCTCCGCGGACAGCTTCTGCATCACCGGCAGCGCGACGCCCGCGAACCCGCGCGCCTGCGACACTGACTGGCCGAGCTCGAACAGCCGCAACCCCAGCGAATACCGCTTCGAAATCGGGTCGTTGCGCGCGAAACCCTCGCTCTGCAAGGAGCTGAGCAGCCGATGCGTGGTGCTCACCGGATATCCGGCGGCGCGCGCGAGCTCGGACAGCGGCACGCCTTCGGGGTAGCCGCCGAGCAGGGACAGCACCCGCAAAGCCTTGCCGACCATGTCCGCCATCGAACCCCCTTGACGTTCCCGGGCACGGCGACGCACACTGCCTCTCACCGCATTGCGGAATAGCTTTCCATATTACGGAAAGCGCGTCAAGGACTTGGGTCAGCGGCGACAGGAGTACCGGATGAACACCGTCGAGCAGGCGGGCACGCTCGGGAGGCAGCGCTGGCTGCGGCTGATCCCCATCGTCTTCGTCACCTACAGCCTCGCCTACCTCGACCGGTCGAACTTCTCGATCGCGACCGCGGGCGGCATGGCCGAGGACCTGAACCTCACGAGCACAACGTCCGGGCTGATCGGCGCGTCGTTCTTCCTCGGCTACTTCCTGCTGCAGGTCCCCGGCGTCCTGTACGCCGACCGCCGCAGCGTGCGGAGCCTGATCTTCTGGTCGGTGCTCGCGTGGGGCGTCTTGGCGACCGCGCAGGGCCTGCTCAGTTCAGTGCCGGTGCTGATCGTGGTGCGGTTCCTCCTCGGCGCGGTGGAAGCGGCGGTGCTGCCCGCGCTCGTCGTGCTGCTCGCGCGCTGGTTCACGAAGGCCGAACGCGGCCGGGCCAACGCTTTCCTGATCCTCGGCAACCCGGTCACGGTGATGTGGCTGTCGGCGTTATCGGGGTATCTGATCGAGGCGACGTCCTGGCGCGGCATGTTCATCATCGAGGGAATTCCAGCGCTTATCTGGGCTTTCGTGTTCCGGGCGCAGGTCCGCGACCGGCCCGCCGAAACGCCGTGGCTCGACCCGGCCGGGCGCGACGCGATCGAGCGCGCGATCGCCGCGGAACAGGCGCGGCTGCCGGAACCGGCGGACCGTCCGGTGCGGGAAGCCTTGCGGTCCAAGGCAGTTCTGGTGCTGTCGGCGCAGTACCTGTTGTGGAGCATCGGGGTTTACGGCTTCGTGTTCTGGCTGCCTTCGATCGTCAAGGCAGGCTCGTCCGCCGGAATCGGCGCGACCGGTTTGCTGTCGGCGATTCCGTACGCGTTCGCCGTGGTGGCGATGCTGATCAACTCGCGCAGCTCGGACCGATCCGGCGTGCGTCGCCGATACGTCTGGCCATGGCTGCTCGCTGGTGCGGTCGCGTTCTATGGTTCGTATTTGCTGGGCAAGCAGCATTTCTGGTGGGCATTCGTCCTGCTGGCGATCGCCGCAGTGGCCTTGTACGCGCCGTACGGCCCGTTCTTCGCGCTGATTTCCGAACTCCTGCCGCAGCGGACCGCCGGGGTGGCGGTGGCCGTGATCAACGCGGCCGGCGCGCTCGGCGGGTTCCTCGGGACCTACCTGGTCGGCTGGCTCGAATCCGTTACCGGCAGCACGGCTGCCGCGTTCTTGATGCTGGCGGGGACAATGGCCGCAGCCGCGGTGCTGGTGCTCGCGGTTCCGGTGAAAACGAAGGAAAGGCGAGCATGACCGCGCGTGTACTGGTGCCCTGGTCCGACATTTCCGTTCCGGCCGAACTGAACGCGGTCGTGTGGGACGGCCGCGGCGCCCCGCCGGACGGCCTCGACGACGTCGAGTTCTACGTCCTGCCCTACGACCAGGGCCCGGCGGCGGCGAAGCTCATCCCGCAGCTGCCGTCGCTGCGCGCGGTGCAGACTCTTTCCGCGGGCTACGACAACCTGCTGTCGCTCGTCCCGTCCGGCGTGCAGCTGGCGAACGGCCGGGGCCTGCACGACCTCAGCGTCGCCGAGCACACGCTCGCGCTGATCCTTGCCGCGCAACGGTATTTCCCGCGCTGGTTCGCGCAGCAGCAGACCGGTTCGTGGGACCGGGCGCACACGCGCTCGCTCGCCGACTGCCGCGTCCTGCTGGTCGGCTACGGCTCGATCGGCCGCGCCATCGAGCGGTACCTGGAGGCAGGCGAGGCCGAGGTGGTCCGGGTCGCCAGCACCGCTCGCTCCGGCGTGCACGGCATCGCCGAGCTGCCAGACCTCCTGCCGACCGCGGACATCGTGGTCCTGGTCCTGCCCGACACCCCGCAGACCCGCGGCCTCCTCGGCGCGCCGGAACTCGCCCTGCTGCCGGACACCGCCCTGATCGTGAACGTCGGCCGCGGCACCGCCGTCGACACCGACGCGCTCACCGCCGAGGTCTCCGCCGGTCGCCTGCGCGCCGCACTCGACGTCGTCGATCCGGAACCGCTGCCCGCCGACCATCCACTGTGGACGCTCGACGGCGCGATCATCACCCCGCACATCGCGGGCGGTTCGGACTCGTTCTACCCGCGCGCCAAGCGGCTGGCCGAACGCCAGCTCGCGCACTACGCGAAGGGCGAGCCGCTGGAGAACCTGGTCAACTGAGCACGGCCGCGATGGCAGGCTGATAGGCGGCGATCTGGTCGGGCGTCCAGCGTCCGGCCAGGTCGTGCGTGACGATGCGGTAGACGAGCGCGCGGATCAGCATCTGCCGCCACTCGGGCAATTGCGCCCAGCGGTCGATCAGGCCGGGAGTCGCTCCGTACCAGCACAATGCGTCGGCGACAGCCACCGCGGCGGCCCAGGCCGGGGGACGCCAGTAGATCGCCCAGTCGATCACCGCGGGCGGCTGTCCCGGTGCGAAGAGGACGTTGCCGGGGAGATCGCCGTGCACCGCCTGCGCGGGCAACTCGACCGGCCGCCGCTCGGCGAGCAGCGGGTCGAGAAGACGTCGAGCGGCCGCCGAGCCATCGGGCGGCAGTTCTTCCCAGGCGACCCGATCTCCGACCGCCCAGGGATCAGTCCGGAGATCGAGAAACTCCGGCCGGGGCAGGTGCGCGAGGGCCCGATGAAACGCGATCCCGGCCCGGATGGCGTCGTCGGGCCGGGACGTGTCCGGGTGGCCGGGGACCAGTCGGCTGGCCTCCCACTCCTGCGCGACCGGATGACCGCCGGATGAACTCTGGCCGTCGGCTCCCGCTCCGGCGGTCCAGCCTCCGTCGCGAGTCCGCAGCGGCCGGGCGATCCGAAACTCCGCCGAGTCGGTCACCGCCGCGAGCGCCGTCGCCCGCCACGGCGTTTCCGGAGCGAACTCCACCGGTTTCAGCACCACGTCCCCGACGCGCCAAGTCCCGCCTTTCCCGCCTTCCAGCCGAACCGGGGCTCCGGTGCACTCGAAGGCGGCCAGCACGTCCGCCGGAGGTCGCGAGATCACAGTTGTGCGTCCTTTCTGGAGCGCCGTTTCCCGGTGTTCCCGCAGCTCCGCGCACACCTACCCAGAGCAACACAAGGGGAGGAACGACTCCGACTAGTGGTATGAAAGCGCATTCAGGGGACCACCCACAGTGCACATGTGAGCCCTGTGTATGCTTCGCCATCGCTTGACTGGGTGGATTCTTCACCCGAATTGGTGGCCGTCGTGGTCGGGGAGATGTGGTCTCACGCGGTCCGTCGTTCGTGGTTCGGGACTGGATGGGAGAAAGCATGCACGGCAGGTCAATTCTGGTCCGGGGAGGGGCCGCGGTGGCTTCCGCGGCAGCGGCGCTCATGATCGCCGCGCCGGTCGCCCTCGCGGACGACAACGCCCCCTCGGCGCGCAGCGGCGCGGCCTCGGGCGAGCTGGTGTACGGCGGCACGTCGGGCTTCGACGTCAACATCGCCGACAAGGGCAAGGTCCAGACGACGCTGTTCAACTTCAAGCTGTCGGACGGCGCCATCTCGAAAATGTACTGCGTGCAGATCGAGGTCGGCGCGCGCTTTGGCGAGACGATGGTCGAACACGCCTGGAACGACTACCCCGACGCGTCGTCGCCGTTCCGCAAGAACAACAAGAACATCAACTGGGTGCTGCACCACAGCTACCCCTCCACGGACGCGGCGTCGCTTGAGAAGACGCTGACCGACAAGGGCGCCAAGCTCCACGACGGTCTGTCCACGAAGGAAGCGCTGACCGCGACGCAGGCCGCGGTGTGGCACTACAGCGACGGCAAGGACCTCGACGCCGAAAACCCGCTGGCCAACGGCTCCGCAGACGAAGCGGCCGACGTCCTCGCGCTGTACAACTACCTGACCGGCGACGCGAACACCGGCGTCGAGGAGAAGAAGCCGACGCTGAGCATCACGCCGGCCAAGGCAAGCGGCGAAGCGGGCACGAAGATCGGCCCGTTCACAGTCGCGACGACCGGCAGCGTCACCGACTTCACGAGCAAGCTCCCCGAGGGCGTGAAGGTCGTCGGTGAGAATGGTCAGGAGATCAAGTCCTCGGCGATCAAGAACGGCACGAAGCTGTTCCTGGACGTCCCGAAGGACGCGAAGCCCGGCACGGCCGAACTCGCGGTGAAGGCCGCTGGCGACGTCAACACGGGCCGCCTGTTCGTGGCCAAGAACTACGCGGACAAGCCGGCGCAGTCGCTGATCGTGGCGCAGTCGCAGAAGAGCACCGTCGAAGCCGCGGCGACCGGCACCTGGACCGAAACCGGCCCGGTGACCACCGCCCCCGCGACGACCGCCCCCGCCGCCGGCGGCAACAACTCGGGCCAGACCCCGCTGGCGAACACCGGCGTGAACGCCGCCCTGCCCATCGGCATCGGCGCGGCCCTGGTGATTGCCGGCGGCGCGATGATCCTGGTGGTTCGCCGCCGTCGGAGCAACGCCTGATTTAGCCTCAGGTAGTACGCGCTAGGCGAGCGGGCCGGTCCTTTGAGGACCGGCCCGCTTTGCTATGCGCGGCAGGCAACTGCCACGGCCGTGGCCATGACCACGGCTGCTGCCACTGCCACCGCCGCTGCTGCCACTGCCACCGCCGCTGCTGCCACGGCCACGACCACGACCACGGCCGCTGCTGCCGCTGCTGCCACTGCCACCGCCGCTGCTGCCACTGCCACCGCCGCTGCTGCCACGGCCACGACCACGACCACGGCCGCTGCTGCCGCTGCGGCCGCTGCTGCTGCGATTGGCTTCGCTGCGAATGCCGCCGCTCGCTTCCGCCACTCCGCCGCAGGTCCGTGAAGGGCTCCTTGAGGGAATCTAATTCCCTCAAGGAGCCCTTCACAGCTTCCGAAACTTGGCCAGGGTCCGTGAGGGCCACCTTCACAGACTTCGGCGCCGGTCGTGTTCCGTGAGGGGAACCCTCACGGACTCTGAGTCCCTCAGGGTTCCCCTCACGGACGGCTGCGGGTGGTGAGGAATCCCTTCGCAGGCTTGGACTTCCTCCGGCTCCCCTCACGGCCCGCCGCACGCCGTGAGGGACTCCTTCACGGACTTAGATTCCCTCAAGGAGTTCTTCACGGACCGCCCGCGAACTCAACCCCCAAAGCGCCAAAGCCGTGCGCCCACCCGCAAAACCGCACCGGCGCACCCAACTCGCCCACCCCAGACCGTCATCACAATCAAGCTTCGGGGTGCCCTCAACCCGAACCGGGCGATGTGCGAAGCACGAGCAGTCAGTTAACGCAAGTAACCCCATCAGCAGTAATATCCGGCGCGCTCCCAGCAGCAGGAGCCTGCAAAACCGCCGGAGCAGACGCAGGATGCACCCCAGAGTCATCCGAATACTTCTGCCCCAGGTAAACCCGGAAATGATCTTTCTCAAGAGAATTATCCGAAGCCACCGCAACCCCGCCAAGCTTCTCGCCGATAGCCTCAGCCTGGCTACGCTGCCCCCGCCCGTAGTACACAGTGGATGTACGGCGAGTAGCGCTATTGGTCACGGACCCCCGCGAATACCCAGCAGCAGCAAGCTTGTCGGCAACCCGGTTAGCCAACCCATCCACCCCAGACGAGTTGCGCACGTCAACCGTATAAGCAGCCAACGCAGGATCCCCAGCAGAAGAAGACGGCGGCGCACCAGTCGAAGAGGACGGCGCAGAAGCGGACCCAGTCTGCTCCCGAACAAACTGCTGCACCTGCTTAGGATCAACCTGCACGGCATCACCATCATTAGGCGTCTTCAGTGTAATGCTAACCACCGGAATAGTAACGAAGTTGATACTTCCAGCGCTCATCCCGTGCAACTGCTGAGCAAACCCCAACAAATCCCAGTTGGTATCAACAACAACAGCCTTCTTGACCGCGCCGATCAAAGCATCCAACTTGCCGGGATCAGTCAAGGTCCCAGCAGAAAGAATGGTCTTAGCCATGCTGGCCATGAAAACCTGCTGCCGCTTGATCCGGTCCAAGTCCCCATTGGGCAACCCATGCCGCTGCCGAACAAACTGCAACGCCTGCGCCCCAGCGACATTCTGCTGCCCAGCAGCAAAATTAGCCCCAGAATAACTATCCTTAACCGGAGCCTTAAGGCAAACCGGAATCCCGCCAACAGCCTGGCTGACATAGTAAAACCCAGCCAGATTCACGGCAGCATAGTGCGTGATAGTCAACCCGGTCAGCTGCTGAACAGTCTCGATAGCGGTCTTAGCCCCAGCCTGAGCCGAGTCGGTCTCCAGCTGCGCCCCAGACTCTCCAGTGGCCTTCAGTTCATTCTTCCGGGCAATCTGCCCATAGGTATAAGCCGAATTGATCTTGTGCTTCCCGAACTTCCCGGCAAGCTGGACATATGAGTCACGCGGGATAGAAATCGCCGTAGCATTCCCACCCCCGGCCGGGATGTGCACGACGATCATCGTGTCAGTCGTGTCTCCGCCGTCCTCGGCACCGCCCGCGTGCAGCTGGTCGAGAACATCCTCCGGCAGCGGATTGCCCTCCGCGTCGGTGCGCGTGTCCAAGCCGACCATCAGGATGTTCTGCTCGCCCATCGGCGAACCGGCCCCGGCTCCAATTACATCGGACCTGGTCAGGCCGTCGGTGATCTGGTTCAGCTTTGACCACGCGAAGGCGGTGCCGCCGAGGACGAGCAGCGAAACCACGGCCAGAAGCACCTGGGCGACGCGGATCGCGCTGGTGGTCTTGCGACGACGCATCGGGGTTCCTCTTCCTGCCACGTCCGGTGGTCGAAAGACCCACGGTAGCGGGCGTCTCACCTGGACGGGTTACCGCTTACCCCAAATTGCGGAGACGGCGCCCGGAATGTCGGACCGAGGGTGCACCTCCACCGGGGGTCCGGTCTCGACTCTCATTCTACAGGGATGTAGTTTTACTACAGTCGTGTAGAAGTCGAAAGGGGTGCCGGATGGCTCGCGTGGTGATCGTGTCCGCCCGGATCGGGGCAGGTCACGACGGTGCCGCCAGAGAGCTGGACCGGTGGTTCGCCGATCGTGGCGCGCACGTCGTCCGCGCTGATTTCCTGGACCTGCTCCCGGGAAGACTCGGCGAACTGCTCTGCGGCGCCTACCACCGGCAGCTCAACACGGTCCCGCGCAGCTGGGACTGGCTGCTCGGCGCACTCGGCACCCCGGCGCTGGCCGGAGCCGCCCGCCGGTTCGCCGGCCTCGCCACACCGAGGCTCCGGGAGCTGCTCGGCGACAACACCGACGTCGTCGTCTCGACCTATCCGCTCGCCACGCACGCGGTCGCCCGGCTGCGGCGCTCGAACGAGTTGACCGCGCCCCTGGTCGTCTACCTCACCGACCCGTCGGTACACCGCCTGTGCGTCAGTCCGGACGCGACACTCACCGTCGCGCCCAACGAAACCGCCGCCCGCCAGGCCAAAGCGCTCGGAGCCGGTCGCACCCTCGTCTCGCGTCCGCTGGTCGCGCCCGCGTTCCGGCCGTCGACGGGGATGACCGAACGGCTGCGGCTCCGGCTCGCCTTCGGCCTCCCGCACGACGGCCCGCTCGCCTTGGTGGTCGCCGGATCCTGGGGCGTCGGCCAAATCGGACAGACCGCCGACGACCTCCTCGCGACCGGACTCGTCGAGCCCGTAGTGGTCTGCGGCCGCAACGAAGCGCTGGCCGAAAAGCTACGGAAAACCGGACACCGGCACGTCTTCGGCTGGGTCGACAAGATGCCTGAGCTGATGCGCGCGTGCGACGTCGTGGTGCAGAACGCGGGCGGGCTGACGACGTCGGAAGCGCTCGCGACCGGCCTGCCGGTGCTGACTTACCGCTGCCTGCCCGGCCACGGCCGCGCCAACGCCGCGGTGCTGCACGACGACGGGATCGTGCCGTGGGTCCACACGCCAAGCGAACTCACCGAAGCGCTTGAGTGGTTGCTTCGACGGCCGGTCAAGGCGGCCGGATGATCCGCGGACTCGCCGCGGCGGCCGTCACGCACGCGGCACCGGCGGCATTGTTCGTCCCGCGGCTGCGCCCGCCCCGCCTGGCCGGACGAGGCGACCCCAACCACGTGGCACTGACCTTCGACGACGGTCCGAACCCGGAGTCCACGCCGCAGTTCCTCCGAAGCCTCGAGAAGCTGGACGTCCGCGCGACCTTCTTCGTGCTGGGCCGGGAGCTGGCGTCCGCACCGGAACTCGGCCGGGAGATCGCCGCCGCCGGGCACGAGATCGCAGTGCACGGCTGGGATCACCGCTGCTTCCTGCGCCGTTCCCCGAAGGCCCTGCACGCCGAGCTGACGCACACCGTCGACCTGATCGAACTCGTCACCGGCACGCGACCGCAGTGGCTGCGCGCGCCGTACGGAGTGTTCAGCGCGAGCGCCTTGGTCTCGGCGCGGATCCTCGGCCTTCAGCCTGTTTTGTGGAGTACCTGGGGATTCGACTGGACCAGTCGCGCCACCCCGCGCTCAGTCGTGCGCACTGTGTGCCGAAGGCTGACCGGTGGCGGCACGATTCTGTTGCACGACTCCGACGTCGCCGCCGCGCCGGGAGCGTGGCGGTCAGCGCTCGGCGCAGTCCTGGTGCTGGTGTCGGAATGCCGGGAGCGCGGGCTCGCCGTGGGTCCCTTGCGCGACCACGCAAGCGGCCTGCTGAGCGGTCTCGAGGCCGGTGTGCAGATCAGTGGCCGCGTCGAGCGTGCAAGCCGCGGACCAGGCGCAAGCGCCGAGCACGACCGCCACGGCGACCGCCGCGAGTGGATTTCGCCGCGAGCCTGACGAGGGGGCCGAAAGCAGCGCACGCACGCGCTGCGGCACCGGTCCACCAGTCGCGGCAAGCGCGAGCGACGGCTGAGAGCGGCTGGCCAGCGCGGCCTTCGCGACCGCCGTGGCCACCAGTTTCCGGTCGCCGACCCGGTCCGCCGCGGCTTCGTCCGCCCAGCGTTCCAATGCGAACCGAGCTGCCGAACCGAGCGGACGCAACACCGGGTTGACCGTGGTCGCGACCGTGACGATCGCGGCGAAAACGTGGTGCCGCAGCCGCAGATGCGCGCGTTCGTGCGCGAGCAGCGCGCGGCGTTCCCGAGGTTCCAGCGCCGACAGCATCCCGCTGGACACCGCGATCCGCCCGCCGCCTCCGGCCACCGCGAACGCGACCGGTTCCTCGCCCGGCAGCAGCACGAAGCCGGCCTCGCGGGTGTGCGCGTTCAGCTCGGCGTGCACCTTCCGGTGCCAGCGCACGTACTGAATCGCCGCGCGGGTCAACGCGACCCCGGCGGCCACGAGCGCGATCCCGCTGACGATCGCCAGCGGCAGGTTCACCGCGTCGGCCCCGTGGAACGCGACCGCGGAGAAATCGCCCAGCTCGCCGACGAACGGCAGCTGCGCCAGACCCGCCGCGGCGAGGACCGCGAGCGTCGCCGTGCTGCCGACGGCGAGCACCAGCGCGGACCCGGCGAGCAGCCAGCTGCCCAGCCGCGGCGACAGCCGGGGCGCGACCCAGCGCGCGACCGGCCAGGAGGCCAGCGGCAGCAGCAGGGGCGCGAGCAGGTCGAGGTTCACGTCAGCCGCCGTTCTGGCGCAGAAGATCGCGCAGCACGCGCTCGTCCGAGGCGGACAGGTTCGACACGAATTTCGCCAGCACGCTGGAGCGGTCCGCTTCGGCGTCGAGCACCTTGCTCATCCGGCGGGCGGCGAGCCCGGGTTCGTCGTCGGCGGCGCGGTAGGTGAACGAGCGGCCCTGCTTCTCCCGGGTCGCCACGCCCTTCTCGAACAGCCGGGACAGGATCGTGACGACGGTGGTGTAGGCCAGCCCGCCGCCGATCCGCTCCTGCACGCCGGCGGCCGACATCGGCTCGTCGGATTCCCACAGCACCGCGAGCACCTCGGCCTCCAGCTCGCCGGGAGCCCGCCGGGCGCTCTCGCCCCGTCCGTTCCGCATGGCCCAAATTCTACCTGTTTGTCGAAGCTGCTCGGCTAGCTACTACGTTCATGTAGAATTTCGACAGTTGTGTAGTAGTTGGAGGTGGGCATGCTCGACCCGAAGTGGCTGCTGGCCGCGTTCGGCCCGCTCGGCGTCTTCGCGGTGATGTTCGCCGAGACCGGATTGCTGGTGGGCTTCTTCCTGCCGGGCGATTCGCTGTTGTTCACCGCGGGGGTGCTGGCGGCCTCGTCGAAGCTGCACCTGTCGCTCGCGGCGGTCATCGTCGCCGCGGCGGCCGGGGCACTGCTCGGCGCGCAGGCCGGCTACATCCTCGGCCGGCGCGGCGGCGGCGCGCTGCTCGTCCGGGTGCGCAGCAAGCACCTGCACGAGGGCGTCGCGCGCGGATCGGCGCTGCTCACCCGGTACGGGCTCGGCAAGGCAGTGGTGCTGGCCCGGTTCATCCCGGTGGTCCGGACCGTGCTGAACCCGCTCGTCGGCATCGCCGGGATGCCCGCCGCGAAGTTCGCGATGTGGCAGGTGCTCGGCGGTCTGCTGTGGACAGTCGGGGTGACGCTCGCCGGGTACGCGCTGGGCGCGTCGGTGCCGAACATCGACACGTACCTGCTGCCGATCATCGCCGTGGTGGTGCTGCTTTCGCTGAGCCCGCTGCTGGTCGAACTCGTCCGCGCACGCCGGAGCGCGGCGCGATGATCGATGCCGGGCTATATCGCGACGTCACGGATTTCGCGTGGTCACAGCAGTGGCTGGCCGGAATCGCGACGACGTTCAGCGAGTACGGGGTTTTCCTGGTCGTGCCAGTGATCCTCGCGCTGCTCTGGCGGGCGCGCACCAGGGGAGCGGCGGCGCTGGCTGCTGCGGCATGGGTGCCGATCGCGATCGCGGTGGCGCTCGCCGTGGACACGGTGCTGAAGTCGGTGTTCGCCGAGGTCCGGCCGTGTCGCGTGGTCGCTGGCGTGCACACGCTGCTGCCGTGCGACCCGCCGACCGACTACGCGTTTCCCAGCAACCACACAGTCATCGTCGCGGCGTTCGCGGTGGCGGTGTTGCTGGTGAACCGCAAATGGGGAGTCTGGGCGCTCGTTTTCGCGGTGCTGATGGGGATTTCGCGGGTCTACGTCGGGGCGCATTACCCGCACGACGTGCTCGCGGGGTTCGTGGTCGGCGCCGGGGTCGGGCTGCTCGGGCTCGTGGTCCGCGAACCGCTCGCGAAGGTAGCGGTTCGGCTGATTCCGGCCGTATCCGGGAGGAAAGCATGACCGATCGACCTGTCCGCTGCTCCGACGCCGAACGCGAGCAAACGACGAAAGTCCTGAACAACGCTGCGGGCGAGGGGCGGCTGAGCCTGGCCGAGGTGGAAGAACGGGTCACCACTGTCTATTCGGCGCAGTACCGGCACGAACTGGACGCGGTGGTCGCGGATTTGCCGGCACCCGCGGCACGGGCGAGCTGGCAGCCGTTGCTCCTGCTAGCCGGACATCAGCTGGTCACGGAGTTCGGCAGCGCGCCCGCGCGGCGGAAGCTGGCCGTCGGGATGCTGCTGATGATCGCGGTGGCGATGATGGTTTTCCTTGCCGCGCACGGCTTCGCCGACGGAGGGCATCACTTCGAGCACCACTAGACTGCTGGCGTGCAGAGTGAAGCGGGCGTCGCCTTGGTCACCGGAAGTTCGCGCGGCATCGGCAGGGCGATCGCGGAACGGCTGGGTGCGGACGGGTTTTCGGTCGCGGTCAACTACCGCGCCGATCAGGAGGCGGCCGAGGCCGTCGTCGCCAAGATCCGCGCGGACGGCGGGCAGGCGACCGCTCTGCGCGCGGACGTGACCGACGATGCCGAGCTGCGCGGCCTTTTCGACCGCACGGAACAGGAATTCGGCGGTCTCGACGTGGTCGTCGCCAACGTCGGGATCGCCCGGTTCGTGCCGCTCGCGGAGGCCTCCGACGAGATCTTCGACCTGATCTTCTCCACCAACCTGCGGCCGACCTTCGTGTCCCTGCGCGAGGCGGCCCGGCGAGTGCGCGACGGCGGCCGGATCGTCGTGGTGTCGAGCGGGGTGGTCCAGACGGCCCGGCCCGGCACCGGGATCTACGGTGCCGCGAAGGCCGCCGGAGACCAGTTCGTCCGGGTGCTGGCGAAGGAACTCGGCCCGCGCGGCGTGACGGTGAACAGCGTGCTCCCGGGCGCGGTCCGCACGGACGCGCTCCTCGCCGACGGACCGCCGGGCGTGGTCGAGTTCAGTACGAAACAGACCCCGCTCGGCCGCATCGCCGAACCCGGCGACATCGCGGACATCGTAGGTTTTCTGGCGTCTGACCAGGCCCGTTGGGTCACCGGCCAGACCGTGCACGCGGGCGGCGGCCAGTTCTAAGAGCGCTCGGCCAGCAGTTGCGTCCGCACGTCGGTTTTCAACACCTTCCCGACCTTCGACCGCGGCAGATCCGGCCAGAGCAGGACCTCCTTCGGCGTCTTCACGCTGCCGAGGAGCTCCTTCACCGTGGCCCGCAGCTCGTCCGCGGCAGCGGTGCGCCCTTGGTGGAGCTGGACGACCGCCGTCACCTGCTCGCCCCACTTCTCGTGCGGCAACCCGACCACCGCGCAATCCTGCACCGCGGGATGCGTCATCAGCGCCTGCTCCACCTCGGCCGAGTAGACGTTGAACCCGCCGGTGATGATCATGTCCTTCGCCCGGTCCACGACGTACAGGAAGTTCTCCTCGTCGAGATAACCGATGTCGCCGGTGTGATGCCAGCCGTGCCTGCTGACGTCCGCGGTCGCCTCCGGACTCCGGTAGTACCCCGGCATCACCAGCGGCCCGCGCACCACGATCTCGCCGCGTTCGCCGCGCGGCAGCAGGGTTCCGTCGTCGGCCATGATCGCTACCTGCGTCAGCGGTGTCGGACGGCCCGCGGAGGTGAAGCGTTCGCGCGCCAGGGAACCGTCCGGATGGAAGTGGTCGGCCGGGGCAAGCGTTGAGATCATCATCGGTGCCTCGCTTTGTCCGAACAGCTGTCCGAGCACCGGCCCGATCCGGGTGATCGCTTCCTCCAGTCGGGCGGCGGACATCGGCGCGGCGCCGTACCAGAGGCATTCCAGCGAACTGAAGTCCGTTGTGGACAGTTCGGGATGGTCCAGCAGCAGGTAAATCAGCGTGGGCGGCAGAAAGGTGTGGGTAATCCGGTGTCGTTCGATCAGGGCGAGGAACCGGCCGAGATCCGGCGACGGCATCACCACGATCTCGCCGCCCAGCGCCAGCACCGGGAAGCACAGCACCCCGGCGGCGTGCGTGAGCGGGGCCAGCGCGAGGTAGCGCGGACGCGGCTGGAACGGGTAGCTCATCAACGTCAGCGCCGACATGGTTTCGACGTTGTGCCCGGTCAGCACCACGCCTTTCGGCCGTCCGGTGGTGCCGCCGGTGCCGACGAGCATCGCCGTGTCGTCCGGCGGATCGGACTGCCACGGCGTGCCGGGAAGCCCGTCGACCCATTCGGCCAGCGGGAGCGCGCCGGGGAACGAGCCGTCGAGACACACCACCGCGGTCAGCTTCGGCAGCTGACCGGCGATGCGGGAGACGAGCGGTGCGAACGACTCCTGCACGAGCAGGCACGTGCAGTCGAACAGGTCCAGCAGCTCCCGGTTCTCCGCCGCCTCGTTGCGCGGGTTGACCGGGCACCAGACCGCCCCTGCCCGGCTGATGCCGAAGACGCACCCGAACGACACCGGGTCGTTCGCGGAGAGGATCGCCACCTTGTCGCCCGGCCGCACGCCGGAACGCGCGAGCGCCCGGGCGACCTGCCAGGACAGCTGCTGGACCTCGCCGTAGCTGAGCGATCCGCCGTCCGTGGTCAAACACGGGGCGGCCGGGCCCAGCGAGGCGCCTTTGTCGAGGTAATCGGTCAGTCGCACCGCTCGTCTCCCCGTCTCAGGACTGCACCGTCAGAACCGGATTCGAGACCAGCCCGAACGACCGCAGCACGCCGAGCAGTTCGCGGTGCCCGAACGCCTGGCACGCCGACGCGAACCCGGCCCGTCGCGGCGGTTGCTGCAGCAGCGAATACGCCGCGTACGCCTGCATCAGCCCGGTCTGCTTGTAGTTGCAGGTCCCGTGGATCACGCAGTGCGCGCGGCCGAGCGGACCGGACGCGTGCACCGAGTCCAGCGACGTGTTGATCCGCTGGTTCTCCCTCGGTGGCATTTCGTCCCGGACCGCGGCCGCCTGCTCGTGCAGCACCTTGAGTTTTTCTTCCAGCGGCAGGTCTTTCACCTGCTCCAGCACGGCCGCGACGATCTGCGGCACGCCCTGCATCAGCGCCCGGTCGAACACGCCGCCGACCGCTTTCACGTTGGCCACGCGCGGATCGTTCTTGAACCACACCGGATGCGACGTCCCGCCCCACGGCAGCGCGAGCCCGATCTCGTGATGTCCCGGCACGGCCACGTCCTGCAGCCCGCCGTCCGCCGGCCAGGGCGCATATTCGTTCTGTTCCAGGTAATACGCGGCGGACAGCGCGGCGTTCACCAGGATGGTCTGCGTGGAAGCGACTGTGGGGTAACCCTTCCAGAACACCAGGATGTCCAAAGTGTCCAGACCGGGTGTCTCCAGGCAGAGGTTCGCCGCGATTTCGCCGGTGGTGTACATCTGCGCGATGCCAGGGGAGAGCAGCAGGCCCTTGGCGGCCATGTCAGCGCCGTAGCGCTCTTCGGCGGAGATGAGCCAGTCCTGCTCGCCGGTGGTGTCGAGGTAGTGCGTTCCGGATTCGAGACAGGCCTGGACGACTTCGTGGCCGTATTCGCTGAACGGGCCGACGGTGTTGCACACGACCGATGCGTCACGGAAAAGCTCGGTGAGCGGGCCGGTTTCGTGCGATACCTCGACGACTTCGTGGTCCACGGTGTCGAGGCCGGGAATGTGGTCGAGCGCCGCCTGGACCCGGGCCTTGTCCCGGCCGGCCGCGGTGAAGGGCACGTTGTACTCGCGGAGGTATTCGCAGATCAGGCGGCCGGTGTAGCCGGACGCGCCGTAAACGACGACGGGCTTGGTCACTGGTTTTCCTTTCTTGGAGTGCCGGAGCGCTGGAAGGGGTTCACATGCCCATGCCGCCGTCGACCGGGAGGCCGGCGCCGGTGATAAAGCGGGCGGCGTCGGAGGCGAGGAAGACCACCGCGTCGGCCATGTCGGCGACCTCGCCGAGCCGTCCGGCCGGGGTCTGCGCGACGACCGCGCCGATCGCCTCCTCGACGCTCGGGAACAGTCCGACGTCGACCACGTCGGTCGCGAGCTGGTTGCCCATCTGCGTCGGGACCAGGCCCGGGTACACGCAGTTCACCCGCACCCCGTAGCCGAGCTTCCCGGCCTCCATCGCCGCGACGCGGGTGAGCCGGTCGACCGCCGATTTCGTCGCCGAGTAGCCCGCGATGCCGGGAAACGCGATGGTCGCGGCCACCGAAGAGATGTTCACGACCGCACCGCCGTTCCCGGCGACGCCGCCGGGCCGCATGGCGCGGAACGCGTGCTTCACGCCGAGCGAGGTGCCGAGCACGTTGACCTCGAGCATTTTCCGCACGTCGGCCGGGTTGAGGTCGGCGACGAGACCGGTGATCTCCACGCCCGCGTTGTTCACGACGATGTCCAGCCCGCCGTGCTCGCCGACCACCGCCTCGACCGCCTGCGCCCAGTTGTCGTCGTCGGTGACGTCCAGTCGGACGAACCCGCTGCTGGCCCCGCTCTGCTTGATCGCGTCGGCGGTCTGACGGCCGAGGTCCTCCTGGACGTCGCCGATCACCACCGCCGCGCCTGCCTTCGCGAGCGCCTCGGCCATGCCCTGGCCGAGGCCCTGCGCGCCGCCTGTGACCAGCGCGGTGCGCCCGGTCAGGTCGTAAGAACCCATCGACATCTCCTCCTTGAGACGTGCCGCCGGTGCGGTGTAGGTCACACCGTAGCTAATTTTGGACAGTCGTCAAGATTTTATTGGACACTCGTCAAGAAACGCTGCCGCGCTAGACTGCCGGGTGTGACACAGGCGAAGGAGCGCATCTCCCGCCGCGCCGTGGACAAGTTCGCCCAGCGCCGGGAGCAGCTGGCCGAGTCCGCGCTGCAGGCGCTGGCCGAGCTGGGCTATGCCCGCACGAGCCTGCGCGAAATCGCCCAGAAATCAGACTTCTCGCACGGCGTACTGCACTACTACTTCGCCGACAAGGTCGAGCTGCTCACCTACGCGGTCCGCAAGTTCGAAGAGGTCTGCGTGACCCGCTACGACGACGTGGTGGCAGCGGCGGGCTCGGCTGAGGAGCTGAAACACGGCTTCGGCGCGGCCATGGCCGGCACGCTGCGGACCGACGCGGCGATGCATCGCCTCTGGTACGACCTGCGCAACCAGAGCCTGTTCGAGGAGTCGTTCCGCGGCGACGTGCTCGACATCGACGAACAGCGCCAGGACATGGTGTGGCGCGTCGTCCGGCGCTACGCCGAGTTCGCCGAACGGCCCGCTCAGGTGTCGCCGGAGGTCGCGTACGCCGCCTTCGACGGCTTGTTCCAGCGGGCGCTCCTGCGGCAACTCGCCGGCCAGGACGAGGCGGCGGACCGGTTGGAAGCCGACGTCGCGGCTCTGCTCACGCACTTCGTCTGACGGTTACCCCGCCCGAGTGGTGATGCCCGGTGCGCGCGCCCGTCCGTGGTTAGGATGCGGTCGGACGGTCACCGGGCGAGAAGGGGTGCGCGAGCGTGCAAGCGGGGGACCTTGAACCGCCTGAACCGCAGGCCGTTTCCGCGCCGTTGACCAGGGCGGCGATCTTCCTGATGGTCAGCGTCGACGCCGGTGCCGAGCAGACCGCGAAAGACCTCCTCGCCGACCTGGCCGGGCTGCAGCGCGCGGTCGGCTTCCGCGACGCCAGTGCCGGGCTCACCTGCGTCGCCGGGATTTCGTCCGCGGCATGGGACCGGATCTACGGCGGTCCGCGACCCGCGGAACTGCACGAGCTGCCGGTCTTTTCCGGCGAGAAGCACACGAGCGTGCTCACCGCCGAGGCCGACCTGCTGTTCCACCTCCGCGCGGAGCGGCTCGACCTGTGCTTCGAGCTGGAATCGCTGATCATGGACCGGCTGCGCGGCTCGGTGAAGGTGCTCGACGAGGTGCAGGGTTTCCGGTACTTCGACGCGCGCGACGTGCTCGGTTTCGTCGACGGCACGGAGAATCCGACCGGAGGCGGCGTCCGGCAGGCAGTGCTGGTGGACGACGACGAGCCGTTCGACCGGGGCAGCTACGTGGTCGTGCAGAAGTACCTGCACGACATGCCGGCCTGGAACGCGCTCAGCACTGAGCAGCAGGAGCTGGTGATCGGACGGCGCAAACTGTCCGATGTGGAGCTTTCGGACGACGAAAAGCCCAGCGACTCGCACATCGCGCTCAACGTGATCACCGACGACGAGGGCAACGAGCTCGACATCCTGCGCGACAACATGCCGTTCGGTCGTCCCGGGCACGACGAGTTCGGCACGTATTTCATCGGCTACACCAAATCTCCCGCGGTGATCGAGAAAATGCTGGAGAACATGTTCGTCGGGTCGCCGCCGGGCAACTACGACCGGATTCTCGATTTCTCCACGCCGCACACCGGCGCGCTGTTCTACGTGCCGACAGCGGACTTCCTCGAAGATCCGCCGGACGCCCCGCCCGAGCCGGAACCGCCGGCCGCCGCGACACCCGCCGGGACGTCGCTGAACATCGGAAGCCTGCGAAGGAGCATTCGGTCATGAACAACCTGCATCGCGAACTCGCCCCGATCTCCGCCGCCGCGTGGGCGGACCTGGAGGAAGAGGCGAAGCGCACGTTCGCCGAGTTCGCCGCCGCGCGCCGGGTGGTCGACGTCGTCGTCACCGGGGACCCGGCGCTCGCCGCGATCGGCACCGGACGCCGCGAACGGGTCGGCGGCAAGTTCGACGGCGTCGCGACGAGCCTGCGCACTGCGCAACGGATCGTGGAATTGCGGGTGCCGTTCACGGTGTCGCGCGAGGAAGTCGATTCGGTCGAGTGGGGCGCGAAAGACGCCGACTGGCAGCCGGTGAAGGACGCCGCGCAGCAGATCGCGTACGCCGAGGACCGGATCGTGCTCGACGGTTTCGCCGAGGCGGGCATCACCGGCATCCGCCCGGCGTCGTCGCTCTCGCCGATCGCGCTGCCGCCCGAGGCCCCTGGCTACCCGAAGGCGATCGGCGACGCGATCGCCGAACTGCGCGACGCGGGCGTGGCCGGTCCGTACACCGTCCTGCTCAGCGACGACGAGTTCACCGCCGCGTACGAGGCGGCCAACCACGGTTATCCGGTGCTGGAACACCTGAAGCAGATCGTGGACGGCGACCTCATCCGCACGCCCGCCATCAGCGGCGCCTGCGTGCTGTCGACCCGCGGCGGCGACTACGAACTCCACTTCGGACAGGATCTGTCCATTGGGTACTCCAGCCACGACGCGTCCACTGTGGAGCTGTACTTCTACGAGACGCTGACGTTCCTCGTGAACACCGCCGAAGCGGGGATCGGGCTGACCGCCTGACGTTACCTGATCATGCGGTCTTGTTACGCAGCGCGGACATTCGCCGAACCTTCCGGGGATACCCGCTCGCGATAGTTGCGGCGTGCTGCAGAACAAGATCAAGAACGTGCTGCTCGTGCTGCCCGTGGTGGCCGCCGCCGGCTGCTCCGGTCTCGCCGTCCTCGACGGCGACCCGGACCACGACCCGGCTCAAGGCGGTGCCCCTGAGGGCGTCACGCTCACGCCGTTCGACACGAACTACCCGGCCGTCGGGAATCTCGACGCGGCGTTGCGAAAAGCGTTGCAGGACGCGGCAACCGACGCGCGTCAGCGCAAAGTGGACATTCACATCGCGTCCGGCTGGCGAACCAAGGAGTACCAGCAGAAACTGCTCGACGCGGGCGTCGAAAAGTACGGCAGCCTGGAAAAGGCGCGGAAGTACGTGAACACGCCGGAACAATCGACGCACGTGTCCGGCAAGGCCGTCGACGTCGCCCCCACCCGCGCCGACGACTGGCTCATCCAGCACGGCGCGAAATACGGCCTGTGCCAGGTGTATTCAAACGAGATGTGGCACTTCGAACTGCTCACCACGCCGGGCGGGAAGTGCCCGCCCACCCGTACGGACGCCGCCGGTTAGCGTCCGTACGGGCGGCCCGGGTCACGGAGCCCAGTAGTTGCCGGACATCACCAGGTAGACCAGCAATTTGATGGTCTCGCCGTAGTAAGTGTCGTCATACGGGTTGCCCGCCATGTACTTCCACAGCGAATCGGTCCACGCCTGATCGCCGGCGACCATCGCCGCGACACCCACCGGATTCGCCGCTACCTCGGACTGGTCGCTGGTCTTGGTCGGCGTACCGTCCAATTTGGTATGCGGATAGATCTTGGCCGGGTTGCCGCCGGATTTGCTCTTGTAGCTGGCCGACTCCTTCTTGGCGACGTCGGTCGCGACCTTGCCGCCGTACAGCAGCGCGTCAGTGCCCATGTGCCAAGGCACGCGAACCGAGTTGTACCCGACGATGTTGTCCGGCTGATTCTCCAGGTGATCCGCCGGCGCGGGCTTCGGACTGCTGGTGTTCGCGCCGACCACGAAGTCGGACAACAGATTCGCGTTCGGCGAGTACTTGGCGGTGAACTGGGTGATCAGTTGCTCAGTCCTGGTGACGACCTTGTTCCAGTCGTGCGCGGTGTCGTACTTCGCGAACGCGCGCAAGTGGTCGAGCATGAAGTCCGACGGCCGGGTGTCGTCGTTGCCCGCGTCGTCGGCGATCTTGAGATGCCCGTCGGAGGCGACGTCGTGCTGGTAAACCTTGGCCAGCCAATCCTTCGCGGCCGCGCTGTAGCCGCCCCACTGCCTGTCCGCGAGAATCAGGCCGTACCCGACGTCGAGGTCGCCGTCGGTGGCGGAGTCGGGGGTGCCGCCGTCGGAGTACTTGCAGGTCTTGCCGTCGATCACCCACTGGAACAGCCCCTTGCTGTCCCGGTGGTCCTGGACGAACTTCCACATCCCGTCGAAAATCGTCTTGGCCTGGTCGTCGTAGCCGGCCATCAGCGGGACGATGTTCATCCCGTACCCCTGAGCCTCGGAAACGGTGCCCTTGTTGGGCGCGTCGTCGGTGGCCCAGACGAGGTAACCGCCGCAAGCCTGGCGGAGGTAAGTTTTCTTCCAAGAGTCGTACTGCTTCTTGACCGCGGAGTCCTGCTCGGACTGACTGACCGACGGCCGGACACCGGTCTGGTAGGTGACGTGCGCGGGGAACGGATGCGCCACAGAAGCTGCGGTGGCGGGCCCAGCACCAGCCAACGCGGCAGTAAGCGAAACGGAAGCGGCGGCGAACAGCGCCACCTTCCGGGAAGCGGGCATGGAGGGACTCCTTGTTAGTAAACTTTCCTAACTAGGCGGCGTTGGGGAAAAGCCTGCTGCCAGTGGGGTGATCGTGTCAAGATGTCCGGCTCGGATGGTTCAGGTGTACCGGTTCCGAAGCTTTCCGTGAGCCACCTTCACGACCTCCGCGGTCTGGTTGGTGTTCCGTGGGGCCCCTTCGCAGGCTTCGGGCCGGTTGGCGTTCTGGGGGTGGGGGCCTTCGCGGACTTCGGCCGGTTGGTGTTCCTGAGGACAACCCTCGTGGGCTTCGGGCCAGTTGGGTTCCGTGAGGGGAACCCTCACGGACTCTGAGTCCCTCAGGGTTCCCCTCACGACCACCGGAAGTCCGTGAAGGGCTCCTTGAAGGAATTAGATTCCCTCAAGGAGTCCTTCACGGATCGCCTTGCCGACTCGCCGCCACCGCGATGCACCCAATGTGGCGTTCGGTGCGCGGCACGCACCCAATGTGGCGTTCGGTGCGTCAGACGCACCCAACGCCACATTGGGCCGCTAACCTCCGCCGCGAACCCCAACCAGCCAGCGCGCCCAAGTCACGGATCCGCTCGCTCAACCGCGCTCGCACGCCCAACCGGTCAGCGCGCCCAGGCCGCGCGCCCACCGGGAAACCGCAGCCAGTGCACTCAACTCGCCAAGCACCCACACCACCCCCGCACCCCGATACGAAGCCAAAATGCGGTCTGGGGTGGCTTGTCAAGGCATCTTTCCAGCCTTGACCAGCCACCCCAGACCGTCATCGCAATCAAGCTTCGGGGTGCCCCAAGCCAGGAACGGCGATGTGCGAAGCACGAGCAGTCCGAAACGCCCCCACAAGATTCCCAGCTCCACCGACGCAAGCATGGGATCATCACCCCCGGCAACAACCAGGGAACAGGGGAGCCAGCATGACCACCGGCCGTTCGGCCCAAGCCGAACTCAACAGCGGCATCCTTCCCGGCAATGTCCGGGCAGACGACTGGATCATGCTCGCCCTAGCCGTAGTCTCCACGGGAATGCTGGCCTGGCTCCTCATCAGCCCGCCCCCGCCGGACGTCAGCCACTGGTTCTTCATCGCGGACTGCACTATCTGCGCCATCTTCTTCCTGGAACTCCTCCACCGCTGGCGCAAACAGGGCTGGCGAGCGGCCTTCCTGGCCCGAACCTGGTACGAGATCTTCGCGATGATCCCCGTCGCCCACCCGGCCTTCACCCAAAACCACCACGTCCTCGGCGTAATCCTCCTGATCATCCGCCTCGGTCGGGCAGCAGACCGAGCCGTGGGCGAACAGTTCACCTACCGCCTGGTGGACAAACTCTCCGAACCCATCGTCCGCGCCATCAAAAAGCCAGTGACCATCGCCGTCCTGGACGAAGTGGTCAAGGTTCTGGAAACCGGCAACTACCCCGAAAACCTCGCCAAATCCCTCAGCGAAAACAAGACCGAACTGCGCGCCATCATCACCGAAAAGATCTCCGAGGACCCCCAACTGGGCAAACTGCGCAGGCTCCCCTTCCACGACGAAATCGTCCGGGCCACCGTGGACACGTCCTTCCGAGTCCTCCTGGAAGTCCTCCTGGACCCGAGAATCGACGACTTCTTCTCCTCCGTGGTCCGCGACAACCGCGAACAAATCCGCCGCGCCGTCGCGCTGGGACTGGCCGATGTGGACGACTCCCCGGACGAACACCTCCTGCGCACTCGTACCCAGCGCACCGCCGCGCACGAATACGACGCCAACCACCCCGCCCGTTGATCATCCATTGTGGACACACCTACCGTGCGCCGTCGCGCGCTGACTCTCCGTTGCGGCACAAAGTATTCGCCCGCAAAGGACAAGCGGTGAACCGTCAACCGCTGAAAGAGTGCACTGTGGTCGCGCGGTGCGCGCACAGGTGCCTGGAGTAGGGTGAGATCTCTCGTTCCGTTGCTGCACAAGGGTTGTGTTGGCTCGAGTACGAGGCGTTCCCGCCGGTGCCGGGGCAGACTGGAGCCGGCGGGGAGGTTGAGCGCTGGTTTGGAGTCGTGGACGTGATTGATAGCGGGCAGCAGGTACGAAAGTGCCGTCGGCGGGACTGTGCGGAGGATTCCTTGTGGCGCGGGCTGTGCTCCGTGCACTGGAACCGCTGGCAGAGCGGCGCGGACGCACTCGAACTTCCGGACGATGACGTTCCCCCGCCGCCCGCGCAGGTCTGGTGGCCGCCGGAGCGCTCGCACGCGCCGTTGAGCAGCCGGGTGCTGCCGGGCCCGTAATCGCTCCCCGGCCGCGCTGAACACGGTCGGCGCGCGCTCGGTTACTTCGGGCCACCGGGCAAGACGCAGTTCTGGCCCCCGGACAACACGTGTCCGGGGGCTGAATGCTGAGCGCTTACCGGCGCGACCGCGGGATGCGCGGCTTCTCAGGCGCGGAGAGCATCCGCACCAGCCGGGCCCGCGCCACCCGATAGAGCAGGTCGCCGCGGTCGTCCGGGACGACTCTGCCGTCGAGGTCGCGCCCGGCCGCGCGCACCACCACCTCGACCGCCTCTGCGGGCACCCGGCCCGCGAATTCCCCGGTCAGCCACGTGGTGACCTCGTCGGCCACCCGGCTCCGCACCGTCATCGGACACTCCCAGTCTCCGCTCGCGGGGCCGTTCGAGGCGGCCCCGGCACTGGTCCGACGGCGGCGTCCGGGCGCCGTGACGCGAAAACCGAGGAGAAAGTCTTTCCTGGCGGCGCGAGTAAACCCGGGAGTAGGTCACCTCAGCGCGTTGCGCGCGATCACCTCCGCATACCACCGCGCGCTGCGCTTCGGCGTGCGCCGCTGGGTGCGATAGTCGACGTGCACCAGGCCGAAGCGTTTCGCGTATCCCTCGGCCCATTCGAAATTGTCGAGCAGCGACCAGTAGAAATACCCGCGCAGATCCACTCCGTGGGCCAGCGCGTCGTGCGCGGCCCGCAGATGCGCGTCGAGAAAGGCGACACGATCGTCGTCGGAGATCTCGCCGTCGCGGAGCACGTCCGGATACGCCGCGCCGTTTTCGGTGACATACAAGGGTACCGGCGGGTAATCCCGATGCACCTGCAGCAGCGATTCGGTCAGCCCGGCGGGTTGCACTTCCCAGCCGGAATGCGTGCGCGGCGCGGCCAGGTCCGGGACGAAGTGCACCTGCCCGGCTCCCGGCCATTCCCGGCCCGCCGGGGTGCTTCCCGCCCGCGCCGAACCGGCCACCCGGTAGCCGCGGTAGTAGTTGACGCCCAGCCAATCGATCGGCTTGCCGACCACCGCCTCGTCGCCGTCGCGCACCACAGCGTCGAAGCCGAACCGCGCCAGGTCCTCGCGCAGGTCGGCGGGATAGCCGCCGCGCAGCAGCGGGTCGAGGAACAACCGGTTCTGCAGCCCGTCGATCCGGCGGACGGCGTCGGTGTCGTTGGCGTCGTCCGAGTCCGCGACGACTGGGTACAGATTCAGCGTGATCCCGGACGGTGAGCTGGTGTGCTGCCGGAGCACGTCCATCGCCAGCCCGTGCCCCAGCAGCAGGTGATGCGCCGCGGCTACCGCACCCTCCGGTGACGTCCGGCCGGGCGCGTGGACGCCCGAACCGTAGCCGAGCATCGCCGCGCACCACGGTTCGTTCAGCGTCGACCAACTCGCCACGCGATCGCCGAGCCGGGCCGCGACGGTCTCGGCGTACTCGGCGAACCGGTAGGCCGTGTCGCGCGCGGTCCAGCCGCCGCGATCCTCCAGCGACTGCGGAAGATCCCAGTGATACAGCGTCGCCCACGGCTGGATGCCCGCCGCCAGCAACTGGTCCACGAGCCGGTCGTAGAACCCCAGCCCGCGCGGCTCCGGCTTGCCGTGCGGCCGGATTCGCGGCCAGGAAAGGGAAAACCGGTACGCGGTGAGCCCGAGCGAGCGCATCAGCGCGACATCGCCGGCGTAACGGCGGTAGTGGTCGGCGGCCGGGTCGCCGGTGTCGCCGCCTGTCACCGCGCCCGGCCGCGCGGCGAACGTGTCCCAGACAGACGCCTCGCGTCCGTCCACTGTGGTCGAACCCTCGACCTGGAAGGCCGCCGTGGCGGCGCCCCAGACGAACGCGTCCGGGAACGCGAACACGTCGGGGATCGGCTGTGCGGACATGGTCACCCTTTCACGGCGCCTTGCATGATCCCGGCCACGATCTGGCGGCCGAGCAGGAGGAAGACGATGAGGATCGGAATCGTGGCCAGCGTGGTGCCCGCGAGCACCAGCGAATAGTCGACGTAGTAGCCGCTCTGCAGCTTTTCCAACGCCACCTGGACGGTCGGATTGCCCGCGTCGAGCACCACCAGCGGCCACAGGAAATCGTTCCAGGACGTCATGAACGTGAACATGGCGAGGATCGCTGCCGCCGGACGGACGGCGGGCAGGCACACGTTCCAGAAGATCCGGATCATGCTGCACCCGTCCATGCGGGCGGCTTCGATGAGCTCGTACGGCAATGCGTCCACTGTGTACTGACGCATCCAGAACACGCCGAACGCGGTGACCAGATTCGGCACGATCACCGACTGCAGCCCGCCCGCCCAGCCGAGTTTCGACATCGCGATGAACAACGGGATGATGCCGAGCTGGGTCGGCACCG
The DNA here is from genome assembly GCF_040610415.1 of Amycolatopsis sp. NPDC004079. Lineage (NCBI taxonomy): Bacteria > Bacillati > Actinomycetota > Actinomycetes > Pseudonocardiales > Pseudonocardiaceae > Amycolatopsis > Amycolatopsis sp. NPDC004079. The sequence goes on along the minus strand of NZ_JBEXMH010000013.1, from coordinate 145,712 downwards.
CGAGTGTCACGACGATGAAAACGAACAAGCCGTTGCGGCCGCGGAAGCGCAGTTTGGCGAAGGCGAACCCGGCCAGCGACGAGAAGAGCACTGTGGTGAGCGTGACTGTTCCGGACACGATGATGCTGTTGCCGAGTGCCCGCCAGAACGGCACGGTGTCAAAAACCCGTGCCGCGTTGGCGAAGAAGTTGCCGCCTGGCAGCAGGGGCGGGATTCGTTCGGTGAGCATTCCGTTGTCGCGGCTGGCGACGAGAAACGACCAGTAGAACGGGAACAGCGAGCCGAGCACGAACACGATCAGCACGCCGTAGGTTGCTTTGCGCGGCTTGCCGAGCCGGGCCGCGCGCGCCCTCAGGCCCAATTGGACGCTCATCCGCGCCTCCCCGCGAGCCGACCGGTGACGAAGTAGTTGATCAGCGCGATCACGACGATGATCAGGAAGAGCACCCATGCGATCGCGGAGGCGTAGCCGAGATTGAAATTCTCGAAAGCGGTCTGGTACAGATACAGCGTCACGGTCTGGAACTGGTGGGTGGAACCGCCGTTGTTCGATCCGGGCATCGCGTCGAAAAGCTTGGGCTCGGTGAAGATCTGCAGCCCGCCGATCGTCGAGGTGATAGTGACGAAGATGAGCGTGGGTTTGAGCAGCGGCAACGTCACGTGGGTGAAGCGGCGCACGGTGCCCGCGCCGTCGATCAGCGCGGCCTCGTGCAATTCCTTCGGAATGGCTTGCATGGCAGCGAGAACGATCAGCGCGTTGTACCCGGTCCACCGCCAGTTCACCATGATCGCGATGGCGACGTGGCTGGCGAACCGGTTGGCCTGCCAGTCCACAGGGGACAGTCCGAGCGTCTGGAGCACTCCGTTGACGAGTCCGTATCGCGGGCCGAACAGGTTCGCGAAGATGATCCCGAGCGCCACTAGGCTCGCCGCATAAGGCAGCAGAATCCCGACGCGCCAACTGGTCGCGCCACGCAGCCGCAGCGTGAGCACGGCGGCAAGCAGCACCGCGATGATCAGTTGCGGCACGCTGGACAGCAGAAATATGCTGACCGTGTTTTCCAGCGCGTGCCAGAACTGCGTGTCCGCGAACAGTTCCTTGAAGTTGTCCAGCCCGATGAAGTCCGGGTTGTCGTCGCCGGCTTTCCAGGAGAACAGCGACACGTACGCGGTGTACAGCAACGGGAACATGCCCACGATGGCGAACACGATGAAGAACGGCGCCACGTAGAGATACGGCGAGACTTTGACATCCCAGCGAGCCAGCCGGTCGCGGAGGCCGGGCCGCGGCGCGGGGTGCGGCCGCGTCGTGGCCCGGCTTTCCGGAGCGGTCTTGTCGGTGACAGTCATCGTCAGCGGGCGAGTTTCTTCGCGCCGTCGACCAGCCGCTGCCAGCCGTCCGCGGCAGAAGCGCCCTGTTCCACCGACTGCAACGCCGGGCTGGCCACGTTTTCCTGGATCTGACCGTCGTTCGGGCCCTTGTACTGCGGTTTCGCCACCTTCTTCGCCTGCTCGGCAAACAATTCGCCGATCTTCGCGCCGCCGAAGTACGCGTCGGTCGCGTTCAGCAGCTGCGGGCTTTCCAACGCCTTCGCCTGGCTCGGGAAGTTGCCCTTGGCCTCGAACGCCTTGATCTGCTGCTCCGGCGCAGTGAGCCAGGCAGCCAGCTCAGCGGCCTCGCGCGGATGCTTGCTCTGCGTCGGCACCGTCAGGTACGAACCGCCCCAGTTGCCGCCTCCTCCGGGAAACGCTGCGGTGACGGCCCATTTGCCCGCGTTGTCCGGCCCGGCCTGTTCCTTGATCACGCCGAGCATCCACGCCGGACAGGCCTTAGTGGCGAACGCGCTCTGCTTGAACCCGGAATTCCATTCGTTGCTGAACGCGGTGAGCTTCGCCGATTCGCCTTTCGCGACCGCGTCAGTCACCTTCGCCCAGGCGTCCTTGATGCCCTGGTTGGTGTCCAGCGTGAGCTTGTCACTAGTGTCGAGGTAGCCGACCGGCAGCTGGTTGACCATGGAGTTGAAGTTCTGTGCCGCGGAATCGAACCACGCCTTGCCGGTCTTGGCGGTGTACTGGGCACCGGCCGCGAAATAGCTGTCCCAGGTGGCGAACAGCGGTTTCACCGCCTCCGGGTCGCTGGGCAGCCCGGCCGCGGCGAGCAGGTCCTTGCGGTAGCACATGGCGAGCGGGCCGATGTCCGTGCCGTAGCCGATCAGCTTGCCGTTTTTGTCTTTGCCCGCCTCGTATTTCCACGAAAGCCAGCGGTCCGGCGAAACCTCCGAGGGCCCGATCTTGCTCAGGTCGTTGAACTTCGAGGACTTGCTGAGGATGTCCGACAGGTGGCCTTCCTCGACGGCCTGCACGTCGGCGAGCCCGGAGCCGGCGGCGAGCTTCGTCATCATGTCCTGGGCGTACGGGCCGCCCTGACCGGTTTTGCGGTGGGTGATCTTGATGTTCGGGTGCAGCCGCTCGTACTCCGGGATGAGCGCCTCGTAGCCGAATTCCGTGAACGTCGCGAGCGTCAGCTCCACGTGCTCGTTCGGCCCGGCCGCCGCGGGCACGTCGCCGTCGCCTCCGCCGCACGCCGCGGCGCCCACCGCGGTCATCGTGATGCCCAGTGCCAGCACCAGGCCCTTCCGGAACGTTGTCACCGTCGTCAACCCCTTGGAAGTCATTCTGGGAGCGCTCCCAGATGCCGACCGAGTGTGTTGCAGGTAACGAGGGATGTCAAGGCCGGAGTATCCGGGAGCGCTCCCGGCCGGACGCCGTTAAGCTGGCCCGACCGACAGTCAGGGGGTGGGCGAAGTGGTGCCTCGGTCCGAGGACGAGCGGCCGACGCTGGAGGACGTCGCGGCGTTCGCCGGGGTTTCGCGGTCCACCGCGTCGCGCGCGTTGAACGACGACGCGTACGTCAGCGCGCGCTCGCGCGAGAAGGTGCTGGCCGCGGCACGGGACCTCGGGTATTCGCCGAATCAGGCCGCGCGCTCGCTCGTCACCCGGCGGACCGGCGCGATCGCGGTGGTGCTGTCGGAGCCGGAAGCCCGGCTGCTCGACGACCCGTACCGGACCGCGGTGATGCGCGCGGGCTACCGGGAACTGGCGGACGTCGGCTGCCAGATGGTGTTGCTCTTCAGCGACACCCGCGAGGATCTTGGCCGTACCGTGCGGTTTCTCGAGGGCGGGCACGTCGACGGTGTCCTCGTCTTCGCCCCGCACCGCGCCGATCCGCTGCCCCGGGCGTTGCGGTTGCTGAAGCTGCCCACGGTGTTCGGCGGGCAGGCCGCCGATCTGCGCCGGGGTGTGCACCTGGTGGATTTCGACAACGAGGGCGGCGCCCGGCGGGCGGTGACGCACCTGGTGGAATCCGGCCGCCGCCGGATCGCGACCATCGCGGGCCCACAGGACCAGGGCGCGCCGATCGACCGGCTCGCCGGCTGGCGCAAGACGCTCGTGGACGCCGGGATCGACCCCGCCGGGCTGTCCGAGGAGGCCGACTTCACCCTGGCCGGCGGCGCGAAAGCGATGGCCGCGCTGCTGGCGCGGGTGCCTGGTCTCGACGCGGTGTTCGTCGGCAGCGACATGATGGCGGTGGGCGCGCTGCGCACGCTGTCGGACGCCGGCCGCGACGTGCCCGGCGACGTCGCGGTGGTCAGCTTCGACGACAACGCCGCGCTGGCCCCGGCCATGACACCGCCGTTGACCTCGGTGCATCAGGACCCGCGTGAGCAGGTCCACGCGATGGTCTCGACGCTGATGCGGCTGCTGGACGGCGAGGACGTCGCGCCGGGCGCGCAGATCCTGCCGGTGTCGCTGGTGGTCCGCGAGTCCAGCTAACCGGGCAATTCCGGCTGGCCCGGCTTTTCCGGGACCCCTCCCAGCCTCCTCGTTTTACCTTCCCCGGCATGGGAGCGAACGAGGGGCGCGGCCGGACCGCCGCGGCGCGGGTGCGGGAGGTGGCGACGCCTGAGCTGTACCGGCGCAACCCGTTCCGGATCGTCGGGCTCACCGCGACCGCGACGCGGCGGGAGGTGCGGGAGCGGCGCCTTCGAGTCCTGGGGGTGCTCGAAGTCGGCGGCGCGGCCCCGGACGGGGTGCCAGCGGATGTGACCGTCGACGAGGTACGGGCGGCCTTCGACGCACTCGGCAACACCGAGCGTCGGCTCGTCGACGAAGTCTTCTGGACCTGGGGCCTGCCCGCTGACTGCGGGTGTCCGCTCCAGTTGCACCAGAAGCACGACAGCGCGGTGGCCGCCTACGCGGCAGCCCTTGACGCGGAAGCTGACCGCACCGACGACCATCCGACTCCATTGTGGACTGAGGCCGGTCGTTGCTGGGGAGTGGTGCTGCGGAGCGAATCGTTCTGGCGGCATCTGCGCCACCGCGTCGGGAAGCTGGGCGACCGGCGGCTGGACGAATCCACTGTGGACGGCTTGCGCCTTGCCTTGCCGGACGCGTTGCTCGCGCCGTTGATCGAAGTAGCCGCCCGGTCGGCGGAGCCACGACGGTTCACCGGGTATCTCGCGTTGTTCGCGGCTGATCGGCATGCGGCCGAGGACGCGCGTGCGGCCATCGCCGACGGGACGTATCGACGAGCCGAATCGTTGCTCAAGGATTTGCGGGGCGATCTGGACGGGAACCGGGCCGAGGCCGCCGCTTGGCGGGCCGTCGAGGAGACCCAGCCGCTGTTCGACCGGCTCGAAGAGGTCGTGCCGAGGGCGGAATTCCGGCGTACGGCGTCGCTTTCGGAGTCGATCGCGGTGGTGGCGAACAATATCGGGGTCGCACTGGCGGACGCGGGAGGCGGGACGGGACTGGTGCGGGAGGTGTTCGCGCTCGCTCGGCGGTGCAGTCGCGATCCGGAGACGTTGGAAGCCGTGGCGCGCAACGAGATCGCTGCCACGGCGTATGCGCCCAGCCGTCCTCCGGAGCGGGAACCGTCGGCGGCTCGGATCTGCGGCGCGTTGCTGCACGCGGTGGCGGCGGCGGTGTTCCTGGTTCTGAAGCTCCCGCAGGAGGCGATTTTGGCCTTCGTCTTTCCCGGCGCGGTCGCCGGTGCGTTGATGAATTGCTTTGTGGCGGCTCGGCCTTGGACGACCCCGGGGCGGTATCCGGCTCTGTTGGGGCTGGACGTGGGGGTTTATCTGGTGCTCAGTCTGGTTGAGGTGCCTCATTGGCTGGCCGTTGTCGTGGCGGCGGTGCTGGTGTTCATCGCCCCGTTCGTTCGGGTGCGGAGGGGTTTGTGATGGGGGACCGGCGTGGCGAAGAAGCGCGGCAGCGCAAGCAGCACAAGGAGTTCCGGATCGCCGAACCAGGCCTGCGCGAGGAGGAGCGCGCTCGGCTTCGCGACGCGCTGGAGCAACTCTCCGCCGTGTTGACCGATGCGTCGCCACTGTCCGAATCGGACTTGGCGGAGGCGGCGACGGCGTTGTGGCGGGCGCGGCGCAAGCTCGCCGGGGCGCAGGACCGGGTGGCGCGGCAGGCGGGCCGGTTCCTCAGCGCGAGCCAGGACGCGCTCGACGCGGCGGGGGTGGCTGTGCAGGACCACGACCGGATCCCGTTCGGCTCCGGGATGGCGCTCGAGGTGCTGCTGTTCCAGGACGAACCGGACCTGGACGTCGAGCGGGTGGTGGAGACCGTGCGGCCGTCGATTTACCTGACCGGCCGCCGGATCCAGATGGGACAGGTCATCGTCGGGCGCCCGGCCGCCCGGGGGAACGGGGAAACGGATGCGTGACACGATCGATTTCGGGATCGACCTCGGCACCACGAACAGCGCGATCGCGGTGCTGGAGGACGGTGCGGTGGCGGTGATCAAGAACAACGCGCAGATGGATTACACGCCGTCCGCGGTGTGGAGTCGCCGACGCGGCGTGATCGAAGTCGGAGCGGGGGCACGGCGTCGACTCGAAGACGATCCGGACAGTGTGCAGATCGAATTCAAGCAGGCCATGGGATTGCCGGACGCGCGGCGGGAATTCCCGAAAGCCGGGTTCAGCATGACGCCGGTGGAACTGTCCGCGGAAGTGCTGCGGTCGCTGCGCAGTTCCGTTGCTCCGCGCGAAGTGCCGGACGCGGCGGTGATCACCGTGCCCGCGGCGTTCCTGCTCAACCAGACCGAGGCGACGCAGGAAGCCGCGAAACTGGCCGGGTTCACCGGGAATTGCCCGCTGCTGCAGGAACCGACCGCGGCGGCGTTCGCGTTCGGATTCCAGAACGAAAGCAAAGGCGCGCACTGGATGGTGTTCGACTTCGGCGGCGGCACGTTCGACTCCGCGGTGGTGAGCACTGTCGAGGGGGAATTGAGCGTGCTGCACCACTCTGGCGACACTCACCTCGGCGGCCGGAACATCGACCAAGCGGTGCTGGACCGGATACTCGCGCCGGAGGCGGCACGGCAGCTCGGCCTCAGCGAATTCGCTCGGGAGAATCCGCGCTGGCGGCGGAACTTCGCCCGGCTGCGCAGCGCCGCCGAAACGGCGAAAATCCAGCTCTCCCAAGCGGAACAGACCCAGGTGATGCTCGACCTCGACCGAGGCGACGGCCAGGAGGAGATGTTCGAGTACGTCCTGCGCCGCGAGGAAGTCGATCAGGCGGCGCGACCGTTTTACCTGCGCGCGGTGCAGTTGTGCCGGTCCGCGCTGGAGTCGGCGAATCTGCGCCCGGCGGACATCGACCGGCTGCTGCTCGTCGGCGGCCCGACGCTCGCACCCGGGTTGCGCGAGCTGCTGGCGGACCCGTCAGCCGGGCTCGGCATTCCGCTCGACCACAGCCAGGACCCGAGCACCGTGGTGGCGCGCGGTGCGGCCGCCTACGCCGGAACGGTGGCGCGGCCGCGGACAGTACGCCCGGCGAGGCGTGGGGAGTACTCGCTCGAACTGTCCTACCCGGCCACCACCAGCCTGCCGACCCTGCCGGTGTCCGGCCGTTGTTCGACCGACGGCCCGGCCGAGTGGGCCCGATTCCGGATCGCGCTCAGCGCCCCGCAGCGCAGGCCGGTCTACCGGACGTCCGAGGTTTCCGTTTCCGCCGACGGCACTTTCACCGTCGACGTGGTGCTCGACGAGCTGAGCACGAACCGGTTCGAGATCGAACTGCTCGACCCGGCAGGCGCGCGCGTTCCGGTGCGGCCGGACTCGCTCACGATCACGCACCAGCTCAACGAAATGATGGGCCAGACCGTGGTCAACACGGTCGGACTGACCGAGGCAGACGGGTCGTTCACCCCGATGCTGATGAAGAACGCGCCGCTGCCAGCAGCGAAACGGCAGACGTTCTTCACGACGGCGACGCTGCGGCGCGGCAACACGTCCGCGGTGATCCGGATCCCGGTCGCGGAAGGCGAACGCCGTCGCGGCGAGCGCAACCAGCAGGTGGGCGTGATCGAGATCCACGCGCGGGACGTGCGGTTCGACCTGCCGCGCGGCAGCGAGATCGTGATGACGTTCGAGATGGACGATTCGCGGCAGGTGTCCGTGGTGGCCGAGGTTCCGTTGCTGGACAACGAGTTCGAGGCGGTCATCGACCTCAAACAGCAGCACGTGCCGGACCCGCAGACGCTGCGGCGGCTGCTGAACGAACTGGAAGCGCGCCACGAACAGGTGCGGACGGAGGTCGTAAGGACGCGTTCGGACCGGGCGCGCGGGCTGCTGCACCGGCTCGACGAACAGGGCAGCGTCGCGGCGGTCCGGGACGAGGTGCGCTCCGGCGGTGCCGACGAGGGAGCCGCGGTCGCCGCGGAACGCCGGATGCGCGACGTGCAGGCCGACCTCGACGACATCGAGGCGGAGCTGCGCGTACCCGAGGTGCTGGAACGCCTTCGGGACCAGATCGACCACTGTCGCGAGCTGGTCGACCGCGTCGGCGCGGACGAGGACCGGACCGAACTCGCCGAGATCGAACGCCGGTACGCGGCCGTCGCCGAATCGCACGACACCGAGGCGGGCGAGCGACTGTCCGATCGGGCGCTGGACCTGCAGGTTGTGCTGCTGCGCCGGGACGGTTCGCTGCACCTGGAGGTGTTCAACGCGCTGCGGGCCTCGCGCGACACCATGTCCGACCCGGCCCGCGCGCGGGAGCTGATCCGCGAGGGCGAGCACGCGGTGGCGACGTCGAACTGGCCCGCGCTGCCGGACGTCAACCGCCGGTTGCGCCGGTTGCTGCCGGACGACCGGCCGGGTCAGCCGGGCGGCGGGATTCTCCGGGGGGAGCGAGAATGAGCGGGCTTTCGCGGGCGCTGGAACGGGAACTCGTCCTCGCCGAAGGAGCCGACCTCGCCCGTCGCGGCGACTACGAGGCGGCTGTCGCGCTCCTGGAGCCGGATTCGGCTGGCGATCCCGCCCGGCTCGATCTGCTGGCTCGCGTGCACGCACAGTCAGGCGATCTCGCTGCGGCGGATGCGGCTTGGGCGGCCGTTTTGGCTTTGCAGCCGGACAATTCCGCTGCGGAGGCGGGACGTCGCGTAATCGCGAAAGTCCATTCCGGACGGTTGCGCCGGCGGCCGGTCCGCCGGTATCTGCTGACCGCCGGTGCTGTGGTGCTGGTAAGCGGCGCGATCGCGGGCGGGGTGGTGCTGACGACGCGTCAGCCGCCTACTGCTCCGGTGGTCATGGCGGCCAAGCCGGAGGACGGTCTCCGTGCTGAGCTGGATCGCCTGCACAGCGTGGAATCCCGCGATGCCACTGCTGCCGAAGAGCGACAGGAGCGCCTGAACCAGCTGGCGAAGTCCTTGACCGCGCCAGGAGCGACTACTAAGGCAGGAACCGACGCTGTCACGATCAACTTCGACCGCAGCCTGTTCAGTCCTAACGCGACAACGCCGAACGTAGCCGGGCAAACAGCGTTGACGAATTGGGCGGATGTCCTCAAAGGACATTCCGTGCGCGTAACCGTGATCGGCCACGGCGTAGCTGTCCCCGGCGGCCCGTCAAGCGGCGGCTCGACGGTCTCCTTGGCCCGCGCGTCCGCTGCGGCTCGGGTACTGGCCGGAGCGAGCGGCTTGCCACTGACCGCGTTCGCTGTCTCCAGCGCAGACCAAGGCGCGACCCCGGCCCGGACTGTCACGCTCGAAGTGCGGCCGACCGACGCATGAACGCTATGTACAACGCACCGGGCACGATCAGCCCAAGCAGCCACGAGATGTCCGCGCCACCGAGCAGCGGCGCGATCGGGCCGACGAAAATGCCTTCCACATTGGCGAACGGGATCTGCACCGCGATCCCCAGCACGTAAGCAGTCAGCGCGGGCCAAGCCCACCGGCCATAACGGCCATTCGGATCGTAAAGCGCCTCCAGGTCGTACTTCTCCTTGCGCAGCAGGTAGAAGTCGACCAGGTTGATCGAACTCCACGGCGTGAGGAAGTACAGCAGAAAGTCGAGGAAGAGCACGAAGTTCGACAGGAACTGCCCGCGGCCGAGGATGGCGATCACCGCGCCGACCACGCCGACACCCGCGATGTAGCCGATCCGCGTGGCCTGCGAAAGCGCTGCGCGGCGGCCGAAGCCGGTCAGTGCGGTCGCGACGGTCATGTAGCCGCCGTAGATGTTCAGCACGTTCACCGTGAACTTGCCGAGCGCGATGGCGAGCAGCAGCGGGATCAGCAACGCTTCGCCGCCGAGGCCGACGACGTACGCGACTTCGTGGCCCTTGAACGCCTTCCCGGCAATGGCGTACGCCATCGCGCCGAACGACATCGCCCACACCGCGCCCAGCACCGTGCCGCCGTACGTCCACCAGAACGTTGCGCGCACCGACGTCGCCGAGGGCAGGTAGCGCGAGGTGTCGGCGACGTACGGGCCGAAGGTGAGCTGCCACGACGCGGTCAGCGAGATCGCCAGCAGGAACTTCGGGAAGTCCAGGTGCGGCGCGGCGAGCACGGCACCGAGGTCGTGACCGCTGACCAGCCGGATCGTCAGGTAGAGGAAGACGACCACGGACAGTGCGGACGCGAGCCAGCCGAACCGGTGGATCAGCCGGTACCCGACGATCGCGATCAGCGCCGAGGCGAGCGCGTAGACCGCGATCGCGGCGTCTGTCGGCAGGTGCGTGATCTGGGCGACCGCCTGGCCGCCGAGCAGCGAACCGCTCGCGAAGTAGCCGAGGTACATCACCACGACGAGCACCAGCGGCAGCGCCGCGCCGTACACGCCGAACTGCGCGCGCGACTGGATCATCTGCGGGATGCCGAGCTTCGGCCCCTGCGCGGCGTGCAGCGCCATCGGAACGCCGCCGAGCGCGTTGCCGAGCACGACCGCGACGATCGCCCACAGCGGATGCACGCCGACCAGCACCGTCAGCGCGCCGGTGACCGCCGAGGTGATCTGCGTGTTCGCGGCGAACCACAGGGTGAACAGGCTGCGCGGGTGCCCGTGCCGCTCGGACTCGGGCACCGGGTCGATCGAGCGTCGCTCCAATGTGGCCGCCACGTGCCCCTCCTGCGGATCTCCGGTGAATGCGCTGGACGAACTCAACGTCAGCGCGGGCCTTCCGGCCAAGTAGCCGCCGGATGATTCTGTCTCGGATCCCAGACCCTGACTAGCTGTCAGCGCCTGGCAGCGGACTGCCAGCGGAGTGTGCGGCCGGTGCCAGCCGACGCCGCCAGTCTTCAGGGGTCACCAGCTCACAGGGGAGAACAATGCAGACTCCAGTCACCATCATCGGCGCCGGCCTCGGCGGACTGACCCTCGCCCGGGTCCTGCACCTGCGCGGGATCCCGGCCACGGTCTACGAGGCCGAGCCGTCGCCGATGTCGCGGTCCCAGGGCGGACTGCTCGACATTCACGATTACAACGGCCAGATCGCCGTCGAGGCCGCCGATCTCGTGGACGAGTTCCGCGACCTGATCCTCGAAGGCCGCCAGCAGATGCGGATCCTCGATCCCGACGGGACCGTCCTGCTCGACCATCCCGACGACGGCACCGGCGGCCGTCCCGAACTCCTGCGCGGCGAGCTGCGGCAGATGCTGCTCGACTCGCTCCCGGACGGAACCGTCCAGTGGGGCCGGAAGGTCAGCGGCGTCCGCACGGTCGCCGACGGCCACGAGGTTTCCTTCGCCGACGGCGGTTCGATCGTCGCGAAGCTGCTGGTCGGCGCGGACGGCGCGTGGTCGAAGGTGCGGCCGCTGCTGTCCGACGCGATGCCGGAGTACATGGGCCTCGCGTTCGTCGAGACCTACCTCTACGACGCCGAAACCCGGCATCCGGCAGCCGCGAAGGTCGTGGGCGGCGGCGGAATGGGTTCGCCCGGGCCGGACCGGCGCATCATGGTGCACCGCGAACGCGACGCCCTGCACACCTACGCGATGCTGAACAAGCCGCAGGAATGGTTCGACGCACTCGAGGGCCTCGACCCCCCGGCCGCTCTCGCCCGGATCGAGGCCGAATTCGACGGCTGGGCCCCGGAAATCCGCGAGCTGATCTCCGGCGGCGACACCCCGCCGATCCTGCGTCGGCACTACCGGCTGCCAGGCGTGCACCGGTGGGAGCGGACCCCGGGCGTGACGCTGATCGGCGACGCGGCACACCTGCAGGGCCCGAACGGGGAAGGCGCGAACCTGGCCATGCTCGACGGTTCCGACCTCGCGGAACTGCTTGCCGCGCATCCGGACGACGTCGAGACCGCACTGGCCCTGCACGAGGAACGGATGTTCGCGCGCAGCGAGGAGGTCGCCGCCGAGTCCGCGGAGATGGTCAAGCGGATCACCGCCGACCACGGCAAGGACACGGCGAAGGTGGTGGCGGAGGGATTCCGCCGGATGCTGGCCAAGAAGCGGGAACCCGCGGCGCGGGTCGGCTGAGGCTGGTGCGGTGCGCGCCGTTGAACGTACGTGAGGGGAACCCTGAGGGAATCTGATTCCCCATGCCAGGAACTCAAGGCTGTGATGCGGACGCGATTCCGGCGTGTTTCCCAGCTCAGCTGGCTCGATCCGGTTGAACGCACGTCGCTGTGTCCCCGCAACTCGGCAACGGAAGCCGGGTTGCGGTCCGTGAGGGGGCCCTTGAGGGAATCTGATTCCCTCAAGGGTCCCCTCACGGACTTCAAGGCATGGTCACATGGCGACGAATCGGCCATTTCGGTGCCACTTAAGTCCTTTGTGGACTGTCAGTGAGTCGGGGTCGCGCGGCTTAAGTTCCTGGCATTGACCCTGATTCCCCCAGGGGTCCCCTCGCAGCCCGCGGCCCAGCCGCTGCCGAAGCTCAGACTCCGGTGAGGCGGTGCGCTTTGAAGAACTGAAGAATCACCGGGGTGGCGTCGATCGGGGCAGGGGTGTCGGAGTCGTTGTTCGGGCGGGTGCTCGGCCAGACGTGTCCGGCCCCCTCCACCCGGTAGTGCACCAGCGAACATCCGGGCCACCACTGCTTCACCACGTCGCGCACCGGAGAAACCGAGACCGGGTAAGGGAAACACCGGTCGCGCGCGGCCCAGCCGTTCAGCCAGTCCGGAATGGACGGTAGCCCCTTCTCGGGATTGCCGGTGTACGGAATGGTGGTGTCGGCCGTGCCGTGGAAGTCGAGCAGCGCGACCTTCCGGCTCGGACGGCAGGCACCGCCCTGGGGGTAGAACGCGCCGGAAACCGGGGCGAACGCGGCGATCCGGTCGGCCATCCGGCACGCCAGCACGCCGACGAAACCGCCGCCGTTCGACTTGCCCGCCGCGTAGATCCGCGCCGGGTCCACGCACATCCGGTGCTGCAGTGAGGTGAGCAGGTCGCCAGTGAACTGGACGTCGTCGACGGGAGCCGAGTAGGGCGCGCCGGTCCACGCGGACTTGCCGTCCGTGCCCGTGACGCCCTGCGGGTACACCGCGATCACGTCCGAGCCGGAGAACCCGGACAGTTCTTCCTGGTACTCCGCCGTGCGGCCGTGCCCGTGATAGGAGAGGACGACCGGGTACTGCCGGTGCGGGTTGTAGCGCGCGGGCACGTAGATCCGGTACTCGCGATCGATGCCGCCGGACGTCAGATGCTCGACCGTCGTGGTGCCGGCGCCCACGACCGACTGCCCGCACCCGGTCGTCGGCACCGGTTCGGCCGATGCCGGCGCGGCAAGCACCCCGAGCCCGATCACCGCCGCCACTACGGCGACGCCTGCACGGAAACGTCCGGACATCCGATCCTCCTCGATCGACGGGCGAACGCGACCATAGTCACCCCGCACCGGCCCCGGACGAACCTTTCGTTCATTGAGTTAACGACTAGGCTCGAGTGGGTGACGGACGCGGAAGAGTCCTCTGCCAATCGCATCACCGGCGGCCAGTTCGACAAAGTCGTCATGGCCGGGGCGGTGCACGGCGACATCAACGTCGGCCGGTCGGGCGACAGTCCGGCGGATCTGGCCGACCCGCTCATCGCCTCGGTCCGGCTGCAACCCGGCGGAACCATGGCTGACCTGGTGCTCGACACCGATCCGCCGCAGGTCGCCGTCCCCGGCGGGACGGTCCACATCATCACCGTGGAAGCCCGGACGAACCGCGCCGTCGTCTTGCAATCCGCGCGGGTCGTGGTGGTCTCGCGGATCCCGCCGCGCCCGGCCTGCCTGCAAGTCCGGATCGGCGGCCTGCTGAAACCGCGCCCGTTCACGACCGACTTCGACGCCCCGTCGCCGCGTCTGGTCGCACAGGGCCCGGATTTCCCGTTCACCGTCAGCGCGACAGACATCGAGCAGTTCGAGATCGAACCGATCACCACCACCCACGAGGTCGCCTGGCGCCTCGAAGTGGACTGGACCTGCGCGGGCCGCCATGGCACCACCGTCATCGACAATCAGGGCGAGCCGTTCCAGACGTATCCGGTGCCCGCTCTCTTCTCGGGCCGCTCGCATTCGGTGCTGAACTCCGGCTGCGACCTGTTCCACGAACGGGGCTGCCCGGCCAGACTGCTCGACGGCGCCCCCGCTTCGCTCTGGGATCGCGCGCAGCCTCCGCCGTATCCCGTGCTGCCGCCTCTCTCGGAGGCTCCGACCTCCGTGGACCTGGATCCCGACCGGAAGGAATCGTGGCCCGAATACCGCAGGGTCGCCAATGCCATCCGGATGTCGGCCGCTGAGCCGGACTTCCGCGGCCACGAGTCGCCGGAGCACCGCGCACTGCTCATCCGAGTACTGCGCTACCTCTTCGTCTCCGGCCAAGCCCGCCCCGGTGTTGCCCTGGCTCGGCTCATTCACGCTGAATGGACCGCCGCGCTCGGCGAAGACCACCCAGACACCCTCGCCGTCGCCAACCGCCTGGCGGGTTGCCTGGTGGGCACCAACGATTACCCGGAGGCGCGCGACCTGCTGACCGACCTCCTGCCCAGGGTGAGCCGCGTCCTGGGCGAGGACGATCCGCTGGCGCTGACCGTCGCGAGCAACCTGTGCGTGGCGTACATGGGGCTGGACGAATACGAACGCGCGCGCGACCAGACGGAGGACGTCGTGGCCCGGAGCCGCCGCGCGCTCGGTCCCGATGCCTTGGGCACCCTGCGGACTACCGGCAACCTGGTCCAGATCCACCTCCGCCTCGGCAATCGCGCTGCGGCTCTTGCCGTACTGGAGGATCTGCTGCCGAGGTGCCGAGGGGCGCTGGGGGAGGACCATCCGCAGACGGTGAGTGCCGCCGCCACCTTGGCTCAAGTCCTCGCGGAGGAGGACTGAGCCGAGGTCAGGACCCTTGCCGGAGCGCGGTTTTCACTGCGGCGAGGTGGGCTGGACCTATGCCCACGGCCGCCCCGTCGCGAAGCGGCCGACCGCACCGTATTTCCAGTCCGGGTGCTGCGCGGGCAACCCGAGCGCCGGGCCGATGGCGGCGTTGGCCTCGTCTTCCCATGACGTGATCAATGCAAGCTCGGCACCGGTCCGCTCGGCGAGAGCAAGCAGCGAGATCCCGTGCGCCGGATTGAGCCAGCCCCAGCGCGCGGCCTTCCTCCGCCATCGCGAAGCCAGGCGGCGTGGTCTCAGCCGCGAAAGGGTTCAGCGGCCCGTCCACGTCGAGCAGCAGAATCGGCTTCACACTCCGACGCTACCTGGCGCCAACCCCAGCTCAAGGACGGCAAAACCCCTTGCCCGCCAACACCCGTTCCACCGAAGCCGTCACCTGCGCCGCGGACAACTCCCCGCTCTCCAGAGCCCGCTGAAGTCGATCCACCACAGCCCCCACGTCGTTGTGCCCAGACGAGAACAACGCCTGGTCAGCCCCCGCCTGCAACGACTTCAGCACCGCGTCCGGCAACGCGAACCGGTCCGTGATCGCCTTCATCCCGCCCAGATCGTCGGTGATCACCGGCCCGGTGAAGTGGAACTCGTTGCGCAGCAAGCGATACGCCTCCGGCGCGAGCGACGCGGGCTCGTCCCCGGTAAGCCCCGGGACCTCCAGGTGCCCCACCATCACCCCGACCTGCCCGTACTCCGAAATGTCGCGATATGGCACCAGATCGACCCGACGCAGCTGGTCGAGCGGCGGGGTCACGACGGTGCCGCGGTGCGAATCGCCGGATCCGTGGCCGTGGCCCGGGAAATGCTTGAGCACCGGCTGCACCCCGCCCGCGCGCAGGCCCTCGGCGAACGCCATCGCGTACTGCCGGACCTTTTCCGGGTCCGGGCTGTAAGAACGGTCGCCGATCACCGCGTCGTCGGGTTCGTCGCTCACGTCCGCGTCCGGGGCGTAGTCGACGGTCACCCCGCGTGCGCGCAGTTGCTTGCCGCGCTGCTCGCCGATCGCGCGCACCTCGTCCGGCGTCTTCGAGGCCGCCAACTGCCGGGCGCTCGGGAGCGAGCCGTCGAGGTCGTCGATGCGCTGCACGCGCCCGCCCTCCTCGTCGACCGCGACCGAAACCGGGATCTTCGCGGCTCGCTGGACGCCGGCGAGCGCGCCATTTTGCAACAGCGTGGTCTTTTTGTCGCCCACGAAGATCCCGCCGACCTGCTGCGTCCGCACGAGCTCCGCGACGCCCGCCGGATCGCCCGCGTTGACGCCCGGCACCACGAGTTGCGCCACTCGCGCCCGCGGATCCATCCCCGCCACCGCCGACGCGCACGACAGTTGCCCCGGCACAGTCTGCGAAGGCGAGGTTGACGCAGGTGGAGCGGCTTGCGGCGAACTGCCCGCGCTCGGCGCTGTGAGCGGAGTGGGCGTCGCTGTTCCAGAAACGGAACGATCCCCGGAGCACGCGGAAAGCGCACATATGAGCGTTAACCCGCTGACGGCGCCTGCGGTGATCCAGCGGGGTCGTGCGTGCGCCTTCATCATTTCCTCTGCATGTCCGGACGGGTCTCCGTGACGGTAACCGAACCCCACCGGCGGGCCCAACTTCACGCTGTGAAGAATGAGCGCGTCCCGACTAGAGATTTCGTGAAGCCGCGGTGGGCACACTGCAGGAACACGACAGGCGAGTGCTCTGCACCGGGGAGGCAGCGATGAATCAGGTCAAGGTTGCGGCATGGGCTTCGGACCCGATCACCCTCGCGGGCCTCATCGACCATTTGCGCACGCGCCGCGAGGTGCGGGTGATGCCGGGCCAGCAGCGCGGTGAAGCGGCGGTGCTCGTGTTCGCCGCGAACCGCGTCACTCGCGAGGTGAAGGCGGCGCTGCGGGCCGCGGCCTCGGAAACGCCCGCCGCCATCGTCTTCGTCGCCGGGTATGTGGACGCCGACGACCTGGCCGAGCTGGCCGCCTGGCACGTCGCCGCGGTGCTGCCGCGCGACGCGATCGGCGGGGACCAGCTGGTGCGCAGCATCGTGGCCGCCGCCTCCGGGCGCGAGACCTCGATGCGGGATCTGCTGCACCAGGCCGAGACCCTGCGCCGCGGCGGCGACCACACCAACCTGTCGCCGCGCGAGGTCGACGTGCTGCGGTTGATGGCCGAGGGCTGGGACACCGCGGAAATCGCGAACAAGCTCTGTTACTCGGAGCGGACCGTGAAGAACGTGATCTACGGCATGACGAACCGGCTCAAGCTGCGGAACCGTCCGCACGCCGTCGCCTACGCGCTGCGCGCCGGAGTGATTTAAAGGATGCTCACCACGTGCGAAAGCTGACCCGGCGCCCGGCCGTTGCCGCGCTCGCCGCCGCATTCCTGTTACTGGCGGCCGCGTGCGGTTCCGCCGCGTCCTCGGGGAAGATCACGCTCAGCGTGGCCACATTCGGCGAGTTCGGCTACGCGCCGCTCTTCGAGCAGTACCAGAAAGACCATCCGAACGTCGAGATCCGCAGCCGGGTCACCGATTTCGACACGCATTTCAAGAGCCTCGCCACGCAGCTGGCTGCCGGGCGCGGCGCGGCCGACGTCGTCGCGGTCGAGGAGCAGTACATCCCGAAGTACATCCGGGCCAAGGACAAATTCGTCAACCTGGCCGGCTTCGGCGCGGACAAGCTGAAGCAGCAATGGGCGCCGTGGAAGTGGGCGCAGGGCACCTCGGGCGATTACGTGTTCGGGCTCGGCACCGACATGGGCAGCCTCGCGATGTGCTACCGCCGGGACCTGTTCCAGCAGGCCGGATTGCCGACCGATCGCAAGGCCGTCGCCGAGCTGATGCCGGACTGGCGGGGCTACGCGAATGTCGCGGCCCGGTTCACCGAAAAGCTGCCGAAGGTGAAGTTCGCCGATTCGGCGGGCACCGTCTACACCGCGATGCTGAACCAGTCTCCGGAGAACTACTTCTCCGCCAAGGACGATTCCTACATCGCCGACCAGAACCCCAGCGTGCGCAACGCCTTCCAATTGTCCGGCGGCCTCGCGCAGGCTCACGAAACGGCTGGCGCGACGACGTACACGCAGGCTTGGAACGTCGCGATCAAACAGGGCAGCTTCGCGACCATCGCGTGTCCGGCTTGGATGCTCACGCAGATCAAGGAAGCCGGCGGAGACGCGGTCAGCGGCAAATGGGACGTCACGACAGTGCCGGGCAACAGCGGCAACCAGGGCGGTTCCTTCCTCGCCGTGCCGAAGCAGAGCGCGCACCCGAAGGAAGCCTACGATCTCGCGCAGTGGCTGACCGCGCCCGCGCAGCAGAAGCGGCTTTTCCTCTCCGACGGAATCCTGCCGAGCGAACCGGGCGTGTATCAGGATCCGCAGGTCATCGCCCACACCGATCCCTATTTCTCGAACGCGCCGGTCGGCCAGATCTACGCGGCGTCGGCGGACCGGCTGCGGCCGAATTACCGCGGCCTGCACGACGCTGACGTGCGTCCCGAATTCGGCCGCGCGCTCGGCCGGATCGAGGACGGCTCGGAGAACGTCGACCAGGCGTGGGCCGATGCGGTCCGGATGGGCCGCGACGCGATCAAGTAGCTGTCGTGGACCGGAAGCTCACCCCCTACGTCTTCATTCTGCCGTTCTTTGTCCTTTTTGGAGTGTTCGGCGCGTTCCCGCTGCTGTACACGTCGTGGGTTTCGCTGCACCGATGGGATTTGCTTTCCGGTCCGGAAGGCGGCCTCGGCTTCTCCAATTACGTCGAGCTGTTCGGTGACCCGCGGTTCTACAACGCGCTTTTCAACACCGTCAGCATCTTCCTGCTCGCCGCGATTCCGCAGTTCTTCCTCGCGCTGGGCATCGCCGCCCTGCTGAACCGGCCGCTGCGGGCGGCGACCTGGTGGCGGGCCGGGCTTCTGCTGCCGAACCTGGTGTCCGTGGTCGCCGTCGGGCTGGTGTTCGCGCAGCTTTACAGCTCGGGCTACGGCGTGGTCAACGAGGTGCTCGGTTGGTTCGGGGTGCCGCCGGTGTCCTGGCAGTCGCACCAGTGGTCGTCGCACCTCGCGGTGGCGAGCATGGTGATGTGGCGCTGGACCGGCTACAACGCGCTCATCTACCTGGCCGCGATGCAAGCAGTGCCCCAGGATCTGTACGAGGCCGCCGCGCTCGACGGAGCTTCGCGGTGGCGGTCGTTCTGGTCGATCACCGTGCCCGGCATCCGCCCGACCATCGCGTTCACCGCAGTCGCCGGCACGGTCAACGGCCTCCAGTTGTTCGCCGAACCGCAGCTGTTCGACGCCACCGGCAACGGCGGCGCGGGCGGCAACGACCGGCAATTCCAAACGCTCACGATGTACCTGTACGAAAAAGGCTTCGGCAAATTCGACGCCGGATACGCGGCGGCGTTGTCCTGGGTGATGTTCCTGATCTGCCTGGTGTTCGCGGTCGTCAACTACCGGCTCGTACGCCGCTTCGTAGGTGCGCCGTGATCCGCCGGGGCCGGGCCGGGGGCTGGGTATACGCGGTGCTGGTGGGGCTGGTCGCCTCGTCGTTGTTCCCGCTGTACTGGTCCTTCGTAGTGTCCACACGGGACAACGCGGCTATCGGCGAGACCTCGCCACTGCTGCTGCCCGGCGGCCACCTTTTCGACAACATCCAGCGCGTCTTCACCACCGTCGATTTCTGGCTGGCGATCGGCAATTCGCTGATCGTCGCGACGACGGTGATGGTGTCCAATGTGGTCCTGTCCAGTTTCGCCGGGTTTTCCTTCGCCCGGCTCCGGTTCCGCGGCCGCAACACGCTGTTCCTCCTCGTGGTCGGCTCGGCGATGGTGCCCGCACAGCTGGGCGTCGTCCCGCTTTACCTGGTGGTGAGCGATTTCGGCTGGTACGGCCGCCTCGAAGCGGTGATCGTGCCCGCGCTGGTGAGCGCGTTCGGCGTGTTCTGGATGCGCCAGGCCTGCGAGGGTTCGATCGACCAGGACCTGGTCGACGCGGCCACTGTGGACGGAGCGTCGGTGCTGCGCACGTTCTGGCACGTGGCAGTCCCGGCGATCCGTCCACAAGCGACTGTTCTGGCGATGGTGACTTTCCTTGGCGCGTGGAACGACTACTTCTGGCCGCTGGTCGTCCTGGACCCGGCGCAGACGCCGACCGTGCAGGTGGTCCTGTCCCAGCTGGCCAGCGGCTACTTCACCGACTACGCCCTGATGCTGACCGGCGCGACGCTGGGCGTGCTGCCGGTCATCGTCCTCTTCCTGCTGCTCGGCCGAAACCTGGTGCGCAGCATTTCGACCGGCCTGACCCGGGCCTGACTCACGAGACATACCGCCCGAAGAACCCGGCAATGGCGGACCGCTGCACCGCGATGCTCGTCCGCGGATCGATAGTCCCGATCCGCGTCTGCTGCACCTTAGGATCGACCGGCACCCGCTGCGCCAACTTCGGCAGGAACCACTGGACGTCGGTGTAGCTGTAGTGCATCGCCGTAGCCAAGGTGATGTCCTGCTTCGGAGAAGAAGTGTGCTCCCACAACGACTTCCACGCGGGCGACGTCCGATGGCTGCGCGCCTGCCCGTCACTGGTGCTCCCGGACGACCCCATCAACAACACCGGCCGCGACACCCCCTCCGCGCCCGCGCGAGTGAGCTGCTTGCCATCCACGTCATAGGCGAGCCAACCGTCCAGATCGGCTGCCGCGTCCACCCGGGAGTCCACTGTGGATACCTCAGCAGCGGTATCCCCGCCGAACGAATGCCCGATCGCCCCGACCCGGCTCAGGTCCATCGACTGCCCGAGCCCCGGGATGCCCGGCAGCTGGTCAAGTGCGAACCGGACATCCGCGACCCGCGTCCGCATCCCGGCGACCAGGTCCTTGCTCCCCTGAGAGAACACCACCCGCCCGTCAGGGAACACGACGAACGGCGCCTCGCCGGTGTGGTCGATGGTCACCACGATGTACCCGCGGCTGGCGAGATCCTCGGCGGTCGCGCTGCCCAGCGCCCGCAGCGACGCCCAGCCCGGCGAGTACACGACCACCGGCCACCGTCCCTGAACCGGCGCGTTCGCCCGGGCGTGCGTCTCGACGGCCGCCCAGTCGACCTTGCCGGTCGGCAGCCCCAGCGCCGGTGCCGCACCCTGGTCGAAGTACGGCGCGGCCTTGGCGGGCAGATACCGCGCCTTCGGACCGGCTCCGGGCCGGGTCGGGTACCAGACGCTGATCATCAGCTCCCGGTTCCGTGCCTGGTCAACGAGGTGGACGTCGCGTTCGCCGATTGCGTGCGGGCCGGACGGCGTGGGAAGTTCGAAGGTGACCGCGGTTTCCGCTGAGGCGGGCGCGGAGCCCAGCGCGGTGACGAGGAGGGCGGCGGCGAGGACGGTTCGGAAGCGCATGCCGGAACTCTGCCGGTTTGCCCGGGATGCCCGCGCCTGCCGACCGTCTGCAGCGACCCCCTACTTTCGTCAACCCGTCCGTCGCGCCACGGTCGTCGCCAGCTCGCTCCGCGACGGTGCGTCCAGCTTCCCGAGCAACCGCACGACGTGCGCCTGGACCGTCCGGCGCGGAATGCGCAGCTCGGTCGCGATCTCCGGATTGGACCGGCCAGCGGCGACGAGCCGCGCGATGCGGACCTCCAGCGTCGACAGCGATTCCCAGCCGTGCTCGGGCCGCGCCGACGCCAGCGAAGCCCCGCGCTGCACGCCGACCGCCTGCAACCGCGTCTCCGCGTGCTCCAGATTCCACGCCGCCGAAAGCTCCGTGTACAGCGAAGCTGCCTCATCGAACGCGGTCTGCGCGGCATCCAAGCGGCCAACGCGAGCCAGCAGCACCGCCGCGTCCTCCAACGCGCTGGCCAGCTCCGGTTTCCGCCCCACCGCGCGGAAATGCTCCACCGTCCGCAGGACCGGCTCCGGATCCTCGTCCAGCAACCCGCGACACCATTCCGCGGCCGCGAACGCCCGCGCCGGTTCGAGCTCCTTCTCCGCCTCTTCGACACACACCGCCAGCGCCCGCTCCGCCGCCGCCCGGTCTCCCGCCGCCAACGCGATCTGCGCGAACTGCGGCAACCACTGATGCCGCAACATCATCTGCGCGTACGTCGGGTTCAAGATCGGCTCGAACACCGTGATCGCCTTCTGCAGATCACCCTGTTGATAGGCGACAAGCGCGTGCGCGGCAAGCAAAAAGTCGAAACTCTCCCGCTCGGCACTCGTCGCGGGCGCGTGTTCCTCCGCGGCGTCGAGCAGCGCGGCCGCCTGCGCGAGTTCGCCCCGCCGTGCCGCGATGAGCGCCGCGACCCCGTGCAGCAGCAAGGCTGCGGCACCCGGTTCGCGCAGGCCGAAGAAGGTGATCGCCGGACCGTCCTCGGTCACCGTGTCCAGCTCGACCAGCGCTTCGTCCCACCGGCCTTCCCAATACCGGTGCACCGCGACGGAAACCTGCAGCCCGCTCGGCATGCTGTGCCGCCGCGTCACCTCCGCGGCCTCCTGCAGCGTGCGGTTCGCGTCGTCCAGCCGGTCGAGGTTCTGCAGCGTGAAGACGCGGTTGTCCAGCAGGTCCAGGTGCAGATCGGCCAGTTCGTGGTCGTCGCCGACGGCCGCGATCGCCTCGTCCACGTGCTTCAGCGCGCTGGCGTGGTGCCGTCGCACGGAATCGACCAGCCACAACGTCTGCAGCGCGTGCGCGGTGAGGTAGCCGTCGCCGTTCGCCTCGGCCCGGGCGTGATGCGCGTTCTCCTCCGCGACATCGAGGTCGTCGAGACCGCCGCGCCGGTAGTTCGCGAGCAGGTGGCGACCCCGGACCCGCCACAGCTCCGGGACTCCCGGATCCTCCGCCGGGTTCCCGAGCGTCTCCACCGCGAGCCGCGCGTCGCCCCGGCGGAACCGCATCGCGGACACGATGTGGCGCAGCTCCGCCGTGTGGTCCGGATCGCGAGACAACTCAAATGCCCGCAGCGCGAGGTCTTCCGGACTCCGTTCGAGCCGGAACAACACCCGCACCAGCGCGACCAGCAACGGCTCGCGGCGCGGATCGTCGTCCTCGATCCCGGCGAGCGCGCGCTCCAGCAGCTCGACGGCGATCAGCGGGGCCCGGTTCGACACCGCGCTCTGGTGCTCCACGAGCCAGTCCAGCACCCACGGGTCCACAGTGGACGGAACGGCCACGAGCTGCTCGGCGACCCGCTTCACCGGCGCGCCGATCTTGGCCAGCGCTTCGGCGGCCTGCCGATGCTGCGCGGCCCGGGTCTCCGGCGGCAGGTGGTGGTACAACGTCTGACGCAGCAACGGAAGCCGGAACGCGAGCTGGGTTCCGGTGTCGAGCAGGATGTTGTCCGTCACTGCCGCTTCGAGCGGGCCGAGCAGGTCCGACGGCCGCTGTCCGAGCACCGCCGCGATGTCGCCGACCGCGAACTCCATGCCGAGAATCGCGCCCCAGCCCAGCACCTGCCGGGTCTGCTCGGGCAGCAGCTCCAGCCGCCGGTTGACCGCCGCGACGATCGATTCCGGCGGCTCGAACCGCAGCGGATCCGGGACGTCGGCGAGCCCGTCGCGCTGCTCGACCGCGCCCGAGTGCATCAGCGCGTCCAGCATTTCCTTGAGGTACAACGGATTGCCGCCGGCGCGCGCGGTCAGGTCCCGCAGCCGCGGCCCGGGGTCCGCGCCGATCTGCCGCCGCAGGAGACACAGGACGTCGTCCTCGCCGAGCGGGCCGAGGTCGAGCACGACCCCGTCGCGCGTCTCGACGCCACGGCGCAGCTGGGTCATCTCCGGCCGCTCCGGCGCCGGTCGCGTCGCGGCGACCAGCAACAACGGCAGCTGCCGGGCGGCGGCGGACAGCCGATGCCACACCAGCACGCTCGGCTCGTCCGCCCATTGCAGGTCGTCGACCACGAGCAGCAGCGGCGATTCGGCGCACAGTTCGTCGACGAGCGCCAGCAGCCGGTCGACCGAATCCAGCACCGGGTCGCCGACGCGCCGCACCGGTTCCTCGCCGCTCAGCGCGACGCGAGCGCGGCGCGGATCCGGCGAATGCGGGTCGATCGCCAGGCATTCGTGCATGACCTGCAACGGAAACCGCATGCTCAGCTCGTCCGCGGTGACCCAGGCGACCTGCAGGCCACCGGCGTCGCCGAACGCGTGCGCCAGCAGCTCCGACTTCCCGATCCCGGCCTCGCCCTCGATCCACACCGCCTTGCCCCGGCCCGCGCGGACCCCGTCGAGCAGGTGGTGCAGCTTGCTTACCTCGGCTTCCCGGCCGAGCAACGGATCCCGCGGCGCACGCACGACCGGCTCGGGCATCGCCGGTCGCCGCAGGTCCAGCGCCGGATCCTCGGCGAGCACGCGCTGGTGCAGCTCGCGCAGCCCCGGCCCGGGTTCGACGCCCAGCTCCGCGCGGATCGTGCCGCGCGCGTCGCGGAACACGTCGAGCGCGTCGGAATGCCGACCGCTGCGATAAAGCGCGAGCATCAGCGAGGCCCGCAACGATTCGCGCAGCGGATACTCGGCGGTGAGCGCGGTCAGCTCAGCGATGATCTCCTGGTGGCCGCCCATTTCCAGCCTGCTGCGGGCAGCCCGGTCCAGCGTGTCCAGCCGAAGCTCGGCCAGATACGCGCGATGCCGTTCGGCGAAATTGCCGGGCACGCCGGACAGCGCTTCGCCGTGCCAGAGCTTGAGCGCGGCGCTGAACTCGGCCACCGCGCGGTTGTGCGCCCCGGCCTCGGCCTCGCGTTTGCCGTCTTCCCGGTGCTGCTCGAACTTCGCCGCGTCCAGCGCTTCCGGCGCGAGGTCGAGCGTGTAGCCCGCCGGGCCGGACCCGAGCACGGTCGAGGCGGACCACCGGGTGCGTTCGGGTTCCAGCGCGCGGCGCAGCCCGGAGATGTAGGTGTGCACGCTGCCCTCGACACTGGCCGGCGGCGACTCGCCCCACACGCCCGCGATCAGCTCGGCGCGCGGCACCGGCCGTCCGGCGGCGACCGCCAGCATGGCGAAGACAGCCCGCTGCCGCGCGGGTCCGAGCGAGATTTCGGTCGTCCCGCGCCAGGCGCGCAGCGGGCCGAGCACCGTCACCCGCACATCCCCTGGCATGCCGTTCCATTCGCCGTGTTGACCGAGTTTACCGGTCGATCATGGACGCGAGTCCACCCCGGTTCACTCTCCTGCCGCACGCGCGCGGACCGGACTGGCCCGCCGGATGCCGTACGGCTGCATCCGTGTCTCGGCCCGCCGCACGTCCCAAGCCGCGCCGACCGAGGTGTAGCTGGTGAGTGCCGCGAGGAAAGCCGTGCGCGCCTCGTCGAGACGGCGGTACTCGGCGAGCAGGATCGCGGCGTCCTCGCTGGCGCGCGCGTGCTTGAGCATCCGTCCGGCGGCCTCGTAATGCGTGGCGGCGCCGAGGATCGCGTCCGGATCCGCGGTGACCAGGCCCCGGCAGTGCGCGGAGGCCGCGGTGTGCGACGGCGGAGTGTCGTACCCGCTGGTGTCGCCCATCAGCCGCAACGCCCGGAACGCGTGCGGCTGGTCGCCGAGCTGCATGGCGAGCCGCGCGAGGTCCGGCAGCCACTGCTGGCGCGCGGCGGGCGGGTAGCTCTGTTCCAACAGCGGCAGCAGCGCGGCGAGGGCGGCTTCGGGGTCGCCTTCCAGCTCGGCGAGCTGGGCGCGCGCGGCGAGCAGGTAGTCGCCGCCGTTCGGTTCGAGACCGTGCGGGAACTGATGCCGGGCCGCCGCGTCGAGATGCGCGCGGGCCTCCTCCGGCTCGTCCCGGTGGCTCGCGATCAACGCGCCGACGCCGTGCACGAGCAACGCTGATCCCGGGCTGCGCAACACATACGACGCGGTTTCCGCGCCACCCCGGATCACCGTGTCGAGTTCGGAGAGCGCCTCGCCCCAACGGCCGCGCCAGTAGTAATGCACCGCGCCGGCCAGGTGCATCTCACCCGGCACCGCGCGGGTCGCGGCCAGCCTGCGCGCGGTGCTCAGATCGGCGTCGTTGTCGAGGCCGTCCAGCACGCCGAGTTCGGACAGATCCGGCGCTGCGGCTTGATGATCGACGGCGAACCGTTCGATAGTCACACGCAGCGTTTCGTGCCGCCCGCGCCACATCTCCGGCACCTTCGGATCGGCCAGCGTGCGGCGGACTTCCGAGGAGGCTTCGGCGAATTCGCCGCGGCGGTAATAGATGTAGGCGAGGATCCAGCGCATTTCCGCGGCCTGCCTGCTGTCCTTGGTGCGCGCCACGACCGACCGCGCCTCCGCCTCCGGTTCGCGGCCGAGCCAGAACAGCAGCCGGGCGAGCGTGGCGGTGAGCGGTTCGCGGGCCTCAGCGGGCAGCACGGCCTGCTTGACGACCTGTTTGAGCAGGTCCACCGCGACCCGCGGCGACTGCGCGGCGACCGTGCCGATGTGTTCGACCAGCCAGTTCGCGACCCACGGGTCCACCTGCGCGGGCGCGGCGGCGAGCTGTTCGGCGACGCGTTCCGCGCCCGCCCCCGCTCCGTCGAGCGCCTCGGCCAGCTGCCGGTGCAGCGCGACGCGCATCGCGGCCGGCGTCTTTTCGTACAACACGCGGCGCAGCAACGGATGCCGGAACGCGAGCAGATCGCCGGACTCGACCAGCACCCCCGCCGTGAGCGCCTCCTCGACCGCGGCGACGAGCGCGGTCGGCGCGCGTTCGGTGGCGATCGCGATGTCGGCGAGCGAGAATTCCTTGCCCAGCAAAGCCGCCCAGCGCAGCAGGTCCCGCGCGGAGCTGGAGAGGAAGATCAGGTACAGCGTGATCCGCGAGCCGAGCGGCGACGGGATCGAACGGCACGAGGAACCGTCGACGATCGCGTGCGCGCCGTCGAGCAGGATCATCGAGTTGGCGAGCAGCGTTTCGACGATTTCCGTGGCGTAGCGCGGATTACCGGCGGCGTGGCTGAGCAGCAGCGAGAACATCCGGTTCGGCGGCGCGCCCGTGAGGTCGGCCGAAATCTTCCGGATCTCGCTGTCCCGCAACGGCTCCAGCCGCAGCAGCGACGTCGCTCCAGACGACAGATCCGCGGCCAGCGCTTCGAGCGCGGCCCAGCGAGGGAGCGGACGGCTCGCTCCGACGAGCAACAGCGGCAGCCGCCGGGTTTCGCGGGCGAGGTGCTGCCACACCTGCAGCGTCGTTTCGTCAGCCCACTGCAGATCGTCGACCACGAGCGCGAGCGGACCGTCCGCGCAGAGTTGCCGGACCAGTCCGAGAATGCCCTGGACCGGGTCCAGTTCCGGGTTCTCGGCGAGCGCCACCGCCAGTTCCGCGCGACGCAGATCCGAGGCGCGCGGATGCACGCCGAGCGCGTCCAGCAGCGGCCGGAGAGCAAAGCCCTGGTCGAGCGAATCGGCGGCGGCGAACAGCGCGGTGTAGCCGGTTTCGTGCGCCAGCGCGACGGTTTCGGCCAGCAGCGCGGTCCGGCCGATCCCCGGTTCTCCCTTGACCCACACCGAACGGCCGAGGCCGCCGCCGAGACCGGCGACGGCCTCGCTGAGCAGCTGAAGCTCGTTCTCGCGCCCGACAAACGTCGCCGGGCGCGGAGGCAGCACCGGCAACGGGAAGCGCGGGACCTTCGTGACCGGCGCGGGCGCGACCGCCTCGTCAACGGCCAGCAGCTTCTCGTAAAGCTCCCGCAGCGCTGGCCCCGGCTCGGTCCCGGACGCTTCGACCAGCCGCTCGCGCAGCTCGGTGTAAACGGTGAGCGCCTCGTGATGCCGTCCCGCTTGGTCGAGCGCTCGCATGAGCAGACCGTGCAGCGGCTCGCGGAACGGGTGGTCCGCGGCGAGTTCGCCGAGCTGCGTGACGAGCCCGGCGGATTCGCCCGAGTCCATCGCCAGCTCGGCCCGGCGTTCGACGGTCGCCAGCCGGAGCTCCTCCAGCCGCACCCGCTGCGCGCTGGCGTAATGACCGGACAGGCATTGCAGCGGTGTGCCGTCCCACTCCGCGAGAGCTTCGTCGAGCACGCTTCGCGCCTCGGCCCGGCGTCCCTCGGCGAGCAGCCGGTTGCCTAGATCGCGCAGCGCGCTGAAGCGGTGGACGTCGATCTGCTCCGGTTCGACGCAGAGCGAGTAGCCGGACCCGGTGGAGGCGATCAGCCGCGATTCGGCGCCTTTGCGGCGGCCCGGTTCGAGGACGCGGCGCAGACCGGAGATATAGGTGTAGATGCTCCCCTGCGCGCTGGCCGGGGGCGCGTCGCCCCACACCGCGTCGATGAGCACTTCGCGGGAGACCGTGCGGTTCGGGGAGAAGGCCAGTACGGCGAAGACCGTGCGCCGATGAGCAGAACCGAGGTCGAGCTGCCGGTCGCCGAGCCAGGCTCGTACCGGTCCGAGCAGCTGGATTTCCGGCGCCGGGACGCCGCCGGATGCCGACATCGGTCTCCCTTCACGCGCTGACGGATCGTCACACGCCGGATGCCACTGGTGAGCTTACGCCGAAAAGGTGACGTGGCGGGACCGCCCCGGGTTGCTTTTGCCGGTCTTGTCCAGCGAATTGTCCGGTGGACAGAGTCGAGGGGGCGGCCCCGCGGTGAACGCCGGGCAAACCGGCCGGGCGGTCCGGCAGGCACACCTCCCGCGACAAAGGGGCATCCGGCCCGCTCCCCGGTTTCCGAACCGGAATCCCTGCGGCAGCCTCGATGAGGAACCCGCGCGCTCGATCGCGGTCTTGACGTGCGGACGGTGAGGAGGAGGCGTGGACCCGGTCCCGGGCCTGCCGGAACAGGCGGTGCCGTTCGCCGCGGCGATCGACGCCGCGAACGCCTGTTTCGGCACGGTGAACAGCGAAATGGCGGCGCTGCAGGCGTCGTGGCGCGGCGAGGCGGCGGTCCGGTTCGGCCAGGCGATGAACGATTGGGAGCAGCAGTTCGATCGCATTCTGGGCAGTCTGGCAGATCTCGTGGACGTCGCGCGCGGTACGGCCGCGTCCTCGGCCGCTGAGTGCTCAAACGAGCGCTTGCGGTGCGCCGACCGTCGATGAGCGGCGATCCCGGCTTCGATCAGGCCGCCGAGGTGCTGTCCCGGATCCGCCGGACCACCGGCGACCTCGGCGCGGTGCTCGCCGAACTGGAGTCCACAGTGGAGCCCGAGGTGGCAAGCTGGCCGTCGGCGGCGCGGGCCCGCTACCGGGAGGCCAAACGGGAGTGGTCGACCGCGCTGGACCGGATGCCCGAATGCCTCGACCGAGCCGCCGAGGCCTTCCGCGAGATCTCCGCCGAAGACCCGAAAAGAGGCGGCTGAGCTGCGAGAACCCCGGTTATCTTCATCGGCCTTCACGAGCGCGCCAGAAAACGTGAAGTCTCGCCCTCCACACTGCGTGCAGGCAATGTGGAGGGGGTAGTCGTGAAGCTCGTCAAGGTCGCAGTTCTCGCCTCGGACCCGATCACCCGGGCCGGAGCCGCGAGCCTGCTGGGTTCGCGCCCGGAGCTGGTCCTGCTCGGCCAGGACGCGGCGAGCCAGGCGGACGTGGTCCTCGTGATGGAGGAACACGTCACCGACCGGGTGCTGTCGCAGGTGCGGGAGCTCGGCAGGCAGTCCGAGCAGCTGACCGGGCCGCACCTGGTGATCGTCGTCGACCATTTCCGCGAGAGCGACCTGATGACGGCCGTCGAATGCGGCGTCGTCGCGATCCTGCCGCGCCGCGAAACCGGCGGCGGCGAACTGGTCGCGGCGGTGCTGGCCGCGGGGGACGGCACGGCGACGCTGCCGCCGCGGCTGCAGGGCGCGCTGCTCGCGCAGGTCCAGCGGATGCGCCGCGACGTGCTGGAGCCGAACGGCCTCACGCTGTCCGGCCTGGCCTCGCGCGAATGCGACGTGCTGCGGCTGGTCGCCGAGGGCTACGGAACCGAGGAGATCGCGACGAAGCTCTGCTATTCGGAGCGGACGGTCAAGAACGTGCTCTACGGCTTGATGACCCGATGCGGTCTGAACAACCGCGCGCACGCCGTGGCCTATGCCCTGCGCGCCGGCGCGATCTAATGTTCTGATCATGGCGCAGACGGCGGTAGAAATCGCTCGCGGAGTGCGGGCAGGGGAGCTGGACCCGGTCCAGGTGACCGAAGAAGCACTCGCCCGGATCGCGGCAGCGGACGGCGTCGTCGGCGCTTTCCGCCGCGTGCGCTTTGCCGAGGCACGAGCTGAAGCCGCCGAAGTCGCGGCCCGCCCGGACCTGGCTTCGCTGCCACTGGCCGGTGTCCCCGTCGCGGTGAAGGACGTCACCGAGGTCGCTGGCGAGTACATGGGCTGGGGCTCCGAAGCAGGCCCCCGCACCCTCGCCGACGCCGACGGCCTGATCGCCTCCCGCCTGCGCGCGGCCGGCGCGGTGATCGTCGGCCTCACCCGCGTGCCGGAGCTGTGCATCTTCCCGACCAGCGACGATCCCGACGGCATCGCCCGCAACCCGCGCAACCCGTCCTTCACCGCAGGCGGCTCCTCCGGCGGAAGCGCCGCCGCGGTCGCGGCCGGTCTGGTCCCGATCGCCCACGGCACCGACGGGTTGGGTTCCATCCGGCTGCCCGCCGGAATGTGCGGAATCGTCGGCCTGAAACCCGGCCGCGACGTGGTCCGCGAAGACACTCCCGGCTGGTTCGGCCTCTCCACCCACGGCCCGCTCGCCACCACTGCCGCCGACGCCGCTCTCCTGATGTCAGTCCTGGCCGACCGCCCAGACTGGGCCACGCTCGCGACTCCCGGCGCGCAACGAATCGCGACCTCGACCCAGGTCCCGTTCACCCGGGCCCCGCTGCCGCGCCCTCTGCGCGCCACCGTCGACCAGGCAGCCGACCTCCTGCGCGCATCCGGCCACTCGGTCGATTCCGCGACCCCCGCCTACCCGCTCCGCGCCCTGGGCGGCCTGGTCGCCCGCTGGTTCGCCGGCCCGGCCGAGCAGGTCTCGGGTTCGTTCGACCTCTCGCGCCTGCAACCCCGAACCCGCGTGCACGTCCGCCTGGGCCGCCTGACCTCGCGCCTGGTCACCGACCGGGCCCGCGACGAATGGCAAGCGATCGCGGCGCGGTTCTTCGAGTCGCACGACGTCCTGGTGACGCCGACTTTGGCGACCTTGCCGGTGAAAGCCCGCCGCTGGCACCGGGAATCCTGGCTGGCGAACGCGGTCCCGTCGTCGAGGGTGGCGTCCTTCACCGGCCCGTGGAACCTGGCCGGATACCCGGCGCTGTCGGTTCCGGTCGCCCGGCATCCTGTCCACGACCTGGCGATGTGCGTGCAACTGGTCGCTCGCCCCGGCGGGGAGCCGGTGCTGCTGGGACTGGCGGCGGAGCTGGAGTCAGCGAACCCCTGGCCGCGGACAGTCTGAGGCTCCGCCTGCATGCCGTGAAGGACTCCTTGAAGGAATCTGATTCCCTCAAGGAGTCCTTCACGGACTTCAAGACGCGGTCACCTGGCGGCAAATCGGGCATTCCGGCACTATTGGCGTCCTTTGTGGACGGTCAGCGGGCCGAGGTCGCGCGGCTTAAGTTCCTGGCACCGGGAATCAGAGTCCGTGAAGGTGGCCCTCACGGACTTGGCCCCACAACCGAGCGGCTCGCGGCCTGGATCGCCCGCCGCTGTTCGGAGCGAAATGTCGCGGTCGCGCACTTGCCAGTCGAGCAGTCGGCGGACACGCTGCTCGCCAACGTGCTTTCCCGAGCCGCAGGTCGCCGAGCAGGTTCCCGGCTGGCTGGGCGCGGCGGTGTTCGGCTTGCCCGCTGACGTGCCCTTTCCGGAGCCGCGCGTAGAAGTCTTATAGCCGCCGCGAATGCCCGCCGGACCGCTTCCGGGCCGACGGGCTCACTGCGATCCGCAGGTCAGCTGCTCGGCTTGCCCGCCGTCTGCGGCTGAGACTTCGCGCCGTTCCCCGTCGAGCCGTTGCCGGTCTTCGCGCCGTTTCCGGCCGCGCTTTCCGTCGACCCGCCGTTCGCCGAACCGCCCTTTCCGGCACCGCCATTCGCGGACGAGCCGTTCCCCGCAGGGGCCTTCGCGGCGGAACCGTTCTCAGCCTTCGGCTTAGGCGCGGGAGACGGAGCAGTCTTCGACTCGACCGGCGCGGGAGACGGGTCCGGCTTGGCCGGGTCGTCGCCGCCAACCAGCTTCGAGGCGGCAGGCAGCACCGATTCCGACGGCAGCGCGGTCAGCAGACCCTCGCTCCGGCCGAGCACCTCGTCCGCCATCGCCAGGTTCTTGCGGGCCTGTTCGCGGATCTCCGCGAGCCGCTCGACCTTCCGCGTGGCCGCGGTGGTGCGCTGGGCCGCCTGCGTGGTCGCCTCGTCGAGACGGCGCTTGGCCTCCGCCGTCGCCTCCTCGACGCGGCGGGTCGCCTCCGCGGTGGCTTCCGAGATCCGGCGTTCGGCCTGGTTCTTGCTGGCCGTGCGCTGGTCGGTGATCATCTTTTCGTGCGCGGTGCGCTCGGCGGTGATCTTCGAGTCGAAATCGCGCTCGATCTTGCGGCGCTTGCGCTCGGCCTCGTTGTCGAGGAGTTCCCGGCGCTGCGCCGCCTCGACTGTCAGCCGCTGCACTTCGGCGCGGGTTTCCTTCAGCGCGGCCTCGTGCTCCGAGTGCAGCGCTTCGGCCTGCTTGTCCAGCTCCTCGACCAAGCGGTGGTACCGCTCGCGCAGCTTCGTGGACGCCTCGGTCGACGACGCCCAGTGCTTCTCGGCCGCCACCTGCGCGCGCTTGGTGATCTCGTCGGCCCGCGCGTGCGCGAGCGAGACGGTGCGCTGCATCCGCTCGTCCAGGTCCTCGAGCCGCTCCGGCGGCTTCAGCAGCTCCTCGACCCGGGACCGCAGCTTCGACACCTCGCCGCGCGCCGCCTCGAGTTCGCGCGACAGCGTGGCGACCTGCGTGGCAGCCGCGTCGCGGTCGGTGATCAGCCGGTGCAGCTGACCCTCGAGGTGGTCGAGGTACTGCCGCACCTCGGTGCGGTCGAAGCCGCGCCAGGCTTCGGTGTACTCGCGCCGCAGCGGGAGGAGGCCGTTGTCTCGCTCGGGAACCATGCCCACGACCGTACCCGCGCACCTGGCGTGCGTGCCGCCAGGAGTGGTGAATCACCGCCCCGGGTCGATTCTTCGTGGCGATCTCGCCTGAACGGCCTCACCCGCCGCGCGAAGCCGTCACTACCAGTGGAACCCGCGCGACAGCCGGGCCAGCGCCATCGCCGCGCGGGACAGGTGTTTCTCGCCCCGCCCGATCTTCAGTTTCCCGCTGCCGCCCGCCGCCGCGGAGTCCGGGAAAATCCGGAAACCCTGGTACGCGATCGCGTCGGTGAGCCCCGGCGCGAGCGTGTAGGTCAGCCCGATCGCCTGGCCCGCCGGGGTGCCGATGTGCTTCGGCCGCTGCACCAGCGCTTTCAGCACCATGTCCGCCGCCTGCTCCGGCGATTTCGTGGGGAAGGCGTCGTAGATCTTCGTCGGCCGGATCATCGGCGTGCGCACGAGCGGCATGTGGATCGTGGTGAAGGTGATCCCGTCGCCGTGCGTTTCGGTCGCCGCGATCCGCGAGAAGTAGTCCAGCGCGGCCTTCGACGCGGCATAGGCGGAAAAGCGCGGCGCTATTCCCTGCACGCCGATCGAGGAAACGTTCACGATGTGCCCGAATTTCCGCTCCGACATGTGCGGGAGGACCGCCAGGATCAGCCGCACCGCTCCGAAGTAGTTGATCGCCATCGCGCGCTCGTAGTCGTGCATCCGGTCGTACGACAGCTTGATCGAGCGCCGGATCGACCGTCCGGCGTTGTTCACGAGCATGTCGATCCGGCCGTGCTCGGAAAGCATCGCGTCCACGGCCTTGCGCACCGAATCCTCGTCGGTGAGGTCCGCCGGGTACACCGACGCGGTGCCGCCCGCCGCGATGATCTCGTCGCGCACTTCCTCCAGTTCGTGCTGCCGCCGCGCGACCAGCAGCGGCACCCCGCCCGCCGCGGCGACCTTCAGCGCGGTGGCCCGTCCGATGCCCGACGACGCGCCGGTGATGATCACCCGGCGGCCGTCCAGTTCGCCGCGCGGACCGTGCTTGCGCGCGCGGAACGGGTCGAGGTGTTCGCGCCAGTAGCGCCACAGCGTCGGGGCGTATTCCTCGAGCCGGGGCACCTCGACGCCGCTTCCGGCCAATGCCTTCCGCGTTTCCGCCGAAGCGAACACCGACGGGAACGCCATCGTTTCCAGCAGCACCGGCGGAATGCCGAGCCGCTCCAGCACCGCGTCGCGGGCAATGGTGAACCCGGGAATGTGCTCGCTGAGCTTGACCAGCCCGACGATTCCCTTCGACACCTTGTCGCCGAGTTGCACCGTGATCGTCGGTGCCCCGGCGGCGCGGGCGAACGCGTTGTAGACCGACACCACCGGCTGCGGCTCGGGGTTCACGAGATGGAAAGCGCGGCCGTCGAGACCCGGCGTGGTGACCAGTTCCAGCAAGGCCTTCGCGACGTAGTCCACCGGAACCACGTTGGTGTCGCCCAGATCCGGGCCCGCGGACGGGACGTCGGGCAGCCCGGCGAGCCTGCTGATCGCGGGGAAGAGGTAGTACGGGCCGTCGATCTTGTCCATCTCGCCGGTCTGCGAATCGCCGACCACGACCGCGGGCCGGTACACCCGCCACGGCACCTCGTGCTGGTCCCGGACGAGCTTCTCGGCCTCGAATTTCGTGCGGTGGTAAGGCGTGATCAGCCGCTGGCCGACGTCGAACATGTCCTCGGTGAACAGTCCTTCGTGGTCGCCCGCGACGGCGACCGACGAGACGTGGTGCAGGCAGCCGGCGTTCAGGTCCGCGGCGAGGTCGAGGACGTTCTGCGTACCGTCCACATTGGCCCGGACGCTCGTTTCGTCGTCGGCGGTGATGTCGTAGAGCGCGGCGAGGTGGATGACGTGGTCGACGCCGCGCAGCGCCTCCCGGTCCGCGTCGGACACTCCCATCAGCGGTTCGCCGAGGTCGCCGGTCACGAGCGTCACGCGGTCCGGATGCGGCCACCCGTCGACGAGCGCGGCCAGCTTCTCCCGCGACGACGCGCGCACCACGAGCGCGACCCGCTCCACGTCCGGCCGGGTGAGCAGCTGCCGGGTGACCTGGCGCCCGATCAACCCGGTCGCGCCTGTCACCAAGAACGTCGCCATCTCCATCACCCTCCGCCGTGCCGCCGCCTGGACCCATGGGCATTCTGCTGCATGGACGCCGCCCTGACCACAACGCGGCAGGGTGAGGTTACTCGCAAGTAACTTAGCTTCCGCACGGGGTGCCGCAGGTGGCGGCGGATTTCCGCGGGCGGAGGGCTGGCCAGAAACTGCGCGAATGGACCCCTCGCGCGGTTTCAGCGGGGCACGAGGGGACCCCTCACGCCGGGTCCGCGATCACCACGCGGTTCTCCTCGTACCCGTCGCTCCCGCCGATCCAGCGTCCGCCGCAGGTCACCAGGACCACCCGATGCGGGCCGGCCTGCCCGAAGAGATCGTCGGCGCGGCTGGGCAGGTCGTTCTTGTGCACGGTGACCAGCTGGGAAATCCGGTACCGGCTCGTCTTGCCCGTGCGGTCCACGATCGTCACCACGCCGCCGATGCGCTCGCTCCACAGTTCCGAGAACGGGCCGGTCGCGCCGCGCCAGTTCACGTGGCCCGCGAACACGCTCGCGCCGCTGACCGCTTCCAGATCCGCGCCCCACCACGCCGCCTGACCGATGTCCGAAGGCACCGGAAGCGTGTTGCCCGGCCCGAGGTCCTGCCGCACCATCGCCGCCGTCCCGCCGCCAGGCAGCCGGATCGTGCCCGGCGCCTGCGGTCCCGGTTCCGGCGCTTGCCGATGCTCCGCGGGCGCGGCAGGCGGCGGTGGTGCTGCCGCCGAACTGCTAGGCGGCGCCGCACTGCTCGACGGCGGCGGCGCGGGAGCCACTTGCTGCGGGGAAGCAGCCGGTACGGCGGCAGCGGCCGGGAACGCGCTCCCGGCCACTGCCGTCGTCGGCGGCGAACTGATCACGACCGTCGCGAGTTCCACTGCCAGCACGCTTGCCGCGCCCAGCACGAACCCGCCGATCAGCCGTCCTTTTCCGATCATTGCCCTTGCTGCTTTCGATTACCGCCGGGCCGACCGCCGAGCGGCGAACCCGACCAGCGCCGAACCGACGAGCACCAGCGCCGCGAGACCCGCGATGCCGCCCGTGGAGAAACTCGTCTCGACCGTGCCCTTGGCCATCGTCACCGGCAGGTCGCCGGCGGGAATCGCGTGCGGCACTTCGTTCGGCGTATTGGCCACCGTCAGTGCGAGTGTGCCGCCCGGCGTCAGCGATCCGCACGCGGCGGGCGGGTTGTTCGGGTCGAACGCGTTGGTGTAGCCCGGCGGCGCGTTCACCTCGACCACGCAAACCTCTTGCGGTGCCAGCAGATTCTCGACGGTCGCGGTCCCGTTGTCGCCGCTGGTGGTGACCACGGCGGGCTGGCCGTCGGGCCCGTTGAGCGCCTTGCCGTCCTGACTGGTGGCCGCGGTCTTGCGGTCCTTGCCGGTGATCCGCAGGGTCGCGCCGCCGATGCCCTTGCCGGTCTTGGCATCGGTCTTGGTGACCTGCACCTTGCCCGGCTTTGCGACGGCGACGACGCCTTGGGCGGTCAGTTGCTTCTCGCCGCCGGTGCCGACGACGTTCTGGATTCCGTCCTTGGTGTTGACCGGGTTCTGCACCTTCGGCGTGTCCGCGGGCGCGGACAACGACGCGGCGAGTTTCGGCTGATCGCCGGTCGGCGTGACCTTCACCGTGACCGTGCCGTTCGCATCAGTCTTCAGCGTCGTGTCTTTCTGCGCGGCCTGCGGCGCGGAATTGCCGGAGGAAGAGTCCGAAGCCTTCTCCGTGTCCGTCTGCTTGTCCGGTTGGCCGACAGTCCCGTCGGTGGCGGTCAGCTTCACCGGAACGTCCGGGATGCCTTTGCCCTGGGAATTCTTGACCGTGACCGTCCAGGCCGCGGGCTGGCCGAGGTGCTGGTCGCCCTTCGGCGCGGTGACCGAGGCCGTCCACGGCCCGCGGTTCGCCACGGCCTCGGCCTTCATCTTGGCCACGTCGTCGGCTGCGGTCTTGGAAGCATTTGTGAGGTACGTGAGGTAGTCGGCCTCGGGATAGGCGACGTCCTTCTTGGGCAGGCTCGGGTCGGTGTCGCCGGGCTTGCGCGACGGGGCGGTCCACGAGTGGAGCAGATGAGCCAGCGCGGCGGCCTCATCGTTGTTCGTGGTGTTGCCGTAGCGCAGCAGAAGATACGAGATGTTGGCTGCGACGTCGGGCTTCAGCTTCTCGCCCCACTTCGTCAGCAGCTCCTGGCCCGGCTGGTATTCCTCGGTACTGTCCGGTGCCTTCAGGTGGAAGCTGACGCAGAACACGTTCTTGCCGCCCACCTTGTACGAGCCAAGCCAGTCGTAATGCTTGTTGGTCGGCGGGTCGATGAAGATTTTCTGCCCGACGCTTTGTTCAACAGCGGCAGCGGCCGGGGTCGCCCCCATTGCGGTTACGGAGAGTGCGCCGAGCAGTGCGGTCGCGACCAGCCCGGTGGCCGCGCGCCAGCGAGCGCGCGGGCGTGAGATCCACCCCATGGTGTGTTGGCTCCTTCGACGTGCCTGCCGACGCTTGAACGGCGTTCTCGCAGTTCACCTGATCGAACAACTCCCCGACACGCGTTCGGTCACTTCCCGGACACGCGATGTGAAGGTTCGCGGGTCACCATGGGAGTTGTCTAGAGACCATCGGGTGACCTGCGGTGAACGGTCGTGACCTTCATCGCCTACGGTGGCCGTAACGGGGGTCGCCCCACCCGTGCGGGTGATGAGTAAAATTGGCTTTACCCGAACGGGAACCAGCGAGCCGCCGCGGTCGTTGAACCCGATGCAAGGTGCCATAAAGTCCAGGAGGACAGGTGCGTTCCAGCAGCAACCCGGCGTTCCGCAATCTCCCGCGCGGCGCGGCCGCGACCGGGCAGTACGGGCCGAACGTCGGCTTCGACCAGCCCTACGGCCAGCCGCAGGGCCAAGGCGGCGTCCCGGGTTACGGCCCTGGCCAGATGGGTACCGCCTCCGCCGACCGTCCGATGACGGTCGACGACGTCGTCATCAAGACCGGCATGTCGCTCGGCGTCGCGCTCGTCGTCGGCGTGCTCACGGCGATCTGGGCGCAGTCCCAGCTCGTCCGCGATTCCCTCGGCAGGCTTTCGCCGAGCGGTCCGCTCCTCGGCGCGCTGATCGGCGGGCTCGTGGTGGGCCTCGTCGTGTCTCTGGTGATCATCTTCAAGCAGAAGCCGAGCGGTCCCCTCACGCTCGTCTACTCCGGTGCCGAGGGCCTGTTCCTCGGTGCGCTCAGCGGCCTGTTCGAGGTGTTCCTGCCGGGCATCGCCCTGCAGGCGCTCATCGGCACCGCGGGCGTGTTCGTCGCCATGCTGGTCGTCTACAAGACCGGTGCGGTGAAGGTCACGCCGAAGCTCACCAAGTGGATCGTCGGCGCGGTCGCGGGCGTGGCCATCCTGATGCTGGTCAACCTCGTCACCGCGCTGTTCTTCGGCTTCAACCCGCTGCGCGACGGCAGCCCGCTGGCCATCGTCTTCAGCCTGGTGGTCATCGGCATCGCCGCGTTCAGCTTCCTGCTCGACTTCGACCAGGCCGACAAGATGATCCGCGCCGGCATGCCCTCGAAGTGGGCCTGGTACGCCGCCTTCGGCCTGATGACCACGCTGGTGTGGCTGTACCTCGAGATCCTGCGTCTGCTGTCTTACCTGCGCGACTAGCTTCTCGCACAGGTTGCCGGGAAGGGGCGCTCCGCGTTACGCGGAGCGCCTTTTCTGTTTTTCTGCCCCGAACCTCTGCGAGCCCCCGCGACCGTCGTGTTGGATGTGCCCGGTCGGAATGTTTCTTTCGGGTTTGCGAGGTATCACGTGAGCGTCCCGCCGCACGGGCACGGACCGCAGCCGGGCTACGGCCAGAACGGGCCGTCGCCGTTCCAGCAGCACTACGGTCCGGGCGGGATGCCGCCGCGGCAGAGCCCGAAGCGAAACTTCCCGACCAGGACCGTGGTGCTCGTCGCCGTCGCGGTGGTGGTCGTGGCGGCTGGGGTCGCCATCGGGTTCTTCGCGTTCGGCAACTCGACCAGCAACACCCACGCCAGCGACTGCATGCACATCGAGAAGTCCGGCTCGACCACGACGACGAAAACCGTCGACTGCGCCGACCCCGGAGCGAACGTCAAGGTCGCCGTCGTCCGCGCCAGCCGGAGCGGAACCTGCCCGCACGGCGACTACTACCGCTACACCACCGGCGGCAAGAACCGCCGCGTGCTCTGCCTCGTTCCCAATGTGCAGCAGGGGGATTGCCTCTCCGGGCTCCAGACCGCCACGACGACCTACCAGAAGGTGCCGTGCACCGATCCGCAGAAGAACGCGGAAATCGTCAAGCTGGTACCCGGCGCGAAGGACCGTTCGGCGTGCGAGGGCAGTGGTTCGACCAGCGCCCGCTGGTACTCCGACCCCGAGGAAGCCATCTGCATCAAGAGCTGAGCCGGGGCGGTACAAAGGGGCCGTCCGGACGCCCGGTTTCGGCCGTTCGTCGCACTCCGTGGGACAGGCTGCGTCCAGGGCTCACCGGGACCTAACGTGGATCGCCGCCCG
Organism: Amycolatopsis sp. NPDC004079; assembly: GCF_040610415.1. Taxonomy (NCBI): domain Bacteria; kingdom Bacillati; phylum Actinomycetota; class Actinomycetes; order Pseudonocardiales; family Pseudonocardiaceae; genus Amycolatopsis; species Amycolatopsis sp. NPDC004079. The sequence goes on along the minus strand of NZ_JBEXMH010000013.1, from coordinate 106,446 downwards.
CCGCCGGGCGGGACCCGTTCATCCCCGACACCCCCAGGAGACGTGGTGGCGACCACCGATTCCCCTGTCGACGAGCGAAAACTGCTCGATTTCCCGACCTCCTGCGAGGCTCCGGCACCGAAACCGGAGGAGCCGGTCAAGATCGTCCCGCTCGCCGCCGCCGCGGTGCTCGCGGTCGGGCTGACCGCCTACGTCTGGGCCGCGCACGGTGCGAAATTCGGGGTCCTGCTCGTGCTCGGGCTGCTGCTCGGCCTCGCCCTTTTCCACTCCCGCTTCGGGTTCACGTCCGCCTGGCGGCAGCTGATCGCCGTCGGCAACGGACAGGGCCTTCGCGCGCACACCCTCCTGCTCGGCACGGCCGCGACGCTCGTCGCCCTCATCTGCGGCACCGGCGCGGGGCTCTTCGGCAGCAAGCCGGTGCCGGTGGCGAACGTCGGGCCGATCGGGCTCGCGCTGTTCGTCGGGGCCACGCTGTTCGCGATCGGCATGCAACTCGGCGGCGCGTGCGCGTCCGGGACGCTGTTCGCGGTCGGGGCGGGCCAGTCGACGATCGTGCTGACCCTCGGCGGTTTCATCACCGGATCGGTCCTCTACACGTGGGGCTACCCGCTTTTCACCGGCTGGCCGCAGGTTTCCGGATTCCTGCTGTCGGACCACGTCGGCTGGTTCGGCTCGTGGGCGATCACGATCGCGGTGCTCGTCGCGATCGTCTTCGCGACCCGGCTCGTGCAGAAGCGCCGCGTGCCGCCGCCGGTCGACACCGTGCCGACCGCGCGCGGGTTCGCCCGGATCTTCCGCGGCTCCTGGCCGATCCTCGCCGGTGCCGTCGTGCTCGGCGTGCTGGCCGGCGCGGTGTACCTGGTTTCCGGCGGGATCTGGGGCGTTACGAGCGCGTTCAGCCTGTGGGGCGCGAAAATTCTCCAGGTGTTCGGGCTGCACCCGGAGCAATGGGAGTTCTGGCAGCTGAAGGCGAACGCGACGTCGCTGTCCAAGCCGATCTGGCAGGACAAGACGAGCCTCACCGACATCGGCATCATGATCGGCGCGTTCGTCGCCGCGGCGGCCGCGGGCGCGTGGAAGATCCACAGCTCGATCCCGTGGCGCACCGCCGTCGCCGCGATTCTCGGCGGGATCCTGATGGGCGTCGGCGCGCGGCTGGCGAACGGCTGCAACATCGGCGCGTACCTCGGCGGCATTTCCGTCGGCAGCCTGCACGGCTGGCTATGGGGCGTGTTCGCGCTTTTCGGCACCTGGATCGGGCTGAAACTGCGGCCGTTGTTCGGTTTGGGCAACCCGGTGCGCACGGACAGTATCTGCTGAACCCCGTGGGGGCTTTTCGCAGGTCATCGTGACTGCGCGAAAAGTCCCCACGTATCTCTTCCGCCAGCGAAAAAGGCTGTGGAGCCGCTTGCCGTTCGGCTAGTCTGGAGCGCGCGCAAGGGGGAACCGCCGTCGTATTGTCGCGTCGCGGGCTTGCGCTTCACCACTAACAGATGGGGTTCCGCATGTCCGCACCAGCGACTCCGGCCGCGCCGGATGCCGGTGACAAACTCGACCGGGGAGTGCTGAAGGTCGCTTCCGTGGTGGTGCTCGGCGCCATCATGGCGATCCTCGACACCACCGTGGTCAACGTCGCGCTTCAGAAACTCACCATTCAGTTCACCACGTCCTTCGACACCATCCAGTGGGTCGCGACCGGCTACATGCTGGCGCTGGCGACGGTCATCCCGGTCACCGGATGGGCGTCCGACCGGTTCGGCACCAAACGGCTGTACCTGCTGGCGATCGGCACCTTCCTGGTCGGCTCGATGCTGGCCGGGCTCGCCTGGAACGTCGAATCGCTGATCGCGTTCCGCGTCGTGCAGGGCCTCGGCGGCGGCATGCTGATGCCCGCGGGCATGACGATCCTGACCCGCACCGCGGGCCCGCAGCGGATCGGCCGGGTGATGTCGGTACTCGGCGTGCCGATGCTGCTCGGCCCGATGTGCGGCCCGATCCTCGGCGGCTGGCTGGTCGACTCGGTGAGCTGGCGCTGGATCTTCTACATCAACGTCCCGATCGGCCTGATCGCCTTCGTGCTCGCGCTGAAGCTGCTGCCGAAGGACGACCCGGAACCGTCCGGCCGCTTCGACTTCCTCGGCATGCTGATGGTGTCGCCTGGCCTGGCGGCGCTGATCTTCGGGGTCTCGCGGATCCCGTCGACCGGTACCGTCACCGCGCTCGAGGTGTGGCTGCCCGCGCTGGCGGGGCTCGTGCTGCTGGTCGCGTTCGTTCTCCGCGCCCGGACGGTGGAGCATCCGCTGATCGACCTGAAGCTGTTCCGCAACCGGTCGTTCTCGGTCGCGATGATCACGATGGCCGTGTTCTGCATCGGATTCTTCGGCGCGATGCTGTTGCTGCCCACGTATTTCGTGCTGGTGCGCGGCGAAACCGCGCTGCACGCCGGTCTGCTGCTGGTGCCGCAGAGCCTCGGCGCGGTGGTGTCGATGCCGGTCGCCGGACGGCTGGCGGACAAGATCGCGCCGCGCAAGATCGTGGTGCCCGGCCTGGTGCTGATCGTCGTCGGCATGGTGGCGTTCACCCAGGTCACCGCGACCACGTCGTACCCGCTGCTGCTCGCCGCGCTGTTCGTCGTCGGGCTCGGCCTCGGCTGCACGATGATGCCGATCACCTCGGCCGCGCTGCAGACGTTGCAGTCCAAGGACATGGCGAAGGCCTCGACCGCGACGAACATCCTGCAGCAGACCGCGGGCGCGATCGGGTCCGCGGTGATGTCGATCATCCTGGCGGCGCTGCTCGCCGGGAAGTTCGGCGTCCCGACGAGCCAGGGCCAACTCGTCGCCACCGCGGCGACGATGAACCCGGCCACCCACGACGCCGCGGCCGGCCTCGCGGGCGAGTCGTTCGCGACGACGTTCCTGTGGGGCACGATCCTGCTGGCGCTGTGCCTGGTGCCCGCGTTCTTCCTGCCGAAGAAGCGCGTCGTGCCGACGGAGCCGGAATCCGGCGAGGTCGCCCCGCCGGTGCTGATGCACTGACGCTTCACCTGAGGAAAGGGCCGTCCGCGTTGCGCTCGCGGGCGGCCCTTTCTCATTGCTCAGGCGGAATTGCGCCCCCGAGGTCCGTGAGGGGAACCCTGAGGGAATCAGAGTCCTTCAGGGTTCCCCTCACGGACTTTCCCGGGAGCTGAGCCAGGCCGGGCCGGGCCGGGGATTCAGGAAAGCCGCTCCAGAACCATCGCCATGCCCTGTCCGCCGCCGACGCACATCGTCTCGAGGCCGAACTGCTTGTCGTGGTGCTGCAGGGAGTTGATCAGCGTCGAGGTGATCCGCGCGCCGGTCATGCCGAACGGGTGCCCGACCGCGATCGCGCCGCCGTTGACGTTCAGCCGGTCGAGGTCGATGCCGAGGTCGCGGTAGGACGGGATGACCTGCGCGGCGAACGCCTCGTTGATCTCGACGAGATCGATGTCCGAAATGGACAGTCCGGCGCGGGACAGTGCCTGCTTCGACGCCTCGACCGGGCCGTAGCCCATGATCTCCGGCGACAGCCCGGTGACGCCGGTGGACACGACGCGCGCCAGCGGCGTCAGGCCAAGCTCGCGCGCCTTCGTGTCGGACATGATCACGACAGCCGCCGCGCCGTCGTTGAGCGGGCAGCAGTTGCCGGCGGTGATCCGGCCGTCGGGGCGGAAGACCGGCTTCAGCCCGGACACGCCTTCGATCGTGACGCCCGCGCGCGGGCCGTCGTCCTTCGACACGACCGTGCCGTCGGGCAGTGTGACCGGCGTGATGTCCTTGGCCCAGAAGCCGTCCGCGATGGCCTTCTCGGCGAGGTTCTGCGACCGGACGCCGAACTCGTCCATCTCCTCGCGGGTGACGCCCTTGAGCCGCGCCAGGTTCTCCGCGGTCTGGCCCATCGCGATGTAGACGTCCGGGAGCTGCCCGTTCTCGCGCGGGTCCTGCCAGCTGTCCGCACCGGACTCGGCGGTCGCCTTGGTGCGCGCCTCAGCGTCGGCGAACAGCGGGTTGTGCGTGTCCGGCCAGGAGTCGGAGCTGCCGTTGGCGAACCGCGACACGGCCTCGACGCCCGCGGAGATGAAGACGTCGCCCTCGCCCGCCTTGATCGCGTGCAGCGCCATCCGGGTGGTCTGCAAGCTGGAGGAGCAGTACCGGGTGATCGTGCAGCCGGGCAGGTGGTCGTAGCCGAGCTCGACGGCCACCGCGCGGCCCATGTTGAAGCCGGACTCGCCGCCGGGAAGGCCGCAGCCGAGCATCAGGTCGTCGATGTCGGCCGGGTCCAGCTGAGGCACCTTGTCCAGCGCCGCGCGCACCATCTGCACGGCGAGGTCGTCGGGGCGCATCCCGACCAGCGAGCCCTTCCCCGCGCGGCCGATCGGGGAGCGGGCGGTGGAGACGATGACGGCTTCGGGCATGACAGACACATCCTCGGGTCGGCGGCACTAAGCGGTTGCTCACCATCTTGCCGCCTCCGGCGTCCGTCCGAAAGCCGAAGGCGACATGCACCACCCTGCGCCCGTGGGAGGATTTCCGTCGTGACAGAGCGCAACCGGGTGTTGTCCACGCGCACGATCGCGTGGTGGGGGACCGGCATCGTGCTGCTCGCGGCGGTCGCGGCGGCGTTGCTGCTGTGGCTGCTCGGCGGCGGCACCCCGGCGGATTCGTCGCGGCTCGACGCGTTGCGCACGGCCTCGAGCATCGTCGTCGGGACCGGCGGCGCGGCCGCGCTCCTGCTCGCCGCGCGGCGGCAGCGGTCCGCGGAACTGGATCTGGAACAGAAGGACCACGACGCCACCCAGCGCCGGATCACCGACATGTACGGCAAGGCCGCCGACCAGCTCGGCAGCGACAAGGCCCCGGTCCGGCTGGCCGGGTTGTACGCGCTCGAACGACTCGCCCAGGACCACGCGGACCAGCGGCAGACCATCGTCAACGTCGTCTGCGCGTACCTGCGAATGCCGTTGGACGGCACGGCCGAAGAGGTGCAGGTGCGCAAGGCCGCGCAGCGGATCCTGATGCTGCACCTGCGCCCGGGCGGCGGCGAGGAGCCGGCCGGGTCGTACTGGCCGGACATCGACCTCGACTTCTCCGGCGCGCGGCTCGTCGAGCTGACGCTGACCTACTGCCGGATCCGTTCCATCGTCTGCCACGAAACCACGTTCACCGAAGAATCGAAGTTTTGTTACACCGAATTCCGCACCAAAGCGGATTTCACCGATGCGACGTTCGAGAAACGCGCGGACTTTCGCGGCGTAGTCATCGGCGGCGAACGCGACGCATTCCGCGGCGCGAAGTTCGAACAGCACGCGGAATTCGCGGAGGACGCGCGAGTCCGGCTCGCCGGAGCCCTCGCGAAGCCCGGATACCGCCGCGGCTGGCCCGCCGGATGGGCGGAGGAACCCGGCGACGACGGCTGGCTCCGCCTGGTCCCGCGCTAGCCGGTCCGGCACCCGTCTGTTTAGGCTGGTCGCGTGGAGTACGCAGAACACATCGTGGACCTCGTCGGCAACACCCCGCTGGTCAAGCTGAACTCGCTGGCCAAGGGGCTCAAGCCGCTCGTGCTCGCCAAGGTCGAGTACGTCAACCCGGGCGGCAGCGTGAAGGACCGGATCGCGCTGCGGATGATCGAGGCCGCCGAGGCCTCCGGAGAGCTGCGCCCCGGCGGCACGATCGTGGAGCCCACCTCGGGCAACACCGGGGTCGGGCTCGCCATGGTCGCCCAGCGCAAGGGCTACCAGTGCGTGTTCGTCTGCCCGGACAAGGTGAGCGAGGACAAGCGCAACGTGCTGCGCGCGTACGGCGCCCGCGTCGTCGTGTGCCCCACCGCGGTCGCGCCCGAGCACCCCGACTCCTATTACAACGTGTCCGACCGGCTCGTCCGCGAGATCGAGGGCGCGTGGAAGCCCAATCAGTACGCCAACCCGGAGAACCCGGCCAGCCACTACCACTCCACCGGCCCGGAGATCTGGAAGCAGACCGACGGCAAGATCACGCACTTCGTCGCGGGCGTCGGCACCGGCGGCACGATCTCCGGCACCGGCAAGTTCCTGAAGGAGGTCAGCGACGGCCGCGTCCAGGTCGTCGGGGCTGATCCCGAGGGCTCGGTGTACTCCGGCGGCAGCGGGCGGCCGTACCTGGTCGAAGGCGTCGGCGAGGACTTCTGGCCGGAGACCTACGACCGGAACGTCGCGGACCGGATCATCCCGATCAGCGACGCGCATTCGTTCGAGACCACGCGCCGGCTCGCGACCGAGGAAGGCCTGCTGGTCGGCGGCTCGTGCGGGATGGCGGTAGCCGCCGCGCTGAAGCTGGCCGAGGGACTGACCGAGGACGACGTCGTGGTCGTGCTGCTGCCCGACGGCGGCCGCGGCTACCTCACCAAGGTCTTCAACGACGCCTGGATGTCGTCCTACGGCTTCCTTCCGCCGGACTCCTCCGGCGCGACCGTCGGCGACGTGCTGACCCGCAAGTCCGGCGCGCTGCCCAGCCTCGTGCACTCGCACCCGAACGAGACGGTCGCCGAGGCGGTGGCCATCCTGTCGGAATTCGGCGTGAGCCAGATGCCCGTGGTCAGCGCCGAACCGCCGGTCATGGCCGCCGAGGTGGTCGGCGCGGTCAACGAGCGCGACCTGCTCGACGCGCTGTTCACCGGCAAGGCCCAGCTCGCCGACCGGCTGGAGACGCACATGTCGCCGCCGCTGCCGACGATCGGGGCCGGCGAGCAGGTGAGCGCCGCGATGAAGGCGCTCGAAGGGGCCGACGGCGCGCTGGTGCTGATCGACGGCAAGCCGGCGGGCGTCGTCACCAGGCACGATTTGCTCGCGTTCCTCGCGGGCCGATAGGGCTAACCTCACGGCTGCCGGTCGGGGCGTCTTCGCGCGTCCCGGCCGGGCATCCGATAGCGTTACGGCCGAATAGAACTTTTTCGCGTCCTCGTCAAGGGGGTTCAAGACCCACATGAGTGCTCCGCAGCCACCGAACCAGCCCTGGGACGGCGGACAGCAGCCGCCGCAGGGCCCGTCGAGTGGTCCTACACCGCAGCAGGACAGTCCCTTCGGCGCGTCGGAGCCGACCCAGGTGGTCCAGCCGGGCCAGCCGCCGCAGCCTTCCCACGGCGGCGGCGCGTTCGGCGACACCCCGGAACCGACGCAGGTCGTGCAGCCGGGACAGCCGGCCGACGCGAACGCCACCCAGGTGGTCAACCCCGTGAGCGCCGAGGGCAACGCCGAGTCGACGCAGCTCGTCCCGCCGAGCCAGCAGCCGCAGAACATCCCGTACGCCCCGCCGCCGAGCGCCGCGGACAACCCGGCCGCGGTCGCCGGGTTCGGCGCCCCGCAGGGCTTCGGCCAGCCGGGTCAGCCCGGGCAGCCGGGTCAGCCGCCGCAGGGCTTCGGCCAGCCGGGCGGGTACGACCAGGGCGGCTTCGGCGCTCCGCCGCAGGGCGCGTTCGGCCAGCCCGGGCAGCCGGGTCAGCCGGGCTTCGGCCAGCCCGCTCCGTTCGGCGCGCCCGCCGCGCCCGCGAGCGGCGGCGGCAACGCGCTGTACGGCTACATCGCCGGCGGCGTCGTCGCGGTGCTCGGCCTGATCGCGCTGATCGTCTCGTTCAGCTACATGAGCGACACCAGCGACTACTCGAAGCTGTACGACAGCTCGAGCCGGTACCAGAAGCTGTTCGACGAGGCCGGTCTCGCTTCGCCGGGCACGCTCTGGCTGTACGTGATCATGATCCTGGTCGGCGCGGTGGTCGCGCTCGCGGGCGGCGTCGCGCTGGCGATGGCCTCGCGGGCGGCCGTGATGCGCAAGCTCGCTCCGATCGCGGTGCTGGTCGGCGGCGTGCTGTTGCTGCTGTTCTCGATCCTGGCGAAGTCCGGGACGTCGGTCAGCAGCTCCTTCGCCGACAAGTACGGCGGCGCGGGTTCCAGCGCGACGAGCGGCGGCGGCATGCTGACGCTGATCCTCGGCATCATCATCCTGATCGTCGGCGTGGTCGCGATCATCCCGGCGACCTCGCAGTACGTCGGCCTCGGCTCGTCCTCGGGCGGCCCCGGCGGACCGGCGGGCCCCGGCGGACCGCAGCAGCCGGGCGGCTTCGGCGGCGGACAGCCGGGCTTCGGCCAGCCGCAGCCGGGCGGCTTCCCGCCCCCGGGCGGACCCAACCCGGGCAGCGGGGGCTTCCCGCAGCCGGGCGGGCCGAACCCGGGCAGCGGCGCGAACCCGCAGCCGGGCTTCGGGCAGCAGCCGCCTCCTGGCTACGGCCAGCCGGGCCAGCAGCCGGGTTACGGCCAGCCGCCGCAGCAGCCGGGCGGTTTCGGCCAGCCGGGCCAGTACCCGCCGCCGGGCGGGCAGCAGCCTCCCCCCGGTTACGGCCAGCCGGGCCAGCAGCCGCCGCAGCAGTGGTGAGCCGCTGAATTTCCGCGAAGGGCGCCTCCGTCTCACGACGGCGGCGCCCTTCGTCGTTTCCGGTCCGTTTTTCGCGGGATTCCGGGAAAGGTGGTGGCCTTTTCCCAGTCGTTCCGGCAGCCGGGGGAATTGCGGCGCCCATGCGCTCGTGCCGGTCCCCAACCGCGCATTTCCGGGCTAGGGTGAGCGCCGTCCGAATCGCCTTCCCAGCCCGAGGGGGACCTCCCGTGAGCGGCCTGCACGGACTTCCGGCACGGCAGCGGGAACGGGAATCCCCCGTGGCGGATCCGGTGCCGTACCGGCCGAACGGGAGCACCGCGATCGCCGCCGGACTGTTCGGGCTGATCGCCGCCGTGACGTCCGGCTATCTTCCGGCAAGGCTGTTCCTCGACATTCCGTCCGGGTTCAGCCTCGGCGACCTCTCGCCGTTGACGCTCGCCGATCTCGCCGCGTACCTAGGCGCTTCGCTGTTGTTGCTGATCGGTGCCATCGCGACCTTTTTCCGTGCGACGGCAGGCGCGGTACTGCTTATCGCGGGCGCGCTGCTCGCACTCGGCGCGCTTCTGCTGGAGCCCGCGCTCGGCGGTTCCCCGGCGTACGTCGAATACTTCCGGACGCTGCTGCGCTTCGAAAGTTTCGCCGCGCTCGACCGCGTCGCGCTGACGGCCGCGGTGCTGCTGGTGCTCGTGCTGGCGGGGTTGCCGCGGACCTTCGGCTACCTGCGTTATCGCGTACCCGCGGTGCCTGCTTCGTCACCCTCGCGACAGTGGTAATTCCGCCCCGAAAACGGGACGGGCCTGGCACCATACAGGCATTCCACCCGCCGCCCGGCGGGAACAGATATACCGAGGACTCCCCGTGACCTACCCCCAGAACCCGCAGGGCCAGCCCCAGCAGCCGCAGAGCGGCCCGTTCCCCGGGCAGCCGTACCCGGCGAGCCAGCCGACGCCGGCCCAGCCGTACCCGGGCGCGCCGCAGCAGCCGTTCGCTCCGCCTGCCGCGGGCCAGCCGTACCCGGCCTACCCCGGCGGGCCTGGCGTGTACCAGCAGAAGCCGAACGGCGCGACCGCGATCATCGCGGGGATCCTCGCGATCCTCGGCGGCGTTTTCGCGATCATCGCGGTTGTCGGCCTGGTCATCGCGCTGTCGACGCTGCACATCACGGTCTGGCAGCTCTACTTGTCGCTCGTCGTGAACGTGCTGCTGGTCGGCCTGCTGTTCTTCGGCGGCATCGGGTTGTTCCTGCACAAGCCCGCCGCTCGGCTGTGCACGATCGTCGGTTGCGGATTGGTGATCGCGTTCAACGTCCTGAGCGTCGTCCTCGCCGGAGCCGCGGCCGCGGGATACGAAGACAGCGCGCGGCTGTTCGGGCGGGGCGTCGGCTTTACGCTGGTCGGGCTGATCCCGCCGATCGCGACCCTGGTGCTGGCGATCGTGAAGCCGACCGCCGATTGGGTCAACTACCGTCCGGGCGCACCCGCGCAGCAGGGCGCGTACCCGCCGCCGCAGCAGCAGGGCTGGTGACCCGCGGGGCTGCCGGTGCGATTTTGTACCGGCAGCCTCTCCCGCATGGTGAGTTGCCTCCCAGCTGATGGGATTGTCGGGGGTGCCCCGTACCCTGGGAACCATGGCCGACGACTACTCCGTCCTGGGTTTTGAAACACGCGCGATCCACGCCGGGCAGCAGCCCGATCCCCGCACGGGTGCCGTCATCGTGCCGATTTACCAAACGTCCACGTACGCGCAGGACGGCGTAGGCGGCACCCGCGACGGCGGCTACGAGTACTCGCGCACCGCGAACCCCACGCGGACCGCGCTGGAGGAAGCCCTCGCCTCGCTCGAAGGGGCCCGGCACACGCTGGCGTTCGCGTCCGGCATGGCAGCGTCCGACGCGGTGCTGCGCACAGTCCTGCGCCCCGGTGACCACCTGGTCCTGGGCAACGACGCGTACGGCGGCACGTTCCGGCTGATCGACAAGGTGCTCAGCCTGTGGGGCGTCGAGCACACGGTCGCCGACCTGAGCCGCATTGACGACGTACGGGCCGCGATGCGCCCGGAAACCAAGCTGATCTGGTGCGAGTCGCCGACCAACCCGCTGCTGGGCATCGCCGACATCGCCGCGCTCGCGGGTGCCGCCCACGACGCGGGTGCGAGGCTGGTCGTGGACAACACCTTCGCGACGCCGTACCTGCAAACCCCGCTGGCCCTCGGCGCGGACATCGTGGTGCACTCGACCACCAAATACCTGGGCGGCCACTCAGACGTCGTCGGCGGTGCGGTCGTCACCAATGAGGACGAACTGCGCGAGCAGCTCTTCTACCTGCGCAACGCCGCCGGTGCCGTCCCCGGCCCGTTCGACGCCTGGTTGACGCTGCGCGGTCTCAAGACGCTGGCCCTGCGGATGGAACGGCACAGCGACAACGCGGACTTGGTCGCCCGCACGTTGGCGAAGCACCCGAAGGTCACCAAGGTCTATTACCCCGGCCTCCCGGAACACCCCGGCCACGAAGCAGCGGCGAAGCAAATGCGCCGCTTCGGCGGAATGGTGTCCTTCCGCGTGGCAGGCGGCGAGGAAGCCGCACTGGAAGTCGCGTCCCGCACGAAGCTGTTCGTGCTGGCGGAGTCGCTCGGCGGGATCGAAAGCCTGATCGAGCACCCCGGGAAGATGACGCACGCCTCGACGGCTGGCTCGACCCTTGAGGTCCCGGAAGACCTGATCCGGCTTTCGGTGGGCATCGAGGATGGGCGCGATCTGGTGGCCGACCTTACGCAGGCGCTGGGCTGATCTTTTCCTCTCTGGGCGGGGCACCGGGCTGGTTTCTGGTGCCCCGTTCCTAGTTGGGGTTCGTCGTATGGCAGCCGAATCCGGGGTCCAGCGCGCGACTTCAGATGAGGTTGCTTGGCCCAAAGCTGCTCGCACGGCCCGAGTTATCGTTCGTCCCGCGGCGACCGCGGCAGCCTCCGCTGTCTCGGCGAATCCCGCGTGAGCCTTCGGCGGACCTTGCCATGACCGAAGTGGTCCGTCACGCGCAACCCGGTGCGTGGCTTCAGCCGCAGTCTGCCTGGTCAAAGCCGTTTGCTGTACCCAGTTCTTGCTCGTTCCGGGCGCTTCGGCGGCGGAATCTCGCTAATTCGCCGTCCCGGCGAATCCCGTGTGGGGGTTTCGGCGGAGCTTGCCGTGGTTGAAACGGCCCGTCACGCGCAACCCGGTGCGTGGCTTCAGCCGAAGTCTTCCCGGTCAAAGCCCATCGCCCCGGCGGCCGGGTTCTGTTGGATTCGTAGCCTCAGCGAATCCCAGGCGAGCTTTCGGTGGAGCCTGCCATGGCCGAAGCGGCCGTCGCGCGGAATCTGGTGCGTGGCTTCGGCTCAGCCCCTCGGTCAAACGCTGCCCGCCGCGCTGAGTTCTTGCCCGTTCCCAGGCGCTCCGGCGAAACCTGCGAACAACTTCCCCATCTCGCCTAACCCCAGCACCACCGAGCCAAAACCAGCGCCGCGGCCAGAGTCAGGGCTTGCTGTTCTCCCGCATCGCATTGGCCTGCCGGGTCCCGGGCGTAGCCGGGAGTTCGGTGCCGTTCACGCAGCCGCCGACCAGTTCGATGTGGTTGTCGTGCCGGATGTACTGGGCGGGGCCGGTGCAGGCGGCCGCTTCGACTGTCGCGAAGGCGGCTCCGGTGAGGGCCACCGCGGAGAGAATGCCCGCGGCGAGCGGCAGCAGACCGGTGCGGGACTGGGCTCGGGACTCGGCCCGGGCGGTGGTCCCGTGCTGCGCGCGTGCCATGGTCGCACTCCCTGATCATGTGTGGCTGCCGTTATCAGGGTACCGGTCCGGCGGGCGGCGCACCCCGGCCGTCCGTCGGTGGCATCATCGGCGCCATGGAACTGGTCAGCGTCGAGCGCATTCAGGAAGCTCGGAAGCTTCTCGAGGGCATCACCCGCGTCACGCCGATGGAGCATGCCCGCGACCTGCGCCGGCTGCACGGCGGCCCGGTGTACCTCAAGTGCGAGAACCTGCAGCGCACCGGCTCTTTCAAGATCCGCGGCGCCTACACCCGCATCCACGGCCTGACCGCCGAGGAACGCGCGCGCGGCGTCGTCGCGGCCAGTGCCGGCAACCACGCGCAGGGGGTCGCGCTGGCGTCGTCGCTGCTCGGCATCTCCTCGACCGTCTTCATGCCGCTGCGCGCTCCGCTGCCGAAACTCGCCGCGACCCGCGGTTACGGCGCGGAGGTTCACCTCCACGGTGCCGTCGTCGACGAAACCCTCGCCGAGGCCATCGCGTTCTCGGAGCGCACCGGCGCGGTCTTCATCCACCCGTTCGACCACGCCGACGTCATCGCTGGTCAGGGCACCGTCGGACTGGAGATCCTCGAACAGGTGCCGGGCGTGAAAACGATCCTCGTCCCCACGGGCGGCGGCGGGCTGGTCGGCGGCGTCGGAGCGGCGGTGAAGGCGCTGCATCCGGAGATCCGCGTGATCGGCGTCCAGGCCGAAGACGCCGCCGCGTATCCGTCCTCGCTGGAGACCGGCGCGCCGGTCCGGCTGCGCGAGGTGCACACGATGGCGGACGGCATCGCGGTCGGCGAGCCGGGCAAGATCAGTTACGCGCACGTCCAGTCGCTGGTCGACGACGTCGTGACGGTCACCGAGGAATCCTTGTCGCGCGCGGTATTGCTGTGCCTGGAACGACGAAAGCTGGTCGTGGAACCGGCCGGTGCCGCTTCCGTGGCCGCGCTTCTGCAGCACCCCGGTGCCTTCGAACCGCCGGTGGTGGCGATCCTCTCCGGCGGCAACGTGGATCCCGTTCTGCTGCAACAGATCATCCAGCACGGCATGACCGCCGGCGGCCGCTATCTGAAGCTGCACCTGCGTGTGCCGGACCGTCCGGGCTCGCTGGTTTCGGTGCTGTCGTGCGTGAAGGAGCTGGGCGCGAACGTCCTCGACGTCGAGCACTCCCGCATCTCCGGCAGCCTGGCGCTCGGCGAGGTCGACGTCGCCCTCGCCCTGGAAACCCGCGGCCCGGAGCACTGCAAGGACGTCGAAGCCGCCCTCGCCGACGCCGGGTTCACGATCGTCGACTGAGTGTCTACTGTGGACTCTCCGGCAGCCGGAGGCTGAACCACAGCGGGAGGTAGTCCTCGTCGCGCGGGTACAGCTCCTGGTCCAGCGCGTAGTCCTCGGGCCGGGGCGGCGTGTGGAAGGCCGGTTCGTCGTCCTCGTCGAAGCTGGCCTGGTAACTCGACGGTGCGTCGATGACCAGCGAGAGCGTGTACCACGTGCCCCGGCCCTGGACGTACTTGCTGCGCCGCAGCTGAGCCAACGGCTTCGACAACTCCCGCGCGACGGGCACCTGCTGCGTGCTGCCGTCGGCCATTCGCGCGCCGCACGCGAGGTTCGCGTGCCTGCCCAGCGTCATGAAGTCGAACACGATCTGCTGCCATCCCTGCGGAGCCGTCGCTGCGAGTGCCGTCGCGATCTCGCTCAACAGCTCGTCGGGATCCCGCGGCGCACTCTGCGGTTCCGGACGGCTCTCCTCGGCGGGCGGGCTGGTCATCGCCGCCAGCATCCGGTCCCGCGTCGCTTCGTCCACCTCCGGCACGGTGTATCCGGCCGCCCGGATGTGCTCGACCAGCTCCGGATCCGGCGAAATCCCGTGCTCACGCAGGTAATAGCCGACCGCGCCGGGCCACACCCAGCTGCCGTCGGTCCGGAAGTTCAGCGGAACAGCGTCCGTGCGGGACGGATCGAAGGCGTCGGTGTCGTTGCTGCGAGAAGCCAGGATGACCGGCGCGCTGTCGAGATAGCCGAGCACTCGTTCGCGCTCCTCGGGCGACAACGCTTCTCGCTCGACGACCGGATTCCCCGCCTCGTCGAACCCGTCGTAGACGCGCGGAGTGCGCAGCTCGCCTGCCGGTTTCCCTTGGGAGGCAACGACTTCCGGATCGGAAGTTTCGGCAGCGATCTCGGCCGCCGCGACTTCGCTGGGCTCGGACTGCGCCTCGTCTCCAGCGGATGCCGGGATAGCAGCGGCTGTTTCCGCGAGGGACGGGGAGACGGCCTGCTCCGGAGCAGGCGTGCTGGGCGCGTCGACGGGAAGCGCGGGAACAGATTGCGCGGGCTCTGCAGGCTGTTCCGCACCGGGCAGCGCGGGAGGCGTGACGGCTTCGTCCGTGGGAAGCGCAGGAACAGGCTGCGCAGTGTCCGCGGCCTGGCCTGCACCGGGCAGCGGTGGAGACGTGCTCGGCTCGTCCACGGAGAGTCCGGGGACAGCGTCCGCGGCCCGTTCGGCACTGGGAAGCGGTAGAGACGTGCTCGGCTCGTCCACGGAGAGTCCGGGGACAGCGTCCGCGGCCCGTTCGGCACTGGGAAGCGGTAGAGACGTGCTCGGCTCGTCCACG
>NZ_JBEXMH010000013.1:0-91531 GCF_040610415.1 Amycolatopsis sp. NPDC004079 | reverse complement strand
GGGAGTTCGGGGACAGCGTCCGCAGCCTGTTCGGCGCTGGCCAGCGGTGGATGCGTGCCAGGTTCGTCTGCGGGGACCGCAGGAACAGATTGCGTAGCGCCCGCGGCCTGTTCGGCACCAGGCAGCGGTGGAGGCGTCGCGGCTCCAGCCGAGGGAGCCGAACTCTCCGCGCCCGGCAACGGCGGGACCTGCTCCGCGTTCGGCAGCGGCGGCGGAACCGCAGGGCCCGAGCTGGGAACGGGCGGCGGAACCGGTTGTCCAGCACCAGCAGGCGGCGGAGCAGCGCCAGGCGCCGGCGGAGGAGGCACCGCACCGGCCCGCTGTCGCAGCCATGGCGGCACGAACCGGTCCTCGCGCGGGAAGAAGCGCAGTTCGTCCTGGAAGCCGATCGGCGGCGGGACCTGCCGCCACCGCGGTTCGACGTCCGGCTGGTAGTCCGCGAACGGCGGCCGTTGCGGCGAGAACACCAGCGTCGCGCTGAGCCACGTGCCGCGGCCCGGCTGGTACATCCCGGTGCGCAGCACGCCGAACAGCCGCGGCAGTTCCGGATTTGGCTGGACCGGGTAGGTCCGGTTGTCCGGGGCTAGCACGTTGACGTCGACTTCCACGTGCCGTCCCGCGGCGCGGCAGACGACCTGCAGCTGCTGCCAGCCAGTGGGCAGCGCGGTCGAGGCCGCCTGGCCGATTTGCTGGACGAGCTCCTGCTGCTGGGCAGGAGTGAGCGGCACCGGTGGCCGGGTCATGATTTCTGCGGCTCCTCGCCGGGCGGACGCGTCATTTCCATCAGCTGTTCTGTGGCGGGCGGATGCCCGCGAGCAGGTTGGCGGGCGTGTAACCGGACTGCACGTCGAACGTCATCCCGACCGAGCGGGCGAGCACCGCCACCGCGAGCGGGGCCAGCGCGAGGAACCCTTCCGGATCGGTGGCGCGGTCCTCGGCGGTCCAGTATTCGCGGTGCCGCTCCAGCGCGGCGACGAACGCCTCGGCGAACTTCTCCGAGTCCCGGCGCAGCACGTAGTAGAACATCCGGATCGGCGGGTACACGAGCTGCAGCATCGCCGCAGGAGGAGTGAACTGCGCGGTGTCCGGGTCGGTGCCGTCCATCGCGGGCAGGAACATCTCCGGGGTGACCTCGCGGTGCGCGAGGAACGTCTGCAGCGTCTCGACCCACGGGTACATGTAGGCGTCGTGCTCGACGCCCGAGGCGCGCAGCACGTCGAGCGGCACCGCGGCCAGCTGCTGGATCAGCACGTCGTCCCGCTGGATCACGGCGAGAAAGGCCGCGGTGGTCCAGGCGGCCGGGTCAGCGCGCGGCGTGGGGCCGGTCGCCGCGAAACGCCGAGGGCGGCCGATCACCGCGTCGACCTCCTGTCCCTCCGGCGCGCACGCCGCGGTGAAAACGGCGGCCGCGGCCTGTGCGGCGAGGCTGAGATCGCCCCACGTGTCCGGGTCCTCGGCGTCCGGATCGACGACGCTGCGGTACCGCGCGAGCATCAGTTCCCGGCGCAGGACGTTCGCCAGCGCGCTGGTGTCCTGCGTGATGTAGTCGAAGTAGAAGGCCACCTGCGGCGACAACTTCTCGATCTGCTTCCACGCGACGTCGATGCTGACGGAGTGCCTGGGAACGGCGGTCATCTATCTCATTCCTCACCGGACGCTGGGGTCAGCGGCGACTGGTAGTCGTAACCGTTGAAGGGTTTGTAGGCGTAGCCGAGGCTCTTGTGCGTGCGCTCGGCCTGGTCGACCAGCGCCCGCACCTCCACATAATCGAGCCTCTTCTGGAGCTTCGCACGCTCGAGCGCGTCCGCGAGGTCGGGGTCGGTGCGGGCCATCTTCGTGACGATGTCGTCGAAGTACGCCGGGTGGCCCTGCCGGTAGGTGCGCTTGTCCTCGGGCACGTACCGCGTGCTGGGCTGGCCGCCCGGCCCCTTGGCCTCGTGCACGATGTAGTGCGGTTCGCCGCCGTTGTGGTAGTCGACCTCCCAGATGTGGTCGAAGTTCCCGGCCCCCGGCTTCTCGCCGTCGATGGGGTGGCGCGGCGTGATGTCCGCGCGCACGTTCCCGTCGCCGTCGACGACCTGGTAGCGGTGGCTGCCCTCCGGCGCGTCCGGATGCTCCCGGACGTCGAAGTTCTGGTCCGGGTGGGCCTGGGTGAACTCGCGGTGCAGCCGGTCGCGCACCGCGTGCCCGGACGCCTCTTCGCCCAGCTTCTCGGACGCGTCGTTCTTCGCGTTGTGTGCGTCCTTCCACTCCGGAGAATCCTTCGGAGTGTCGTTGAGCTCGTGGTACTTCGTTTCGCGATCGTGCACCTTCTGGTCGATCGCGTCGTAATCCTTCTCGCGCCAGTTCGACGTGTCGGAGTGCGTTCCGGGCACGTGCTGCTCGCCGGGATGCTGGCCGTCCCCGGAGTCGTGGCTGTCGTGCTGCCCGGCGTGGTCGCCCTGGTGCTGGCCGTTGCCCGCGTCGTGCTGCGGGGTCGCCCCGTCGACGCTGTCGCGCTGTGGTGCGTGGGTGCGCGACCGGGCGTCGTCGTAGCCCATGAACTCCGCCGCGGGCCGGTCGTGCTTGAACACCGGCTTGCCGTCGACGAGGTCCACCGGGTGCGGCGGGTTCTCCGGATCGACCGCGGAGTGCTTGATCCGCAGCTCCTTGCGCCCCGTGGTCTGGTCGGTCCACTCGTAGTAGTGCTTCTTCAGGTACTCCGGGTCGGCGAGGTTTTCCCTCGGAGTGCGGCCGTCGGGGCCGGGCCGGTCGCGCCAGTCGAGGCCGTCGTCGTCCCCGTCTTCGCCGCGGTGGCGGGAGCTGTCGGCGTCGACGCCGTGCGGGTCGTGGTGCTTGCCGTCCGGAGCGAAACCGTCGTCGCCTACGCGGTGTGCAGTGCCGTCGGGACGGTGCACCGACCATTCGCCGTCCGGCGGGATCCGCGGCCGCATCCGTCCGTCAGGGCCGATTTCGTAGTCGGAGGAGAAGACGTGGCCGTTCGAGTCGGTCCACGCCGGCTTGCTCGGCGCCATCACCTCGGTGTCGAGGTCGCGCGAGAGCCGGTGCGCGAAGTCGTTCGACCCCGCGTCGCAGCCGATCAGCCGGATCGGCCCGCCGTCGTAGTTTCCGTTGCGCCGCAGGATGTCGGCGAACTCTTCCGGCGTGTACAGCCGGTCGCCGATGCGGGCGTGGCCGTCCGCCGTGACGTGCACGTCCACCGTGTAGCGCCCGTCCGGGTCCGGCTGGACGCGGTGCGGCAGGTCGCCGAGTTCCGGGTCGTCGCGGTGGTACGAACTGCCCGCCGGGGTGTCCTCGGCATGCCGGTGGTTGACCTCGTCCGGCGACAGCGGCTCGTCGTGGTGCGGCGGAGTGCCGTCGTGGTCGGGGTGGTTCGGCCCGTCCGAGTCATGGTGTTTCGGATCGTGCTGCTCCGGGTCGGCGTGGTCCGGCTTGGGCTCGGGCTTGTCGTTGCCCGGCTTGGTTTCCGCGTCCTCGTGCTGCCCCGGCTTCTTGTTCGGCTCGGTGTTCTCGGGCTTGCCAGGCTTGCCGCCGTTCTTCGGCTTCCCGGACTCGTCGGCGTTCGGTTTGCCGTTCTGCGCCGGGGATTCTTTTCCAGTCCGTTGTGGACTGCTGGCTTCGCCGGGTTTGGCCGGCGCGTCGGTACGCGCGCCACCGCGGGCGACGGGCTCGGGGGAGCCGTCGGGACGCCGCGCGCCACCGCCTGCCTCCGGGCCACGCTGGCCTCCTCCGGGACCGGTCGCGACCGCCGCCACGGCCGGGGGCGCGGAGCCGTCGCCGGACCCGCGGTTCGCCGAGGAGGGCGATCCGCCGCCGGACGTCGGTGCGGGCTCCGAACGGCCGAGACCCGGCTCGGCGCCGGGACGTTTGGGCTGCCCGGCTTCGCCGCCGTCGCCGGGGCGCTGCGGACCGCTGCTCGACGAATCCGACGGACGCTGCGGCGAGGAACCACCGCCGCCCTCGGACGGCCGCTGCGGGGCGGAGTCGCCAGTGCGCTGCGGAGACGAACCGCCTTCAGCCGGCCGCGGCGAAGAACCGCCGTCGCTGGGCCGCTGCGGCCCAGGCCCGGAACGATCCGGAGTACGGCTCGGTCCGCCGCCGTCCGAAGGGCTCGGGCCGCTCGGCCGCCGACCCGAAGGACCGCTGTCCGGAACCCGGTTCGGCGCCGCCTCGGGAGCGCGCGTCCCCGGCGTCCCGGTCCAGCCGCTGCCGCTGGGCCGAGGTGCCGGACCGCCGCCACCGGCCGGGGCGCTGGTCGGACTGCCGCCACCGCCCTGCTGCGGAATTCCGCCGCCCGCCGGATTCTGGTTCGGCGAAGAACCGCCCCCGTCGTTCGAGCGAATGTGTTGCGGGGGAGCGGATTGCGGAGCGGGAGCGTCCGCGCGAGGCGGGGCGTACCCGCTCGCCGACGTCGAGTCGCTGCTGCTCGAGTGATGCGGACTCGGCTCGCTGCCGCCGGAATGCGTGCCACCGCCCGACGACGTCGACCCGCCGGAATGCGGAGCCCCACTGGAGTGCGGAGTACTGACCGAGGACGGCCCGTCGCTGTGCGAAGAGCTTTGCGGCGAGTAGGAGCTGTCCGCAGGACTGTCTCCGCCGCCGCGAGACGTCGGACTCGACTCACCGGCGAACGTCGACGGGCTGGAGTCGGTGTGGCTCCCGCCGGGACTGTCGGAACCACGCCGGGTCGACGACGTCGCAGTGTCGATTGTGGACGGTCCGGTGCCATCCGGCGACGAGGAATGCGAACCGCCCGGCGAGGACGGACTGTCGCTGCTCGGACTGTCGGATCCGTTGCGGCTGCCGGAATCGCCCGAGTGGTCGCCAGGCGCGTCGGAACCGTCCGAACTATTGTGGCTGCCGTTCGGGCTGTCGCCGCCGTCCGCACTGTCCGACCCGTTGGAGCGGCGCGACCCGGACGGCGAGCCGGGATCCGCGTCGCCTTCTCCGGAGCCGCCGTGGCGACCGCCGCCAGAGCCGCCCGCACCGCCCCCGCCGGAGCCGCCGCGGTGGAAGAAACCGCCCGCCTTGATGTTCTTCGTGCTGATCACGTCGAGGCCGGTGACCTTGCCGGCCAGCTTGCCCAGCACCTTGATGATCTTCGTGAAAACCTCGGCGAGCTTGCCGAGCAGCGGCGAAACGCGGCGCATCGTCTCGCACAGCTTCGTCAGCAGTTCGCTGATCTTCTCGCCCCACTTGGAGATCGCCGTGACGGCCTGCGCGACCACCAGCGGCGTCCCGAACCCGAGCGAGAACACCTCCTCCATGACCCAGGAGATCAGCTTGCCCACCAGGTCCGCGATGAGCTGGCGCACCAGGCCGCGCACGAAGGCGACGACCTGGCCCATGATCATCGTGACGGTGCCGATCGCGCTCGCGACCGTCGCCGCGCCGCCGATCGCGTCGGCCGCCTCCGCCGCGGACTTCCGGTAGGCGTCCGCGCCGTCGCCCTTCCACTCCGCGGTGCCGTTCTTGACCGCGTTCTCGAGGTCTTTCTGCCGTTCCTGCAACGACTTCGCGACGTTGCCCCAGGTGTCGGCATAGGACTGGATCACCGGCGGGTTGCCCGCGACCGAGTCCAGCATGTCCTTCAGCGGCTGCACGTGCTCCATCAGGAACGACGCCACCGACGACATCAGGTAGCCGAACGGGTCGATCGCCGCGCCCGCGATCTCGCCGGCGAGGCTCGCCACGCCGAGTCCGCCGGAAACCCAGTCGCCGTCCGCGATTCCCTTGAACGCGTCCGTCGCCGATTCGGCGATGTTGATGCCGGTGGCATAGCCGTAGTCGCCGTTGCCCTCGGTGAAGGGCCCCGGCCCGTCGCCGTCCTTTTTGGACTGTACGACCAGCGGATTGGCGTCGGGCATCAGTCGCTCGCCTTCATCGAACCGGCGGCTTCGCCTTCGTAGCTGTCGTACGCCTTCGCCGCGTCGCGCACCTTCTGCGCCTGCGCGTCCATCGCCGTGACGGTGTTCTCCAGCGCGGTGATCCCGTAGTTCTCGACCGGGTCGAGCATCATCCGGAACGGCTGGCAGAGAATGCCGTACGCGTCGGTGGGCATGCTGACCTGGTTCGCGGCGTCGACAGCCTGCTTCAGCCCGTCGGCGATCCCGTCGAGCTGACGGGCGTGCGCCTCGAGATCGCCGCCGATCTCATAACCCCTGGGTGCCATGTTTTTCTTCCCGTGGAACGGCTTGGACTCAGGACAGGATCGATCCGCCGAAGTCGTCGTCATCGTCCGACGAGCTCCGGCGGCGGCGTTGCTGCTGAGGCGGTTGAGGAGGTGTCGGCGGGGCTGCCGAGCGCGGCGGCGCCGGAGGTGCGGTGGTGCCTGGTTCTTCGGCGTCCTCCGGCAGGAACCGGCGCACCCGGTCCGGTTCGGACTGGCCCTCTTCTTCGGCAGGCGGCGCGGGGAAGGTCCGCTGCGCGTCGGCCACCAGCGTTTCCGTGGTCTGGTCGCCGCCGACGGTTTCGGCCGCGGCCTGCTGCAACAACTCCGGGATCCGGGCCTGCGCGCGCTGCACGAGCCGCATCACCTCGGCGGAGACGTCGGCCATCTTCTTGCCTGCCGCGGAGTCCGCGAGCACCAGGTTCTTCAGCAGACCCTTGGCGTCCACAGTGACCTCGACCGCACCGTCCTTCGACCGCTCGGTGACGGTTTGGCCTTGCATGCGCTCGGCCATCGCCTGATAGCGGGCAGCGGTCTGCTGGAGCTGCTTCGTCCAGCCCTCGACCATCTGCTCGCTGGCGTCGATGCTGTCGGGCATCGGGCCCCCTTCTCCACGGTGACTTCTCCAGAATGACGGACGCGTGACCCCGTCGGTTCCGCGCGGTTCCGATTTGTCCGCGCGACGCCGTTCCCCATGTGTTGATGACTACTGTACGCGAACTTCTGGTAGCGCGCCGTAACAAAAACCGGCCCGTCCGCGAAACTCGCGGACGGGCCGGGGAAGGGAGGGAGCGGATCAGAGGTTGCCGCGGCGCTCCTGCTCCCGTTCGATGGCTTCGAACAGGGCCTTGAAGTTGCCCTTGCCGAAGCCGAGCGAACCGTGCCGCTCGATGAGCTCGTAGAACACGGTGGGCCGGTCGCCGATCGGCTTGGTGAAGACCTGCAGCAGGTAGCCGTCCTCGTCGCGGTCGACCAGGATCCGGTGCTCCTTCAGCGTTTCGATCGGCACGCGCACCTTGCCGATCCGGGCGCGCAGCTCGGGGTCGTCGTAGTACGAGTCCGGGGTGTCGAGGAATTCGACGCCCGCCTCGCGCATCGCGGTGATGGTGGCGATGATGTCGTTGGTGGCCAACGCGATGTGCTGGCAGCCGGCGCCCTCGTAGAACTCGAGGTACTCGTCGATCTGCGACTTCTTCTTCGCGATCGCCGGCTCGTTGAGCGGGAACTTGACCCGGTGGTTGCCGTTCGACACCACCTTGCTCATCAGCGCCGAGTAGTCGGTGGCGATGTCGTCGCCGACGAACTCCGCCATGTTCACGAAGCCCATGACGCGGTGGTACCAGTCGACCCAGTAGTCCATCTTGCCGAGCTCGACGTTGCCGACGCAGTGGTCGACCGCCTGGAACAGCCGCTTCGGCGCGCCCTCGGGCCGCTTGACGGTGCCCTCGCGCGGCTCGTAGCCGGGCAGGTAAATGCCGTTGTAGCGGGACCGGTCGATGAGCGTGTGCCGGGTCTCGCCGTAGGTCGCGATGGCGGCGCGGCGGATCGTGCCGTGCTCGTCGGTGACGTCGTGCGGCTCCTCGAGGATCGTCGCGCCCTCCTTGCGGGCGTGCTCGATGCACTTGTCGACGTCGGTGGTCTCGAGGGCGAGGTCGATCACGCCGTCGCCGTGGCGGCGGTGGTGGTCGAGCAGCGGGGAGTCCGGCTTCACGCCGCCGGTGATCACGAAGCGGCCGGAGCCGGACTTGAGCACGAAGGCCTTGTGGTCGAGCTGTCCCGTTTCGGGACCGGAGTACGCGACCAGCTGCATGCCGAACGCGACCTGGTAGAACCACGCGGTCTGGGTCGCGTTGCCCGCGATGAACACCACCGCGTCGAGGGCCTTGACCGGGAACGGGTCGGTCGAGGCGTCGTGGTCCACCAGTCCGACGAGCTGGCGGAGCTGGTCATAGCTGACGTCGTCGAGTGCGCCGTGCGGATCCATCGTGGAGGTCATGCACTGAGCATGAGTTGCGCCTGGCAAGCTGCGCAACGGTTTCCGTTTCGGCTGGACAATGTGTTCAGCTTATCCTGGAGAAGCTCGGTCATCTTGGACAACCTGCGCAGGGAGAAAACCGGTGCTTGACTCGCTCGACGCGCGGCTGCTGCTGTTGCTCACCGACTCGCCGCGCCTCGGCGTGCTCGAATGCGCGCGCCGGCTCGGCGTCGCGCGCGGCACCGTGCAGGCGAGGCTGGACCGGCTGACCGAACGCGGCATTCTCGGCGGCTTCCCGCCCGAACTCGATCTGGCCGCGATGGGGTACAGCCTCACCGCGTTCGCCGTGCTGGAAATCGCGCAGGGCAAACGCGCCGGCGTCGCGGAGGCACTGGCTGCGATCGACGAAGTGTGCGAAGTGCACGCCACCACTGGGCAAGGCGACCTCTTCGTACGCCTTGTCGCGCGAGATAACGACGATCTGCAACGCGTCATCGACGAAGTGGTTGGCGTGCCCGATGTCTTGCGTACGTCAACTTCGATCGCGTTGTCGACACCAGTGCCGCCGCGAGTGCGGCCGTTGCTCGAACGAACGGCTAGGACACGTACGTGAGATAGCGCTTCGCGGAGCGCTGTACGACGTTATGAGCGTCCGTACGCACAATGGCGTCCCACCACGCGCCGTAGAGCGCGTCGAATGCGTACGGCTCCAACAGTTCCGCGGCGTGCCGCACGACGCTCGGCCGCTCCGGGATGAGGTTCGGGTAGCTGTACATGAAAGCGACGTGCGTACGGTCCGGAATGACCTGCACGATGTCGCCGGTCAGCAGCGCGCCGCGGCCTTCCTCGCCGTCCGGCCAATGCATGACGGTGCCGCCGGGGAAGTGCACGCCGAGGTTGATCAGCTGGAGATCCGGCGAGACGTCGAGTGTCGTGCCGGTCCACAGCTGGATCGACGGGTCCGGGCGGCCGATCCACTGCTGGTCGTTCTCGTGCAGGTAGACCGGGACGTCGAAGGCGTGCGCCCATTCGACCATCGTCGTGTAGTAGTGCGGGTGGCTGATCGCGATGCCGGTGATGCCGCCGAGTTCGGTGATCTTGCCGATCAGCTCGTCGTCGAGGTAGGCGGAGCAGTCCCAGAGGAAGTTGCCGCTCGCCGCGCGGACCAGCAGCGCGCGCTGGCCGATCGCGAACCTCGGATCCGAACCGACGCCGATGAGGCCCGGCCCCTGCTCCTCGACCCGCGGTTTGAGGCCACCGTCCGCG
Source organism: Amycolatopsis sp. NPDC004079 (assembly GCF_040610415.1). Lineage (NCBI taxonomy): Bacteria > Bacillati > Actinomycetota > Actinomycetes > Pseudonocardiales > Pseudonocardiaceae > Amycolatopsis > Amycolatopsis sp. NPDC004079. The sequence goes on along the minus strand of NZ_JBEXMH010000013.1, from coordinate 82,121 downwards.
CGGAGCGTCGCCAGGTCAGTCCACTGCTGCCCGCCCGGCGGGACGTACTGGCGCTCGTCCTCACAGATCGGGCAGTCCGCGCGCGGGGCGGCATACTGCGTCCCGCAGGTCAGGCAGAGCGGGTGGGTAGTCATCGGTGTCCTCCAGTGGTTTTACTGAAAGACACGCTAGACCGCCGAACGCGCGCCGGGCCACGGAAATCCGGGCGGGCGCGCGTTCGGCGGAAACGAGTCAGGACTCGCTGTAGGGCACCGCCTTGACCAGGGTGACCTTCATGGTCTTGCCGTTCGGCAGCTCGTACTCGCGGGACTCGCCCTCCTTGGCGCCGAGCAGCGCCTTGCCGAGCGGCGATTCGGGGGAGTACACGTCGAGCGCGCCCTCGGCGCCTTCCTCACGGGTCGCGAGCAGGAACTTCTCCTCCTCGTCGTCCCCGTCGTACTTGACGGTGAGCACCTTGCCGGGGCCCGCCGTGCCGTCGTCGTCCGGAGCCTCGCCGACCTTCGCGTTGCGCAGGAGTTCCTGCAGGTGCCGGATCCGGGCTTCGGCCTGGCCCTGCTCTTCGCGGGCCGCGTGGTAGCCGCCGTTCTCCTTGAGGTCGCCCTCTTCGCGGCTGTCGTTGATGCGGGCGGCGATGACCGGACGATTCTCGATCATTTCGTCGAGCTCGTGCTTGAGCCTGTCGTAGGCATCCTGGGTCAGCCAGGTCACCTTGGTGTCGCTCACGGTCACCATCTCCTCGTAGGGCTTGCCAGGCTTGGGTGTACAAACCGGCCACCGCGTACGCACGCGGCTGAGATAAAGGAAAAACACGGCCCGTCGGGGGCCGTGCTGGTGTACGAGCGTATCACGGCAGGACAGGTCGACGCCGGTCCATTTCACGCTGCGCGGACGCTCGCCGCGCATTTCACTCCGTTGGCCGCTACGGGGTTGACAGATAGCGTGGTATGGAATACGAGCAGCCGAACACGTCTGAGGTCACCGGGGCTCCGATGCTCTTCACGACTGTGCTCACCCTGCTGTGGCCGGCCCCGGCGGGAACCAGCACCTCCCGGCGGCCGCTTTCCGCGCCGGACTTGTCGCGCACCCGGACAACGCACACGCCGGGCTTGCTGTCGTCGTCCCTCGTGACGTTGATGGTGACTTCCATCGCGTCGTTCGGCAGCTCTTTGAAGCCGATGCGCTCCGCGTCGATCGGAGTGCTGCCGAGATTGAGGTAGTAGATCCAGCCGATCGCACCGCTCACGACCAGCGCGACGGCCACGAAAAGCCACCTCCGCCAGCGCTTCGACGGCTTGCCCTTGCCCGCGGTGCCGTACCGGTCCGCGGGCCGCGCCGATACGGCGTCGCCCTCGGCGGTCACGGTCTCCCCGCTCTGCAAATCCGGGCCTCCGGTCAAACTTGTCGTACCCCTGGGGACAATAGGCAGTGCGGCCGGTCCGGGGCACCACCCTCGTCGAGTATCCGCGACCCGTTCCGGCGGCGCGGAGCCGGGGCGGTTTACCGCGGCGCAACCAGGTGTCACGGAATAACAGGACAGGAAAGGGCCGTTCGGACCATGGTGGGAGCCGACGAGCTGACAACAGAAGACCGCAAGCAGCGACTGCGCCTGATGGCGGTGCACGCCCATCCCGACGACGAGTCGAGCAAGGGCGCCGCCACCATGGCCAAATACGTCGCCGACGGGCACGAGGTCATGGTCGTGACCTGTACCGGGGGCGAGGCGGGCAGCATTCTCAACCCCGCGATGGACCGGCCGGACGTGCTGGCGAACATGACCGAGATCCGCCGCGAGGAGATGGCGCGCGCGGCGAAGATCCTCGGCGTGAGCCACCGCTGGCTGGGCTTCATCGACTCCGGGCTGCCCGAGGGCGACCCGATGCCGCCGGTGCCGGAGGGCTCGTTCGCGGTGATCCCGCTGGAGGAGTCCACCGAGGCCCTGGTGCGCGTGATCCGGGAGTTCCGTCCGCACGTCATCACGACGTACGACGAGAACGGCGGCTATCCGCACCCGGACCACATCCGCACGCACGAGGTGTCGATGGCGGCCTTCGACGCGGCGGGCGACCCGGAGCGGTTTCCGGGGGCGGGCGAGCCGTGGCAGCCGCTCAAGCTGTACTACATGCACGGGTTCTCCAAGGCCCGGATGGTGGCGTTCGACACCGCGCTCAAGGAGGCCGGGATCGAGTCGCCGTACGAGGAGTGGCTCAAGTCGTGGGACCCGAACCGCGCCGACATCATGGAGCGGGTGACGACCCGGATCGAGTGCGGGGAATACTTCGAGGTGCGCGACGAGGCGCTGAAGGCGCACGCCACGCAGATCGACCCGACCAGCCGCTGGTTCGCCGTTCCGCTGGAGATCCAGCGCGAGGTGTGGCCCACTGAGGAGTACGAGCTGAACCGCTCCCTGGTGGACAGCACGCTGCCGGAGGACGATCTGTTCGCAGGCATCAAGGAGAAGGTGAGCCCATGAGTTTCGGTGTGCCGGCCGTCGCGGTCGTCCCGCTCACCGCGTCGGCGCTGGTACTGGCCCAGCAGCCGGACAGCGGGGACAACGGCGGCCAGGGCGAGGACTTCGGCAAGTCCTCGCCGGTCGGCCTGCTGGTGCTGATCCTGTTCCTGATCGCGGTCGTCTTCCTGGTCCGGTCGATGAGCAAGCACCTGAAGAAGGTGCCGCAGACCTTCGACAAGGAAGAGGCCGCTTCGGAGACTGAGGCGGCAGCTGAGGCCGAGACGGCTGAAGCGGAGCCGGAGACGGCGGCAGCGGAGAAGAAGCCGGACGCGGCGGCGGCCAAGAAGAGCGACTGACCTCCGGCGGCGGGCCGGAGCTAACCGGCCAGCCCGTCGCGGAGGTCGGCGATCTTGCCCGTGAGCAGGCTGTCCTCGCCCGGCAGCACCGTGATGTACCGGTTCGCCTCGGCCCCGGACACCTCGAACGCGACGCGGCCGTCGGTGAGGTCGAGGTAGCTCAGCGGCCCGGCTGCCGCGCGCCCTGGCCGGGCCGGTTCGCGCACCGCGACGGTCACCTCGCCGACGCCGAACCAGGTCTGCTGGAACAGCGCGTCGACCGCACGGGCGGCGGCGCTGCGGTCGTCGGAGAGCTCCGCCTGGAAGTCCTCCTGGGGCAGCGAGAACGCGCTCAGCTGGGCCGGCCGGTACCGCGGCAGGCTCGCGACCAGCGCACCGGCCGGGGTGCGGGTTCCGTCGAGCACCTTCAGCCGCACCCGGTCGCCGGAGCACAACGCCTTCACCCCGGTCCGGCCCCGGACGGCGACCAGCACGCCGTAGCGAGTGTCCTGGTTCTCGACGTGGGCGACGTACTCGGTATCGGCCCGGCCCAGCGCGTACAACACGTCCTCGAACTCGTCGGCGAACCGTCCGTGGTCGAGCAGGCCCAGCCAAGCCAGCTCGGCGCGGACGGCCTCGTCGAGCCGCTGCTCCTCCGGCGTGAACCGGAGGCGGCCGGAGAACACCGGATGCGGCTCGTCGAACCCGGCGCCCCGGAGCGCGCCGAGGAGGGCGTCGAGGGAAAGCTCGGTCGCGCGCACCGCTGATTCCTTACCGACGGCCTAGCGGGCCGGCCGGTCCCCGATCACCGGAGGCGTCGGTTTGAGGTCGCTCGTGCCGAATACGTCCGGGTCGGTTTCTCGGAGGTAGGGCGGCGCGGTTTTCTCCTTGTCCTTTTCTCTGTTTTTGCCGGGTATTCCGCTGCCGATCAGGTTGCCGGGTTTCCCTGATTTGCCTGCTGCGCCTGGGGTTCCGGTGGTGCTGCCGCGCGTCGGCACCGATTCGCCGGGTGCGCGGGCGCCGATTCGGTTTCCCGCGCCGAATCCCTGGTTCGCGCTGCCTCCGATTCCTGGGTCAGGACCGAATCCGCTGGAGCCGAGAGGGTTGATCGACTGACCTGAGGGACCGAATTGATAACCGGGCGGCAGCGCGGCTGAGCTGGGACTGTACGAACTGATCCGAGTCGAATCCGGCGGTTTGGTCGCTTCGGAAGGGACCGTCTGGGGTGCGCTTTCCGCTGCGTCAGGTACGCGACTGCCCGGGTGATCCACGGGGTGATCGCTGCTCGGAGCGGGCATCGGCTCGCGCGGTTTCGGAACTTCCGCGCCAGGAGGCGGCTCGATCGCGTCAGGACGGTGGCTGTCGGGAGGTTTGCCGCTCGGCCCGCCGGGACCCTCGACCGGCTTCGGCGGCGCGCTGGTGCTGGCGAGTTTGACGGACGCGCCGGTGTCGCTCAACTCCGCGTAGCGCGCCGGAATCCGATCGGAGTTCGTCCCCGTCGTCGAGTGATAGCCGGTGTAGGCGTCGACATTGTGCTGGGCGTCGGCCTGCCACTGGTCGAGTTTGCCGAAGTAGCCAGGCCTCCCGTTGAGCGAGTCGTAGACGTCCTGTGCGGTGATTTCCGGCCGGTCGCCGACTGGTCGAACCGTGTTCTTGATGGCCTGAAACGCCGACAATTGCCCGTCCGCCGCATTCTGGGCGAACACCAGGTTCGCGCTGTGATCCAGGGAGGCGGCCAGTAGCGGCGAGGCCGAATTCGCGGCTTCCTCCGCGGAAACGCCCTGCCAACCGGCGCGCACCTTCTCCGCGAGACTGGCGATTTCGTCGGCGCGTTCCAGCAGCCGTTCGCTAAGGTCCCTTGCGGATCTTTGAGTCGTGCTCAGGGATTCGGGACCCGGTCCGCTGGTGACCTTGTGATAGATCTCCGCGGGAGTCATCGATTGACCAGCCATCAGTGCCCTCCTCGCAGATTGGCAAGTACTATTTCCGCGACACCTCGAGCCGAATCGCATGGGTCCTTCTCGCCTTTGTGCGACGGAGATTGCGTGACCGATACGACTATGGTTTCGCTGTCGCTGATTCCCATCGCGATGTCGCATTCGCCGAGGCTCGCCCGGTGATCTTCTTCGCCGTAGGCGACGACGGGGTACCCGTCGACCGGGGCGAGGGGCAGAAAGAACGGGTAGACCTTGTCCTTGGCGCGGTAGAACGATGTCAGCCCGAGTTCGTTGATGTCAGGGAACACGATCACCACTTGCGCTTGAGCGAACCAGCCACACCCCGGTCCGCCTGCGCCGTGTGGTTCCGGCTTGACGTGGGAGCTGGTGCCGAGGAGGTCGGAGACCTGTCTTGCGGTCAGGGCGTCGCAAGGGTTCTGCTTGAACTTGGTGGCATCGAGGGGAATCGCTACTTTGGGTACGCCGGGGCCCGGTACTGGGTCGGTCGCGGTGCTGTTCGGTGTCTGTGAGACTGGCCGGTCGGAGTGCCCGCTCGGGGCGGCTCGGCCAGCCGTGGTGCTCGAGCAGCCGGCGAGGGCGCACAGGGCGGCTGCGGTGAGCGCGAAGACGCGTCTCACAGACTTCCCCCGGTGTTGTGGATTTCGGACGAGTGCGAGTCCTCGGCGGATGTGTATCTCCTGAGCGTGTCGCGGTATTTCGCGGCTTGGCTCCTGCAGAATTGCTCGCATTGAATCAATGAATCGAGCAGGGCTCGCCCGGAACTCCTGAACAAGGCCGCGTTGTCGACACTGGAAAAATCCAGTCCGGGCGCCTGTGTTTGTGCCATCAATTGGGCACGTGTTCGATCTAAACGGTAATTTTCGCCGAGATGATCGTACAGCCTGGCGAGTTCCTCGAGCGTTCCTTGATCGTACGCATACCCGTCGCCCAGCAACGGCGCGATCGCCATCGTCTCGATCGACTCGCCGCCATACCTCCGCACCGGAGGCAGATTGGACTGCTGACTGTCGGCCACGATGTACGCCTCCCCTTGCGTAGATCGTTCCGGGTCCGCCGGGCCCAGACCTGTGGTCACCCTCTGACACCGGATAGTTACTGTAGTCGCCGCGATTAAGCCTGTCTGCAAATGCGAACTGCAACTCGCAGCCGAGTTCGCCGTTTGTGGACTTGAGCAGGGCGACTGTCCTGCCGTCAACAGCAAGCTTCACTCGAACGTCTTAAGTGGCAGACACCAGAGGGGCCTCGTCAGCGCCGTTCGGCCAGTTGCTCGTCGTAAAGACTTTCCGGCGGCAGATGCTTGCCAGCCGACCCGATCTCGCCGCTCCGGTGGCCCGGCTGCGGTTTGCTCCGCGTTCCGGTGCACCCGAGCGCCCAGTTGTGCGCGGTCGGCGGGTTTTCCACGAGGTACGAGCCGACGCCGCAGTTCCACAGCACCGAATTCGCGCCCGCCCAGCCCTGGCCGCTGCCCATCCATTGCCGGTCGGACAGTTGGAGATGTCCCGATGGCGGGCTCATCGTGAGGTCGTCGTAGAGAGTGCCGCTGGCCCAGCGCTGGTGCGGACCGGCGTCGAGGATGCGCGAGCCGGTGTTGGTCGCGGTGCAACGGCTGACCACGTTGGGGCCGGGCACCCTGGCCTGCGTGACCCAGGCGTGCAGGTTGCTGCCGGTGACGGTGCATTGCCGCACCAGGGTTTCCTGGCCGCTGATGGTGTAGGCGGCGGGCTGGTCGTGGATGTCCTGCGGGACGGACTCGTCGAGGGACGACGTGCGCAGCAGGCTGACCCGGAGCGCGTTCTGCCCGATTCCGAAGGCGGAACCGAAATGGTCCGCGACCACGTCGTCGACCCAGCTGTCCTGTGCGGTATCCACGGATACCAGCTGGGACTTGAAGAAACCGTCGTGATGCCAGGCGGGATCCCGCTCGAACTCGGCACCGTCCGCGGACAGGTGCGAGAGGCCCGAACCGCTGATCCGGCCGGGATACGAGTAGCGGGTGACGGTGGCGTGGGTGTACTGGCTTTCCAGCGCGTTGGTCAGCGGCACGTCGAAGCGGACGGTTTTGCCGTTCACGGCGGTGATTGTCCGGTCGAACTGCAGACCGGCGTTGGGTGTCCACTGCTTGCTCGGAGTGCCGTCCGGCCGCGGCGGGATCTTGTCCATGCCGATCGCGTGAATCCACGCCTGTTCCTGCGGACGCTGCACGATGACGTGGTCGCCGACGTGCAGGGTCGAGGCATCGCTGACGTCAAGCTGATCCGCGCCGATCGGGACGTAGCTGCTGGTGACCGGGACCGCCGAACCTGTCGAGGCACGCGAACCGGTGCCAGCGATCGTGACCAGAGTGTGCAGTTTGCCTGCCGCGACCAGCTTGGTCCCGTTCGCTCCGCTGCCCGCGCCGCGCAGTTCGACGTTGCTGGTGCTGATCTGCAGAGTTCCTTCGAGCCGGTAGTCGCCGGCTGTCAGCTGGACCGCGCCGGGCCTGCCGCTGTTCGCGACCTGGTTGATGGCCTGCTGAATCCGCGCGGTGTCGTCGCCGGACGACTGCGGCCCGACAGTCGCCGCGACCGGCAGTTCGGGCGGCGGAGCGTCGCCGTTGCGGTAGCCGACGCGGGAGAAATCGGGGACCCGGTTGCCTTGCGCGTCGGTGCCGTAGGCGAGGCGCCCGTTGGCGAAGGTGATCCAGTTCGGTGCCGCGGAAGCCGCATGGACACTGCAACCGGACAAACCAAGACATCCGATGAATGCGATCGCGGTGACGGGGAGCATCAAGCCTGCGCGAGAGAATCGCTTCATAGGGGCGGACTCTAGCGATCTTCGTGCCCCGCGACAAAGGCTGATCGTCGCATTCATCGGACTTCTCCGCGAATGCTCGGTTCTTGAGGGCTCGGTTCAACCGGCACTCTCCCGAAGGGCGCGAACGTGGATGTTCCAGGTTTTTCGGCCCTGCGGCGTCAGGGAAAGGCAGGTGCTTTCCAAGTCGGAAACTACCGTTACGGCGGGGACGGGGCCGGTCTCCAGCGTCATGAGGCACACTCGGCACCATGTCGAACCGCCTCGCCGACGCGACGTCCCCGTACCTCCTGCAGCACGCCGGGAACCCGGTCGATTGGTGGGAATGGGGCCCGGAAGCGCTGGCCGAGGCGCGCCGGCGCGGGGTGCCGATTCTGCTGTCCGTCGGGTACGCCGCCTGCCATTGGTGTCATGTCATGGCGCACGAGTCCTTCGAGCACGAAGGCACCGCGACGCTGATGAACGCGCATTTCGTCAACATCAAGGTCGACCGCGAGGAGCGGCCGGACATCGACGCCGTCTACATGGCCGCCACTCAGGCCATGACCGGTCAGGGCGGCTGGCCGATGACCTGTTTCCTCACGCCCGAGGGCGAGCCATTCCATTGCGGCACTTACTATCCGCCCGCGCCGAGGCCGGGGATTCCTTCGTTCACGCAGCTGCTGGTCGCGGTCGCGGAGGCGTGGGAGGAGCGTCCGGACGACCTGCGCGAGGGCGCGAAACAGATCGTCGGGCACCTTGCCGAGCAAAGCGGTCCGCTGAAGGAATCGGCTGTCGACGCCGACGCTTTGGCTCAGGCGGCGGCGAAACTTGCGCAGGAGGCAGACCCGGCGCACGGCGGTTTCGGCGGTGCGCCGAAGTTTCCGCCGTCGATGGTGCTGGAGTTCCTGGTGCGCCACCACGAGCGCACGGGCTCGGCGGAGGCCCTGGCGCTCGCCGAGTCCGCGGCGGACGCGATGGCTCGCGGCGGCATCCACGACCAGCTGGGCGGCGGGTTCGCGCGCTACTCCGTGGACGCGGAGTGGATCGTTCCCCACTTCGAGAAAATGTTGTATGACAACGCTTTGCTTCTCCGAGTGTACGCGCATCTCGCCCGCCGTGGTTCCGCGTCGGCGCGGCGGTTGGCGGAAGGGATCGTCCGGTTCCTCGAGCACGATCTTCTTACGCCGCAAGGAGGTTTCGCGGCGTCGCTCGATGCGGACACCGAAGGCGTCGAGGGCTTGACCTACGTGTGGACTCCCGCGCAGCTCAACGAGGTGCTCGGCGAGGACGGCTCGTGGGCGGCTGAGCTCTTCAGCGTCACCGAAGACGGTACGTTCGAAGAAGGCGCGTCGACCCTTCAGCTGCGGACAGATCCAGAAGACTTCGACCGATTCGAGCGTGTCCGGCAAGCGTTGCTCGAAGCGCGAGCGGAGCGTTCGCAGCCAGGCCGGGACGACAAGGTGGTCGCCGCGTGGAACGGTCTCGCGATTTCCGCGCTGGCCGAAGCGGGTGTCGCGCTGGAGCGTCCACAGTGGATCGAGCTGGCTCGCAACGCGGCGTCGCTGCTGCTGGACCTGCACCTCCTGGACGGACGCCTCCGCCGCAGCTCGCGGGACGGCGCGGTTGGGACCCCGGTCGGTGTGCTGGAGGACTACGCCTGCCTCGCCGACGGTCTGCTCGCCCTCCACCAGGCCACTGGCGAACCTCGCTGGCTCACCGAAGCGACCAGGCTGCTCGACGTCGCCCTGGCGCACTTCGCGTCGGACTCCGCGCCAGGTGCGTATCACGACACCGCGGACGACGCGGAAGTCCTGGTGCAGCGTCCGTCCGATCCGACGGACAACGCGAGCCCGTCCGGTGCCTCGGCGCTGGCTGGCGCGCTGCTCACCGCGTCCGCGCTGGCTGGGCCGGACCAGGCGGCGCGCTATCGCGATGCTGCTGAACTCGCGTTGCGTCGCGTCGGGCTGCTCGCCGCGCGGGTGCCGCGTTTCGCCGGGCACTGGTTGTCCGTGGCGGAGGCAGCGCAGTCCGGGCCAGTGCAGGTCGCGGTTGTCGGTGCGGACCGTGCGGAGCTGGTCACCGCCGCCGCGCAGCACATCCACGGCGGCGGCATCGTGCTCGGCGGAGAGCCGGACGCGTCCGGCGTCCCGCTGCTGGCCGACCGGCCGTTCGTCGATGGCAAAGCGGCGGCTTACGTCTGCCGCGGCTACGTCTGCGAGCGCCCGGTGACCGTCGCGGACCAGCTCATCGCCCAGCTCTGACGAATTCCGCCCCTGGTGAACGCGGTACCCACCCGGGTGGAATCGGCGTAGCTTCAGTAGTGACGTAATCATGTAATCAAGGATGGTGGACGTCATGGGGCGAGGTTGGAAAGGCCGGGGCTGGCAGCAGGCCGAGGCACCGTCCGCCGACGACGCGGCGGCGTGGTTCGGCGGACGGCTCCCGGACGGCTGGTTCACCGGCGACCCGGAAATCACCGTGGACCGCGAAGAGATCCTGATCGTGGGCGAACTGCCCGCGCTGACCGGCGAATACGCCGACGACGCGGCCCGCGCGGCCGCGGAAGACGGGCGGATCAGCCGGTTCCGCGAGGAAACCCGCGACGAGCGCATCGAAATCGCCCGGCAGGCCGAGCATCGCTACCAGCGCAAGGTGGCGTGGGGCGCGAAGCTGGGCGGTACGACGGTGCACTTCACGACGCTGTCGGTGCCGGTGATGACCAGGCTGCGGCAACCCGAACGGCTGGTCCTCGACACGCTCGTGGACGCGGGCGTCGCGCGGTCGCGGTCCGAGGCGCTGGCCTGGGCGGTGCGGCTGGTCGGGGAGCACGCGGACACCTGGCTGACGGAGTTACGCGAGGCGATGACCAAGGTCGACGACCTGCGGTCGAAGGGGCCCGACCTGGGCTGAGCTGCGGGACTTCCTCCGCTGCGGCAGGCTGGTGGCAGCCTGCTGTATCGGAGGAACCGTGGACGTCCCTGCTGTGCCTGAGAAAGTGGACCCGGACGCGTTGACCGCAGTCCTCGATGGACGCTGGGCCGGGCTGAAGCTCGACGTGCGCGCGCAGATGAGCACGGAGAAGTTCCGGGACACGATCGGTCTCGACGTCGAGGCGCATCGCGTCCAGGTGCTGGACCAGCTGCGGAAACTCGCCGAAACGGACCGCCCCGCGCTCGGCTTCGACGCCGCGTACGGCGGGCTGAGCGACGTCGGCGGTTCGGTGATGTCGTTCGAGATGCTCGGCTACGGCGATCTGTCGCTGATGGTCAAGGCCGGGGTCCAATGGGGCCTGTTCGGCGGTGCGGTGCAGCTGCTCGGCACCTCGTCGCACCACGAGAAGTACTTGCGCCGCATCATGAATCTGGACCTGCTCGGCTGCTTCGCGATGACCGAGCACGGCCACGGTTCGGACGTCCAGCACCTGCACACCACGGCGACGTACGACCCTTCGGCGCACGAATTCGTCCTGCACAGCCCAGATCCCGGCGCCACCAAGGAATACATCGGCAACGCCGCCCGCGACGGACAGCTCGCCGTGGTCTTCGCGCAACTGATCACCGGCGGCGAATCCCGCGGCGTACACGCGTTCCTGGTCCCGATCCGCGACGACTCCGGTGCTGCGGTTTCGGGCGTCACCATCGCCGACTGTGGCGTAAAAGCGGGCCTGAACGGCGTCGACAATGGACGGTTGACCTTCGATCAGGTCCGGGTGCCAAGGGAAGCGCTGCTGAACCGCTTCGGCGACGTAGCCGAGGACGGCACCTACACGAGCCCAATCGAAAGCGACGGCCGCCGGTTCTTCACGATGCTGGGCACGCTCATCCGCGGCCGAGTGAGCGTCGGCGGCAGCGCCGGATGCGCCACGCAACGCGCCCTGACGTTGGCAATCCGCTACGGCGACCAGCGTCGACAGTTCCAGCGCCCGGACGGTGACGAGGTCGTCATCCTCGATTACCTGGGACACCAACGGAAACTGCTGCCGGCTTTGGCGAAGACTTACGCTCTGCACTTCGCGCAGGAAGAACTGGTCGCCGCCCTGCACGACATCGCTTCCGACGCGCCGGAAGAAGAACAACGCGAACTGGAATCCCGAGCCGCGGGCCTGAAAGCCGCGAACACCTGGCACGCGACCGCGACCATCCAAACGGCCCGCGAAGCCTGCGGCGGCAGCGGGTACCTCGCGGAGAATCTGCTGGCCGGTTTGAAGGCGGACACTGACGTTTTCACCACCTTCGAGGGCGACAACACCGTGCTGTTGCAGCTGGTCGCGAAGGGTTTGCTGACGCAGTACAAGGAACACTTCGAGGACCTCAGCCCACTGGCGACTGCCCGGTTCGTCGCTGAGCAACTGGTGGACACAGTCAAGGAACGTTCTGTCGCGCTGCGGTTCGTAGAGCGCCTGACGGAGTCTGATGATGCTTCAGTGCTCTTTGATCGTGAGTGGCAGCAGCGTCTCTTTGAGGACCGTGAAGAGCACGTGTTGAGCGGTGTGGCCAACCGTCTCCGCAGGGCTGCTTCGGATCCCTTCGGGGTCTTCAACTCCGCACAGGACCATGTGCTGCTCGCTGGCCGCGTACACGTGGACAGCTTGATCCTCGACGCCTTCGCCCGCGCTGTCGACGCCTGCCCGGACCAGGACGCGGCTGCGCTGCTTTCGCGGCTCTGCGACCTGTACGCCCTGTCAACGATCGAAGCGGACCGCGCGTGGTTCCTCGAGCACGGTCGCATCTCCGCGAGCCGGTCCAAAGCGGTGACTGCGGCGGTTAACGCGCTGTGCGGGGCGTTGCGGCCGCATGCGCGAACGTTGGTGGATGGGTTCGCGGTTCCGGAGCAGTTCTTGGCCGCCCCGATGCTGAACGGCTGATCTCGGTACGCTTGGCGAGGTGTCGAAAATCTTCGGAGATCATGCCGAGCGATACACGAGCTTTGCCGAAAACAGCGGGCCGAACGCGCATTATGACCGTCCAGCGATCCTGCGCTTGGCCGGTGACCTGGCCGGAAAGCAAGTCCTGGAACTAGGCTCCGCTGGCGGCGGTCTGACCGAGCATCTGGCCGAGCCAGGTTCGAGACCACGGACCTGAACGAGCCGCTGACCATGGTGCCGAGCGCCTCGCTGAACTGCGGCGCTGCCTGAAACCGGGCGGCGCGCTGGTGTTCTCCATCCACCACCCGATCACCGGCTGGCTCCGGTCGGTACGGACTACCACCGCGTCGAACTGATCAGCGAAGACTGGGATTGGGACGGAGTGACGGTGACCGGGCAGATGTACCGCCGCCCGGTGTCAGCGGTGTTCACCGCATTGCTGGATGCCGGGTTCGCGATCGACGCGGTCGAGGAGCCGCAGCCGACGTCGGGGGTGGAGGACCCGGAACTGGCGGAGATCTTGCGGGCGCAGCCGGTGTTCTTGTTCGTGCGGGCGGTGCGCTAGACGTACATCGCCGACCGGATCGCGACGACGTGATGATGGTTCTTCTCGGTACAAGTGGAACGCACTGTGCTGCATCACCGGTGGACTCGCCAGCACTTCGCGACGTTAATCGCAGTCCTTGCCGCTCTCGTCAGGGAGCGACGGCGTGGAAGGCGATGCGTTCGATCATCGCGTCCAGCCCGGCTTCCAGCGCTGCGGTGCTGCGCTGCGCCTGCGCGAGGATCAGGCCGCCCTGCAGCGCGGCCATCGTCGCCAACGACAGTCGGTGCGGGTCGGCGTCGTCGCGCAGTACGCCCCGGTCGAGCATGTCCTGCAGGCCGTCGCGGATCGCAGCGGTCCACTGTGTGAAGCCTTCCGCCAACGCGGTGCGCGCGGCGGGGTCGTGTTCGGCGAGTTCGCTGGTCAAGCTTCCGAGCGGGCAGCCGCCGCGGCAGTCGAGGTCGTGTTCGATCTGCACGATCGCGTCTCGCCAGTCCCGCAGTGCCTCGAAGCTGTCCAACCGGGAGAGAAGCACTCGCTGGCCGGTGAGGATGCGAGCCGTCTGGAACTCGATCACCGCGCGGGTGAGAGCGCTCTTGTCCGCGAAGTAGTGGTAGATCTGCGACGAGCTGACCCCGGCCGCGTCCCGGACGTCGGGAGTGCTGGTGCCGGCGACGCCGCGCTCGAACATCAGCTGCGCGGCGGCGGCGACGATCCGCTCTCGGGTGACGAGCCCACGGGTCGTCCGTCTCGTCGCGCCGGCGCCTTCGGCTGCCGGGGTCACGGTCTCGCTCACTTCCGCAGGATACGGAAGCTCGCCAAAACTGGATTTGACTATCCAGTCTGCCGTTGCTACTACTGGATAGAGCAATCCAGTTTGAGGTTCGGCCCCGCGTCCCGCAAAGCACCTCCTCATGCCCGAAAGGCTTGACGTGACCACCACTAACAGCACCATTGCCGAGCGGGTATCCGCCATGCAGCAGGGCCTCGCAGGCCAACTGCCGGCCGAGGCCTTGGCGGCTTTCAGCGGCGAGCAGGCGGAACTGGATGCCGCCGGTTTGCCGGAGGGCGTGCTCGCCGCGGGCGCGGTGATGCCCGACGGGGAGCTGCTCGACGTCCACGGCAACCCGGCGACGCTCGAATCCGCCCGCCACGGGAAGCCCGCCGTGGTCGTGACCTACCGAGGGGCGTGGTGCCCGTACTGCAACCTGGCGCTGCGTGCCTACCAGGAGCAGCTCGTGCCCGTGTTTGCTGAACGGGGCATCGAGCTGATCGCGATCAGTCCGCAGAAGCCGGACGGCTCGCTGTCCATGGCGGAGAAGAACGACCTGACCTTCATCGTGCTGTCCGATCCCGGCAACCAGATCGCCGCCGCACTCGGTGTGCTCACCGCCCCCACCGAGGACGCCCGCACCGCGCAGGCGGCTCTAGGGCTGGACCTCACCGCGACCAACGCCGACGGCGGCCACGGTGTACCGATGCCGACGGTCGTCCTGGTCGACGCCGAGGGCGCGATCCGGTGGATCGATGTGCACCCCAACTACACCACCCGCACCGAGGTTCACGAGATCGCGACGGCACTCGAGCTGCTCTGAGCGGAATGACCTCTGTCCGGAGAAGCTCCCGCCGAGCCGACGGCCTGAGGAAGATCCGCAAAGGCAAACCGGCAGCTAGGAGTACATCGCCAACCAGATCGCGATGAAGTGATCAAGGGTCCGTCGCGACCTGGTTGGCTCCTGGGTTTATGCCCTCTGAGCTGCTGAAACTTTGCTCCGCAGTTCTCGCCGTTTCTGGCTGTTGCCCGACCTCTGACGGCCTGGAGACGGCCTGGCGAACCCCTCACCGCACCTACCCCTTCATCCCGATACGAAGCCAGCACGCGGCCGGTGGTGCCGGGTCAAGACACGCTTTCCGTCTTGACGCGGTGCTACCGGCCGTTGTCACGATCAGGTGTCGGGATGGAGGGGTCCGACGACAGCGTGTAACGGTGGCTGCCACTGCGGCGACCACTTTGGCACGTAACGCGCTGTTCGGAGGGGGCCAACGTTGGCTGTGGGAGCTACTTCGCCGCCTGGTGGCGCTACGCCACGTGCCCCGCTGGCGGCCGCACCGCCCGGCCGGTGGGCGGAGCGGAGCGGCAGCCCGCCGTGCCGGGGACGGCTGCGGCCGCCTAGGCGAGTGGCTACGTAGGCGACTGTCGCGCCGCCAGGCGGCGCGGCCTTGATCCCATAGAGCCAAATTCGGCAACGATTCCGGAAAGGTGTAGTTCGCGCTAATGGCAGATCCCGCGCAGTTCGATCACGACCGCCTTGGTCATCTCCTGTCCGATCGCCTGCTGAAAGTTCCTCGTTTTCAGCGCCGTTATTCGTGGCAGGAGGAGCATATTAATGAGTTCTGGGGCGACATCGAGCGGGCCCGCCTTGCCGGTGATTCATACTTTATGGGTACTGTCGTGCTCGCATCAGATGTAAGCGGAGACGAGAGAAAACTAATTATCGATGGGCAGCAGCGGATCACCACGACGGCTATACTTTTGGTAGCGGTTCGCGATCGTCTTCGCGAGCTCGGGCATTTACGGTCGGCTCAGTCTGTTGAGGACACGCATCTCAGTGACTACGTTCTAACAGAGGAACAGACCGTCCCCAAGCTGACGCTGAACCCAGATGATCATGATACGTTTAGCCTCTTGTTAGAGGGTGGGCATAACGATTTGCCGAAAGATCTGGTGGCAATTTGTTATCGCCTGCTCAAGTGTAAAGTCGACGAGTTGGCTCCGGCGGATTCCGAATATCGCAACCTGATTAATCTGGTTACCTACTTGGATAAGGAGGTTCAGGTTCTTCTTGCGGTTGCAACGGGACTTGCGGAGGCGTACGTAATCTTCGAGACGCTGAATGACCGAGGGGTAGACCTCACGACAGCGGACTTGTTGAAGAACTATCTTTTCAGTCAAGCGGGTAGTAACGGTATTGGTCATGCTGAGAGCGTCTGGACTCGTCTAGCTGGACATTTCGATAAGCCGGACGACTTTGTTAAGTTTCTCCGTCACGAGTACATGTCACGCAGGGGCAGAGTTACCAACAGGGAGCTGTACAAGGCGCTTCAGGCTGATATTTCCGAAAATCCATCCGATGTTCGTCGCTATCTTGAGAGGCTGGAGAGAGCGTTTCATCAGTATGTTGCACTCCGTGAGCCTGATGATGCCAGCTGGTCCGCTCAGGCCATTGAGGTGAAAGACTCCCTGCTGGCTTTCCGTCGATTTGGTTTTGAGTCAAGTATGCCTCTTTTGATTGCTGCGTTCTCGACTTGGAGTCATAGTGATGCAACACGATTTGTCGATATCGTTGCGAATTGGTCCGTGCGGGCATGGATGGCGGGTACTCTGGGAGGTGGAGTTGCGGAGAGTGCGTTCTGTGATGCGGCAGTAGCGGTAACTCGAGGTGAGGCAAAAAATTCTAGAGAAGTGCTCGTGTTTGTTTCGGAAATTGTTCCAAATGATGAAGAGTTCAGGCAAGTCTTCATTAGATATGGATCTATTACGACCACTCGTGCGAAGTATCTCCTGGCGCGACTGGAGAGACAATACGTCAAAGAAATCGGCGGCATGACCGAGTCTCTTCCCGACTGGAGTAGTAAGAGTGTGACTGTCGAGCATATATTCGCAAAATCGTCGAAGCGCGTTGCTTTTGATTCGGATGACGATTTTAGGCGATTTGGGTCGATAAAAGACCAGCTGCAAAATCTGACCCTGCTGGAGCGTTCCCTTAACGGAAGCCTTGAAGACAAACTTTTCCCAGAGAAGATTTCTGCCTATGCGGGGTCTGCATTTTCGTTAACGCGAAAAATAGCAGAGAGCAGTGAGTGGGGATTTGCTGAATCAACTTCCCGTGCTGAGTTCCTCGCGCGGCTAGCTGTTGAAGCTTGGCCGCAGTGAGTCGACGGTTGGGTTAGAGAGCTTTCGGTGCGCCAACTTCGTGCTGATGATGGTTTCGGCTGCTGATGCAATAGCTCCATGGTGCTGTATCCTGGAATTATGCGAGGTGCGGGTGATCAGCTCAGCATCGGGGAGCGTATTGCTTTCTACCGGCGGCGGCGTGGGCTGTCGCAGGCGGTGCTTGCTGACCTGGTGGGCCGTACTGAGGACTGGTTGAGCAAGATCGAGCGCGGCGAGCGCGACATCCGCCGGTTGGACGTCCTGGCGGAGGTCGCGCAAGCGCTGCGGGTGACGCTGGGCGACTTGCTCGGCGAACCGGTGCTGCTGGAGGACCAGGAGAAGAACGACGACGTCCCGGCGATCCGGGATGCGCTGATGGCTCCGCGTCGGCTCTCCCGCACCTTGTTTTCCTCGGCGATGTCGCCCGAGTACATCGACCCCGCGCCGGTGGCGCAGCTGGTGGAAGGTGCCTGGTCCAGTTACCAGAACGGCGAACTCGGCCGGGTCGTCGCGGCGCTGCCCGGTCTGATCAAGACCAGTCAGGCGATGGAGGCCGCCTCCTCGGACGACGCGACGTACAAGCGTGCGTGCGCGGCGGTCGCGGCCCGGGTCCACCACCTGGCCGCGACCACCCTGAGCAAGATCGGCGAGGCTGACCTCGCCTGGATCGCGGCTGAACGAGCGATGCAAGCCGCCGATGACGCGGACGATCCGCTGGTGCTGGCGTCGGCCGCACGCTCGGGGACGCACGCGCTGCTGGCGGTGGGCCGGTTCGATGACGCGTTGGAGCTGGGCGACGTCGCGGCCAAGTGGTTGCTGCCGCGCATGGCGGAAGGTGATCCGGCGGCGTTGAGCCTGTACGGGATGCTCTACCTCCGCACGGCGGTGGCCGCGGCTCGGCATCAGGACCGGTCGACGGCGAACGACCTTCTCGGTCACGCGGGACGGGCGGCGGACCAGCTCGGCGTGGATGCGAACTATTGGCAGACCGGGTTCGGCCCGGCCAACGTCGAGCTGCACCGGCTGTCGGCGGCGCTGGACCTCGGCGACGTCGGGCAGGTGATCGAGTCCGCGCCGCGCGTTAACGTCGATCATCTGCCGGTGGAGCGCCAGGTCACGCACTTGATCGACTTCGCGCGGGCGTTGAGCTTGGTCGCGAAGGACGACGACGCGCTTGACGCCCTGCTGGAGGCGGAGACGAAGGCGCCGACTGTCGTCCGGCATAACACGATGGTGCGTGAGGTGGTGCGGTCCATGTATAGGCGTGCCCCGGCGTCGGCGGGCAAGAAGTCTTCGGCGCTGTTGGCGCTGGCTGAGCGCTGCGGCGCGGTGAGGTAGGCGGATGTCGTCGCGTGTTCTCGGCCTGGTCGGTTCCGGTGCTGGCGGGGTTGAAGATCTGCTTCCGAAGCTGATCCGTCCTGCGCAGGCTGCGGGGTGGACGGTAGCGGTGACGTTGACGCCGACGGCTGGGCGCTGGCTGGCCGAGTCGGGTGCGCTGGCGGAGATCGAGGACGCGACGGGCTACCCGGTGCGGGTCGAGCCGCGGTCGCCGTCGGAGCGCAGTCCGCATCCTGCGCCGGACTGCTACCTGGTCGCGCCGGCCTCGGCGAACGTGGTCGCGAAGATGTCGCTCGGCATCGCGGACAATCAGGCGTTGACGCAGGTCAACGAGGCCATCGGTACGCGCAACCTGCCGGTCGTGGTCTTCCCGCGCGTGAACGCGGCGCATGCGCGTCAGCCGTTCTGGGAGATGCACATCGCGAACCTGCGGCGCGTCGGCGTCGAGCTGCTTTACGGTGACGACGTCTGGCCGCTGCACGAACCGCGCAGCGCTCCCGGCCGGGAACTGCCCTGGTCGGCGATGCTCGACGCGATCGAAAAGGCCGTTCCGGCCGGACGCTAGCCCCTGCTCGAATGCACCCGGACAGTTTGTCCGGGTGATCTGCCTTACCCGGGTGTCTCCTGATCCCAGCGCGCCAAATCGAGCGTGCGGAAGCCGAGACATCGGGAGAGCACATGGGCATTCACGTGGTGATTCAGCCCCTCGTCGGATACGGCGCTGCCGTCGTGTCGCCTTCCCCTGGGGTTCGCCAGCTGGTGGCCGGGGGCGATGAGACCGCGATCGTGATCCAGGTACCGGCTCGCATCGGCGGCCTGATGGACACCGCGCGGTTTGCGCGGAGCCTCGCCGTGGCCGCTGGCGAGTTCGGCGAGTGGTGCGAGACGCAAAACCGCACCCGCACCTACTCCTCTCCTCTCGGCGACCAGTGGCCGGAAGAGCGCGACTGAGCGCACAAAAACCAGAACAGCAAAGGGAATTCAGCATGGCTATCGAAAAAGGACACCGGTTTGCGATCGACTTCGACGAGGCGTTCCCGCAGGGGCTTGTGATGGTGGGGGAAGTGATCCCGGACAACGAGTATCAGTCTCGGGAGGACCGGGCTGCGGGGCGACCCGTACGCCAGCGTGTTGACGAGGTGACCGGCAAGCGGCAGTGGCGGGCCGCGGTGACGGACCCGGGCGAGACGAAGGCGAAGCGGGCCTCGTTCGAGGTGACGTTCCTGGCCGACGTTCAGCCGGTGCCCACCACTTCGGAGGCGCTGCCGGGCATGCGGCCGGTCGAGCTGGACGGGTTGACGGCGGAGCCGCGCGTCGGCGGGCAGGGCGAGTTCAAGTATCAGACGTACGTCTTTCGGGCGACGGGTTTCAAGGCCGCTGCGGGCAAGTCGTCGTCGCGGTCGGCGGATGCGTCGTCTGCGTCTGGCGAGGGCAAGGCGGCGTAGATGGGTGTTCTCGGTTTGCAGACAGGGACGATCCCGGGCCGGAGGTGTGGTTGATGCGTGGCACGGATATGGCGAGCCCGCGAGCACGCGGCCTGGGTGCGGCGCTGCGAGATGCCCGGATCGAGGCGCGGTTCGGGTTGCGGGAGCTGGCGCGGCGAATCGGGGTCAACCCGGCGTTGTTGTCGAACTGGGAACTCGGTCAGCGGGTCCCGACCCCGGAAGAGGTGTCGAACGTGCTCGGTGCGCTCGGCGTGACCGGGGAACGGAAAGCCTGGATCATGCTGCTGGCGCATGGCGTGACGGGCCCGAGCTGGTCCTCGGTCGGCTCGCAGGCGGACCCGGCCCACTACACGACATTGATCGCGCACGAGCGGGTCGCGACGGCCGTGACGGTATGGGCCCCGCTGCTGATCCCGGATCTGCTGCAGGTCCCGGATTACGCGCGGCTGGTGTTCGGCCCGGACCTGCGGGACAAGGAGAAGCTGGATCAGGTGGTCGAGAGCCGCATGGACCGCAACCGGATCATCTTCGGCGCGGGCGCGATCCCGGCGCAGATGTTCATCGGGTCGGAGGCGCTGCGGAACCATTTCGGGGATGCCGAGGTGATGCTGAGGCAGACGCGGTTCCTCAAGGACTTGATCGGGCTGTCGCGGACGATGACGATCCGCCTGGCTCCGAGTCAGGCGGTGACTGCGGAGGCGTTCAGCCGCTACGCGCTGAAGGACACCTCGGACGTCGTGTACTGCCCCCATCGCGGGATGGGCGTGTTCCTGGTCGGGAAGGAAGCCGCCCCGTACACGGTGACGATCGAGCGGCTGAGGGAGGCGGCGTTGTCTCCGGCGGACTCGCTGGCGCGCCTGTCGGTGGTGGTCGACCAGCTCCTGAAAGAGGTGAAGGCGCAGCGGCGGGCGACTGACGCCGGGCTGAACCGGCTCCTGACCGGCGAGGAACCGACCACGGACGAGTCGACCACCGACTAGCCGAAAACCTAAGCGAGTACTGAAAAAAGCGCACGGTGACGTGTGCTGTGTTCAACGCGCCCTGATGCGCTTGGAATTGTTCCGTAATTAACGCAGAACCGGCCTCTGGCGACCAACCTTCACCGGTTCTGCGCTGTCCACTGGGAAGTGAACAATGACGAACATAACCGGTTCTGGACGGCGTGCGTCAACGGGGGTCACCCGGATGCGTTGCGCCGCATGCAAAAAGTTCGCCCGCCTCGTGCGGGGAGAGACGAAGTGCGCGGCATGTCAAGGAATGCTGCCGCTTGACCTCGCCGCGGCTGAGGGCGGTGAGCGGCGATGAACGCGGCGGTGGTGATCGCTGTCAGCGCGGGTGTCGCGGTGGTGTTGTGGGTGCTGGCGAAGCTGGGTCGTGCGTTGGCGTCCATTGTGGAAACGCTGGCGGCGTTGGCGTTCCTGGGTTTCGCGTTCTGGACGGTGCTGCGGGCGGTCGGCTGGCTGGTGCGGCAGATCGTCACCCGCTGGCGCACCTGTCTCGCGTTGGTCGTGATCGTGGTGTGGTTGCGGTGGTGGGGCTGGCTGTCGCTGACGGTCGTGTTCGTCACGCTGGCGCTGATCGCGGTCGTCTGGCGTGCGTTGGATGTGGTCGGGTTTGACCGGTGGTGCGGTCGGTGGCTGCGGGCGTGGTGGCTGCGGTGGGCGGTCTACGGGCGCAAGCTGCCGGACTGGCTGCACGCCTGCGGCCTGACCGTCCGCGACGAAGCCATCCCGGTGGACGTGACGGTCAACCTGGTCTCCCGTCGGCGGAAGCGGGACGCGATCACACGTGCCCGGCAGAAGTCGGGTGTTGCGGTGCCCGCGTTGGTGCGGGTGCGGTCGGGGGCGTCGTGGGACGAGGTTCGGGTTCGGTTGGTGCCGGGGCAGAAGCCGGAGGATTTCGACGAGGCGGCGCGGGCGTTGGCGACGGCGCGGAAGGTGTCGCGGGTACAGGTGCGCGAGATCGCGCCGGATGTGGTGTCGCTGGACTTCATGCGCCGCGACCTGCTCACCACCCCCGTCCGGTGCCGTGAACTGCCCGGTCTGGAACCGGCTCGGGTGAACCTGCGCGCGGTGTATGCGGGGACGACGGAGTACGGGACGCCGTGGCGGCTGCCGTTGACCGGGGCGGGCGCGCACATCCTCGTCGCCGGGGCCAGCGGCGCCGGGAAGAACTCGGTCATGTGGTGCCCGCTGGTGTCGGCCGCTTCGGCGATCCGCTCCGGTCTGGTGCGGGTGTCGGGTGTGGACCCGAAGGGCATGGAACTGGCTTACGGGCGCGGGATCTTCGCCCGCTACGCCGTCTCCGGAAAGGACACCCTCGAACTCTTGGAAGGGCTGCGGGACGAGCTGGAACACCGCAAGCGGGAGTTCGCGGGGAACACCCGGGACGTGCCGTTGTCGGCGGAGTTTCCGTTGGAGTTGCTGGAGTTCGACGAGATCGGCGCGTTGACCCGCTATACCGACCGCAAGACCCGCGAGGCGATCGTGGAACACGTCGCGGTCCTCAACACGCAGGGTCGGGCGTTGGGGGTGTCGGTCCGCGGCTATGTGCAGGAGCCGACGAAGGACACGGTTCCGGTGCGGGAGCTGTTCACCCGCCGCGTCTGCTTGCGCGTGACCTCCAAGACACATGTCGGGATGGTGCTGGGCGACGGCGCGTACGAGCGAGGCGCGTGGGCGAACCGCATCCCGGAGACCATGCCCGGCACCGGCTACGTGTGGGGCGAGGGCATCCGCGAACCCCTGCGCGTCCGCGCGGGCTGGGTCCCGGACGACACCGTGAAGGCGTTGGAGCAGTACGTCACCAACGGCGGCACCCACCACCTCGACCACGCACAGGCCGAGGAAAGGAGGGCCGCATGAACCGGCTCATGATCTTCCTCGACACCATCCGGGACCACCTCGACCTGCATCAGCTGCCGCCAGTCGCGTCGCTGGACGTCTCCGCCTGGTCGAGACCGATCACGGTGCAGCTTGACGTCGACGGCCTAGCCGAGGTCGCGCGGGCATTGCTGACGTGGGCGAACACCCTCGACGACGTCACCACGACGTTGTGGCGGATCGCCGAGGGCGGCTGGGTGCACATCGGGATCATCGGCCGGACCCCGTGCGGAATCCCGGTGCGCGTCTACGGCGCGGTGCTCTTCGACCCGAGCGTCTTCCCGGACCTCCCGGCCGGAGACAAACAGCCGATGCCAGTGCACGTGCTGCGCGGGTGGGCGTCGCGAGGGGAGGCGGCGGCCTGATGGAAGGGACACGAGCGGAACGGATGCGGATGCCGCTGGCCGACGACGTGATCCGGGCGACGGCGGAGAAACACGGCGTATGCGTGCGTCCGTTCACGATGGAGGTCGGCGACCAGGAAACCGGCGAACTGCGGTACGTCCCGATGCCCTGTGGGTCCACAGTGGAATCGGTGTGCCTGCCGTGTGCGCGAAAAGCCAAGGCGCTGCGGCAAGTCCAGTGCCGCGAAGGCTGGCACATGACCGAAGAACCCGACCTCACGCCCGACGAACCGACCGAGGACCAAACCGAACTGTTGGCCTACCGGGCTGACCTCGTCGCCTCCTACCGCGAAGTCGCCGACACCGACCCCGCCGAAGCGGAAGAACTGCGGGAGGAGATCCGTGGTGTGGACGAAGAACTTCGGCAACTCGGCGTCCGGGGCCGACTGCCCTCCATCGACCTGCCGACCAGGAAGGCGGTGAAGCGGTCGACGAAGCGGCGGCAGGACGCGCCGAACCTGCCCCGGCGCAAGGTCGCCAAGACCACGGTGGGGCGGGAGTACGCGGGGCGGTTCCGGCCCTCGATGTTCGTCACGCTGACCTGCGACACCTACGGCCCGGTCCGCGGTGACGGCTCCCCGGTCAACCCGGCCGCCTATGACTATCGGCGGGCGGCGCGGGACGCGGTGCACTTCTCGGCGCTGGTGGATCGATGGTGGCAGAACCTGCGCCGAGTCGTCGGCTGGGACGTGCAGTACTTCGCGACCGTCGAGCCGCAGAAGCGGACCGCGCCGCACCTGCACGCCGCCATCCGGGGATCGGTGCCGCACGAGGTCATCCGGCAGGTCACCGAAGCCACCTACCACCAGGTCTGGTGGCCCCGCCACGACCAGATCGTCTACGCCGACCGGACGCCCGCCTGGGACGGTCCGGAACAGGGATTTGTCGACCCCGACACCCGCCGACCCCTACTGACCTGGGACGACGCGGTGGACCAGGTCGAGGCACCCGCGCACGTGGTGACCTTTGGCCGCCAGGTCCACTCCAAGGGAATCCTCGGCGGCACCGAGGACGCCGGCCGCCACATCGGCTACCTGACCAAATACCTCACCAAGTCCACCGGCGAAGTGGTCGAGGCCGACACCCCGGCGCTGGCCGATCACCACGACCGGCTCCACGCCGAACTGGCCGTCACACCCTGTTCCCCTCGGTGCGCGGTGTGGCTGCTCTACGGCATCCAACCCAAGGGAGCCAACGGAAAGACCACCCCGGGCCACTGCAAGGGCCGGGCGCACCGGCGGACCACCCTCGGCTTGCCCGGTCGCCGGGTGCTGGTGTCGCGGAAGTGGTCGGGCAAGACCCTCGTGGACCACAAAGCCGACCGGCGCGGCTTCGTCCTGGACGCCCTGGCCGCTGTGGGGATCGAGAAACCGCAACCGGACCCGGCCCGGCTCGTCTGGCGCAAGGTCGACGCCGCCGACCCGCACGTCCCACCGCGGCCGCACCTGGTGATGCACGCGATCGCCGAACGCATCGCCTGGAAAGCCGAATACGACCGCGCACTACTCGCCGCCAGCCCGCCGGAAACTTCGGCAACTCAGCTCGCGGCTTGAAAGGGGGAGACATGGACAACGTGCATCAGATCGAACGGCTGTGGACCGTTGACGACGTCTCGGCCTACCTCGGCGTCCCAGTCAAGACGCTCTACCAGTGGAAATGGCGTGGCGAGGGTCCGCCGGTCCGCAAGATCGGCCGTCATCTCCGCTACGACCCGGCTTCGGTCAAAGCCTGGGTCTCGCAAGCCGCCTGATAGTTCGGCAATCACGAAAGGAAGGTCCACATGGGACACATTCAAGACAGGTGGTACCGGCAAGCCCGAGAGCCGGGGACCGATGAGTTGCGGTTCAACGACAAGGGCAAGCCGGTCATGGAGAAGACCGAGCTGTACGGCATCGGCCTGCGATACAAGGTCCGGTACCTGGACCCAGAAGGGCAGGAGCGATCGAAGTCCTTCCCGGACAAGCAAAAGAAGCGGGCGGAGGACTTCCTGATCGAGGTGGAGTCCGACAAGCGCGAGGGCAAGTACGTGGACCCCCGGGCGGGCCGGATCTCGTTCAAGACGGTCGCCGAGCGGTGGGCCGCTGCGCAGACGTATGACCACACGACGCGGGAACGGGTCGCAAGCCGAGTGGCGAACCATCTAGTCCCGTACTTCGAGGGCAAGTCGATCGCAGCGGTCCGCCCTAGCGATGTCCAAGGCTGGCTGCGCTGGCTCCAGGAGCGTGGCGTGAGCGCGAACTCGCGAGTCCTGTATTTCACGCACCTGGTGTCGATATTCAGCTTCGCCAAGGAAGACAAGCTCATCGTGAGCAACCCGGCGCAGGCCCGGAGCGTGACCAGGCCGCGGGAAGACCACACGCGGGTTCAGCCATGGTCGGCTGAGCGGGCACAGGCGGTGTTGCGGGCACTGCCTGCCCGGTATCGCCCCTCG
This sequence comes from Amycolatopsis sp. NPDC004079, assembly GCF_040610415.1. NCBI lineage: Bacteria > Bacillati > Actinomycetota > Actinomycetes > Pseudonocardiales > Pseudonocardiaceae > Amycolatopsis > Amycolatopsis sp. NPDC004079. Next base: position 56,765 of record NZ_JBEXMH010000013.1, on the reverse strand, counting down.
GTTCGGATTCCGGCGGGGCTCGGGTTGCGGCAGGGCGAGGTGTTCGGGTTCTCGCTCGATGACGTCGACCGGGAACGGAACATTGTCCGGGTGGAGCGGCAAGTCCGGATCGTGAGCAACGTGCTGTGCTTCGCTCCGCCGAAGCGGGGCAAGACGCGTGAGGTGCCGATCGGGTCCCGGCTACTCGCCGAGTTGGACGATTACGCCGAGGAGTTTCCGCCGACTCTGACGACGCTGCCGTGGGTGCATCCGGACGGCAAGCCGGTCACGGTGAACCTGCTGATGGTGGATTACGACGGGCTGCCGTTCCGGCGGGGCGGCTTCCGGCTCAACGTCTGGCGACCGGCACTCAAGCGGGCCGGGATCGTGGAGCCGACCAGGGCTGACGGGATGCATGCGCTCCGTCACCTCTACGCCTCGGTCCTGCTCGACGCAGGCGAGTCCATCAAGGCGCTGTCCGCCTACCTCGGCCACTCCGACCCAGGCTTCACCCTCCGCGTCTACACGCACCTGCTCCCGACCAGCCACGAGCGGACCCGTAAGGCAGTCGATGGTCTGCTCAGGAGCTTCGGGAACGACTCAGGCCGCCCCCAGGCAGCGTGACGGCCTGGAGACGGCCTGAGAAAGATCCACAGAGGCAAAACCGCAGCTAGGCGTACATCGCCAACCAGATCGCGATGTAATGCGACACCGCAGCCAACACCGTGCACGCATGAAAGAACTCGTGGTACCCAAAGGTCTCCGGCCAGTGGTTAGGCCACTTGACCGCGTAAAAAACCGCCCCCACGGTATAAAACAGCCCGCCCACGCAAAGCAGCACCAAAGCCGCGACCCCGGCATGGCTCAGCAACTCGGGCAGAACGAAGACCGCGACCCACCCCAGTGCGATGTAGATCGGCACCCCGAGCCAACGCGGCGCGTGCGGCCACAGCATCTTCATCGCCACGCCGAGGACCGCGCCGCCCCAGACGATGGCCAGGACGATGTATCCGGTCGGCTTCGACATGGCCAGCAGGGTGAACGGCGTGTACGTGCCGGCGATGAAGAGGAAGATCATCGAATGGTCGGCGCGCTTCATCCACTTGTACGCGCGCGGGCTCCACAGCCTGCGGTGATACAGCGCGCTCACGCCGAACACGCCCAGCACGGTGAGGCCGTACACGGACGTCGCCAGCGCGGCTACCCCGGAAACCGTCGAGGCGGCGAGGCTGATCAGCGTGGCGGCTCCGGCGACCGCGCCGAAGAACGACCAGAAGTGGATATGGCCGCGCAGCCGGGGGCGAGTGTCCTCGGGGACGGGTGGGGGCTCGGTCGTCACGCTCACCGAGCCAAGGCTACGGGACCGTAGGTTTTTCGCCAGCCCCCGTGGCGCGTCACACCCTTACTCCAGGGGTGCGTACGCTCGGGCGACGTGAGCCTCCGGTCCTTCATGTCCGACGTCGTCTACAGCGTCTACAGCCGCCGACTGATCCAGCAGTCGGCAGGCCGTCATCCCCGGCATATCGCGATCATGCTCGACGGCAATCGCCGCTGGGCCCGCGAGGCCGGGTTCGCCGACGTGGCCGACGGGCATCGCGCCGGGGCCAAGAAGATCGCCGACTTCCTCAGCTGGTGCCAGGAGGCCGAGGTCGAGGTCGTGACGATGTGGCTGCTGTCCACCGACAACCTGAACCGCGATCCGGACGAGCTCACGCCGCTGCTGAAGATCATCACCGACGTCACCGACGAACTCGCCGGGGCCGAGGTGCCGTGGCGGCTGCGCATCGTCGGCGCGCTCGACCTGCTGCCGCTCGAGGTGGCGCAGAAGCTCACCGCCGCCGCGGCGCGGACCGAGAACCACTCGGGCATGGAAGTGAACATCGCGGTGGGCTACGGCGGACGGCAGGAGATCGCCGACGCCGTCCGCAAACTCCTCCTGCAGCACGCCGACGAGGGCACTTCGATTCGCGAACTCGCGAAAATCCTCGACGTCGACCACATCTCGGAACATCTCTACACATCCGGCCAGCCGGATCCGGAGCTGATTATCCGAACGTCCGGTGAACAGCGGCTTTCCGGATTTCTGCTCTGGCAGTCCGCGCATTCGGAATTCTGGTTCACCGAGGCTTACTGGCCGGCATTCCGGCGCGTCGATTTTCTCCGCGCGATGCGCGACTACGCCTGGCGGCACCGCCGGTTCGGGGTCTGAGCGGCGGACCGGCCCGGCGGACCCACCCAGCCGGGCCGGTCAACCCGGGCCGCTGACGCCGCGAAGGCCCCGGAGCCGGGCTCCGGGGCCTTCGCGTCAAGACGGCTCAGCCGTGGTGGTGCTCCATCGAGTGGGCCACCAGCGCCGGGGTCAGCGCGACGCCGGTGTAGGCGCCGGCGACCAGCGAAGCGGCACCGTAGCCGAGCGCGCCGCCGCCCTCGATGAAGGTGGCGTAGGCGTCGCCGAACGTCGGGTCCGGAGCGCCCTGGGTCGCGGCCGGGGAGGCGAACGCCGTCCCGCCGATCATCATCAGACCCGCGGCGGCACCGGCGACAATTCCAGCCTTCTTCAGCACTTCGCACACTCCTAGGTAGAGATACTGGGATTCGGGGCACCGGAGTGTTCCGGTGGTGTGTCCCGCAGTAAGGAAATTACCCCCGAATGGCCTCTAGCGAATGGTGCGTACGCCCATTGTGTGAGCGCTTGAAGGCCCAGTTCACTCGGACCGGTTCAGTGTCCAGGACGCGAAATGCATTCCGGTCTTGCGCGTGGTACAAGGCCCTTTACCTGGGAATTGCCTGCACTCGGTGATTAATTTTCCTTGATCATCCATCTGTGCGACCCCCCGATCGCCGGACCCGGTGACGCTGGGTGAGCACTGTGGACACTCTGTTGCGGGCGACCGACGGTGGGATGACGAATCGGCGAATCACCTGTGTGGCTGCCTGCACGACGGGGCGGACGTAGGTACCTTCCGGGATAGAGGGCTCGCGTTCCGTGCGGGTTCTCGCGGGAGGCCCTGGTCGTGGCGTTGATCGAGGGGGCGGCTCAGCCGCCCACGAGATGCACGAGGGGGCCGGCACCCGGCCCTCGTGGCCGTGCCGCCTGACGCAGCCAGCGTCAGGGAGTGCGGACTCAGCCAGGGAGGTGCCCGGCCCAGCGAGTGCGGGCGTGGGGTGCACACGCCCTCGAGGGAGATGCCGTCGTGACTGCGCAGCGTTCACCCCGCAAGGCCTCAGGCCGTTCTTCGACCGGTGCCCCGGCGCCGGAGAAAGCCTCGATCTCGCCCGAATCCCCACGCATCACTTATGTGCTCGACACGTCGGTGCTGCTCTCTGACCCGTGGGCGGTCACCCGGTTCGCCGAACACGCGGTGGTGCTCCCGCTGGTCGTCATCAGCGAACTGGAGGCCAAGCGCCACCACTCCGAACTGGGCTGGTTCGCCAGGGAATCCCTCCGGCTGCTGGACGATCTCCGGCTCAAGCACGGCAGGCTCGACGCCCCGATCCCGATCGGCGAGGCGGGCGGAACCCTGCAGGTGGAGCTGAACCACACCGATCCGTCCGTCCTCCCGGTGGGCTTCCGCACCGACTCGAACGACCACCGCATCCTCGCGTGCGCGCTCAACCTCGCGACGGAGCAGCCGCAGGTCGTCCTGGTGACGAAGGACATCCCGCTGCGGGTCAAGGCGGGCGCCGTCGGGCTCACCGCGGACGAGTACCGGGCGCAGGAGGTCACGCCGTCGGGCTGGACGGGCATGGCGGACGCGGACGCTCCCCAGGAGCTGATCGACGCGCTCTTCTCGGGCGGTTCGGCGGATCCGGCGGAGTTCGGGCTCGGCGAGGTGGGCGAACTGCCGTGCCACACCGGGTTGCGGCTGCTCGCGGGCAGCTCCAGCGCGCTCGGCCGGGTCACGGCGGACAAGCGGGTGCGGTTGGTGCGCGGTGACCGCGAGGCGTTCGGCCTGCACGGCCGCTCGGCGGAGCAGCGCGTGGCGCTCGACCTGCTGCTGGACTCCGACGTCGGCATCGTCTCGCTCGGCGGGCGCGCGGGCACCGGCAAGTCGGCGCTGGCGCTGTGCGCGGGCCTGGAGGCGGTGATGGAACGCCAGCAGCACCGCAAGGTCGTGGTGTTCCGCCCGGTCTACGCGGTCGGCGGCCAGGATCTCGGCTATCTGCCCGGGTCCGAGAGCGAGAAGATGCAGCCGTGGGCGCAGGCGGTGTTCGACACGCTCGGCGCGCTGGTCAGCCAGGACGTGCTGGACGAGGTGTTCGACCGCGGCATGCTCGAGGTGCTGCCGCTGACGCACATCCGGGGCCGCTCGCTGCACGACACCTTCGTGATCGTGGACGAGGCGCAATCGCTGGAACGCAATGTGCTGCTGACCGTGCTTTCGCGGCTCGGCTCGGCGTCGCGGGTGGTGCTCACGCACGACGTGGCCCAGCGCGACAACCTGCGGGTCGGACGGCACGACGGCGTCTCGGCGGTGATCGAGAAGCTGAAGGGGCACCCGCTGTTCGCGCACGTGACGCTGACCCGGTCGGAGCGCTCGCCGATCGCGGCGCTGGTGACCGAGATGCTGGAGGACCACGGCTGATCTAGTTCCGTGAAGGACTCCTTGAGGGAATCAGATTCCCTCAAGGAGTCCTTCACGGACTTGCTGCGGGGTTACCAGCCGGAGGGCAGCGGGCGTCCCTCGGCGAAACCGGCCGCGGACTGCACGCCCAGCACGGCGCGCTCGTGGAACTCCTCAAGCGTGCGCGCGCCCGCGTAGGTGCAGGACGAGCGGACACCGGAGCAGATCGAGTCGATCAGGTCCTCGACGCCGGGCCGGGTCGGGTCCAGCGCCATCCTCGACGTGGAGATGCCCTCCTCGAACAGCGCCTTGCGCGCGCGGTCGAAGACGTTGTCCGTGCGCGTGCGGGCCCCGACGGCGCGCTTCGACGCCATCCCGAACGACTCCTTGTACGGGCGGCCCTGCTCGTCGTACCGCAGGTCGCCGGGCGATTCGTGGGTGCTGGCGAACCACGAGCCGACCATCGCCGCCGACGCGCCCGCGGCCAGCGCCAGCGCGACGTCGCGAGGGTGCCGCACGCCGCCGTCCGCCCAGACGTGTTTGCCCAGTTCACGGGCGGCAGCCGAGCATTCCGCCACGGCGGAGAACTGCGGGCGGCCGACACCGGTCATCATCCGCGTGGTGCACATCGCGCCGGGACCGACGCCGACCTTGATGACGTCCGCGCCCGCGTGGATGAGGTCGCGAGTGCCCTCGGCGGTCACGACGTTCCCCGCCACGATCGGCACCTTCGGCGACACCGAACGGACCGCCTTGAGCGCGGCGATCATCTTTTCCTGGTGCCCGTGCGCGGTGTCGACGACCAGCGTGTCGACGCCCGCGGCCAGCACCGCTTCGGCCTTCGCCGCGACGTCGCCGTTCACGCCGACCGCGGCGGCGACGCGCAGCTTGCCCTGAGCGTCGGCGGCCGGGGTGTAGATCTCCGAGCGCAGCGCGCCGACCGCGGTGAGGACGCCGGCGAGGCGACCGTCGGCGTCGAGGCCGAGGGCGAGCCGTCCGCCGTGGCTGTGCAGGAGCTCGAAAACCTCGCGCGGCGGCGTGTCCAGCGGAACAGCGACGACGGCTGGCTCGGCGACGTCGGCCAGCCGCGCGAAGCGGTCGACACCAGCGCAGGCGGCCTCGTCGACGACGCCGACCGGCTTGCCGTCACCGTCGACGATGACGACCGCGCCGTGTGCTCGTTTGTGCACGAGGTTGAGGGCGTCGGCCACCGCGTCGCCGCCGGTGAGGACCAGCGGCGTGTCCCAGACGGCGTGGCGGGACTTCACCCAGGAGACGATTTCGGTCACCGCCTCGGTGTCGACGTCCTGCGGAAGCACGACGAGCCCGCCGCGGCGAGCGACCGTCTCGGCCATCCGCCGCCCGGCGACGGCCGTCATGTTGGCCACCACCAAGGGGATCGTCGCGCCAGTGCCGTCCACAGTGGACAAGTCGACGCCGAAGCGGGACTCCACGTCCGAACGGTTCGGCAGCAGGAACACGTCGTCGTAGGTCAGGTCGTGAGCGGGCACGTGCCCATCCAGAAAGCGCACGAGTCACCAGGCTACGTGGCTTGCGCGCGAGACGCTAACCCGGCGTGGCACGTGGAACAATGGCCGGGTGGACAGCCGTGATCGCGACGACCAGGGACGGGCGCGCAACGCCCGCCCGCGTGATGGTCTGGGCCGCCCGCTGCCGTATGGGTCCGACGGCGTGCCGCGCCAGCCCGAGGGCGTGCAGCGGACCCCGGCGGAGACCCTGGCGGAGGCGCAGCACCTGCTGGACACCGGCCGCCCGTTCCACGCGCACGAGGTGTTCGAGGACGCTTGGAAGGCAACGGACGGGCCGGAGCGCGAGCTGTGGCGCGGCCTGGCCCAGCTGGCGGTGGGGCTGACGCACGCGTTGCGGGGGAACGGGAACGGAGCGGTCGCGCTGCTGGAGCGGGGTGCGGAGAACATCGCGCCGTTCCGGGCGGAACCTCCGTACGGGGTGGATGTGGCCGGGTTGCAGCAGTGGGCGCAAGCGCTTGCGGGCGAGGCTCGGGAGCGGGTTCGGGTGGTGCCTGAGGTTCCTCGGCTGGCCCGGTAGGCGGGGTTCGGGGCTGCTGGGCTGGGTTTCCGGTTCGGCTGGCTGGCGCGGCTGGGGGAGTTCTTGCTTGCGGCGGAGCTTTCGCCGAGAGTCCGCGGCTCATGCGGTGGGCTTGGCGCGGGATGAGCTGCGGAGGGAATGCGGCTCGCTGGCGGACGAGTGCATTGATCGGTGTGGCGACCGATCGCGAGCTGGGCTGATCCGACGATTTCGGCGGCGAGGCGCGGCGACCGACTGCAAGGCGGGTGGTTCCGGCGGCGCGGTCCGGCTGAGCGATTGATCGCGAAGCGACGTGAGCCGGGGCGGCTTCGGCAGTGCGGTCCGGTGAGGCGGCTCGGCCTGGCGTGCAGTTCCGGCGGTGCGCGTTCGTGCGCGCAAGTGAGTGTCGAACTAGCTAGTCTGGCTGCGCGCAAGCGTTTGCGGAGTGGTCTCAGGGGCCGATTGTTGAACTCGCCGTGCGGGTCGACGAGCTTGCCGACCCGCACGGCGAGATTCAGCGCGGATCAGGCGGCGGGCCAGTTGGCCGACGCGGCTTTTTCCTTCCCGACGGTCGTCGCTTCGCCGTGGCCGGTGCGGACGATCGTTGCGTCGGGGAGGGGGAAGAGGCGGTCGTGGATGGACTTCACGATGGTCGGGTAGTCGGAGTACGAGCGGCCGGTCGCGCCGGGGCCGCCGTGGAACAGGGTGTCTCCGGTGAAGAGGACTTCCAGTTCGGGGCTGTGCAGGCAGACCGCACCGGGGGCGTGGCCGGGGGTGTGCAGCACGGTGAGGTCGGTGCCGGCGACGGTGATGACCTGCCCGTCGGCCAGGTCGCCGTCGGGGGCGCGGTCCGGGTGGGTCAGGTCCCACACGACGCGGTCGGCCGGGTGCAGCAGGATCGGCGCCCCGGTGCGCTCCGCCAGCGCGGGGGCGGCGTTGACGTGGTCGTTGTGCGCGTGGGTGCAGACGATCGCGCGGACTGTGCGGTCTCCGACCACGTCCGCGATGGCGTCCGCGTCGTGGGCGGCGTCGATCACGATCACCTCGGAGCCGTCGCCCACGATCCAGACATTGTTGTCCACGTCCCAGCTGCCGCCGTCGAGCTCGAACACGCCCGACGTGACCAGGTTCTGCACTATCGCCGTCATGCCGCAGACCCTAGTGGCCCGCGAGGCATACCGCCGGTACTTACTTTCGAGTATTCTTACTCGCGGTAAGTTGGCCGCGACGACGGGACTGCTCATGACCGACCCCCGGGATCTGCTCGCCGAACCGCTCAAACTCCAGTGCGGGGCGGTGCTGCCGCATCGGATCGCGAAGTCTGCGCTCAGCGAGCAGCTTGGCGACCGTCGCAACGCGCCTTCCGCCGAGCTCGCGCGGCTGTACCGAACATGGGCGCGCGGGGGTGCTGGACTGCTGGTGACCGGCAACGTGATGGTCGATCCCACGGCGCTCGGCGAACCGCGCAACGTCGCGGTGCCGACCGTGCCTGATCCGGCGGCGTACCGGTCGTGGGCGCAGTCCGTGGACGGGACTGACGCGCAGTTGTGGGTGCAGCTCAACCATCCCGGTCGGCAGAGTCCTCGGTACCTGTCCCGGCAGCCGGTCGCGCCGTCGGCGGTGCCGTTCGGCGATCGAGGGGTGCGGACGGCGTTCGCGCCGCCGCGGGCGTTGACCGGGGACGAGATCGAAGCGGTGGTGGCGAGGTTCGCGGTGTCGGCGCGGGCCTTCGTCGACGCCGGGTTCGCCGGGATCCAGATTCATGGCGCGCACGGGTACCTGATTTCGCAGTTCCTGTCGCCGTTGGTGAATCGTCGCGACGACGAGTGGGGGCGCGACCGCAGTTGGTTCCTGCTTGAGGTGGTGCGTGCGGTTCGGGGCGCGGTGGGGGATCGCGTGCCGGTTTCGGTGAAGCTCAACAGCGCGGATTTCCAGCGCGGCGGCTTCGACGAGGACGAGTCGCTGCGGGTGGTTCGCGCGCTGGGCGAGGCGGGGATCGACCTGCTGGAGATTTCCGGCGGCACCTACGAGCGGGCCGTGATGATGGGGGCCGGTCGGGCGAGCACGCAGCGGCGGGAAGCGTATTTCCTGGACTACGCGGCGAAAGCCCGGCAGATCAGCGACGTCGCGCTGATGGTCACCGGCGGCTTCACCACGGCGGCCGGGATGGCGGAGGCACTGGAATCCGGTGCGCTGGACATGCTCGGGATCGGCCGTCCGTTCACTGTGGACCCCGGTCTGCCCGGACGGCTGCTGGCGGGCGAGGACGTCCGAGCCGAACGGCGGTGCCCGCGTACGGGAATCCGGCTCGCCGACAGCCTGCTCGAGATCCAGTGGCACACCCAGCAGATGCACCGCGTCGCCGCGGGCAAGCCGGTGGACCTCAAGCGCGGCGCGTGGCGGGCGCTGGCCCAGGCCGGGCTCAGCGATCCGCTGAACGCGTTTCGCCGGGTACGCGCGTGAGCCGCCGGTCGACGAGCCGGGCTCCGCTGGCGAGCACGATGAAGAAGACGCCGATGAGCACGCAGTTCAGCGCGACCTGCCCGTAACCGAGATCGTCGGCGTTGACGAACGGGTACGGGTAGTAGCCGTCGATCGCTCCGCGGACGAGCGTGAAAACCAGCCACGCCAAGGGGTAGACGAGCGACCACCAGACGGTGCGCCATTCCAGCACGCGCGGGGCGAATAGCAGCCAGCCGAGCACGCACAGCACCGGGGTGACACGGTGCAGCAAGATGTCCGCGGCGAGGCTGAGCCCATGCAGTTCGTACAGCCCGGCGAGCGCGACCTGGTAGACCACGCCGGTGACCACGATCCCGACGAGCGCGTCGAGCCACAGCACGCGCATCAGCGGCGAGGTGCCGCGTCCGCGAGCGAACGCCGCGCCGGTGACGAGGACGAGAAGGTTCGAGATGATCGTGAAGTAGGTGAACAGGTTCGTCACCCGCCCGCCGAAGCTGGCGTACCGCCCTTGCGCCGGCACCAGCGCGACGATCTGGATCACGAGCGCGGCCAGCACGACGGCCGCGGTCACCCCGAACCACAGCCGGGCCAACGCTTTCGAGGACATGCCGCTGACACTACGGTTCCGGCTCGGTCCGCCCTGCCCGACACGACCGGGATCGATCGCGCCGGGCCGGGTGAACTTGCTCAAGCCGAGCGACTACTGCCCTCCGGAGGCAGTGCTCGGCCGCTGACTACCGCATCACCGCACCGCCTTCACCAAGGCAGGCACGAAGACCGACGCGTCGACCGTGCCCCAGCCGCTCGCGATGTCGTAGCCCGGACCGGCCTTGAATCCTTCGACGTCCCACTGGCTGTTGTCGCCCTTGGTGACGTCGACGATTCCGGCCGCGGTGCCCTTCGGGCCCAGTTTCGAGTACAGCGCCGGGTTGATCTGGCCCAGCCGGCCGTGGTTGGCCTGCACCGCCAACGCCAGCACGCCCGCGAACAACGGTGCCGACTGCGACGTGCCCTGGACGCCTTCCATGCTGATGTCCGGGTACGACCGCATCGTGCTGCCGGTGATCTTCTTGACGTGGTTCTGCCAGGACGGCCGCGCGTACGCCTTCGACAGGCCCGCGCCCTCGCTGAACCCGTTGTCCGCGGCGTTGACCAGGTCGTCGGGCTGGGTGCGGACGCCGTTCGCGTCCAGGTGCAGCTGGGTGCCGCCGAGCGTGGTGACGTTCGGGTCGCTGGCGGGCCAGCTCGCCACGCGGTACGGATACCTGCCGGGGCCTTGCAGGTACGCCCCGGTCGGGCCGTCGTCACCGGACGACGCCACCAGCGTGACGCCCGCCTTGCTCGCCCGCTCCAGCGCCGGGTCGAGGGTCTTGATCGACTCGAGCGACGGGAAGTTCTCCTCGGTGGTGCCGAAGCTCATCGAGACCACGTCGGCGATGCGGTGCTCGGTCATGTAGTCGACGGCGTGCATCATTTCCGGCAATCCGGCGAAGCCCTGCGTCTCGGCGACCGGAGTGGCCGCGACGACGATCTTCGCGGCCGGGGCCATCGCGTGCATCATCGTGACGTCGAGGTCGGTTTCCCCGCCCCACGACTGGCAGGCGGCGGTGTCCACTCCCGGATCGGTGCACGCGGGCACCGCGCCGGACGGCTGCAGCACCTCGACGTTCGCCGGCGGCAGGCCGTGCTGGCGCGAGTACTCGTCCAGGACCTGCTTGACCTTGTCGTCGCCGAACGACACCAGCGTGGCCACGGTGGACCCGGCGCCGGTGATGCCCTGGTTCCACAGTTTCGTGGCGTTGTACGCGCCGCTTTCCTTCGGCAGCTTGGCCATCGCCGCGTTGAGCCGCGCCACCCGCTCGGACACGGTGGTCGCGCCGACGAACGACTGCGCGGCGGCCGAGAAGTGGTGTCGGGACGGCTGCGGCGGCGCCGGCGCGGCACTGGCCGGTGCCGCCACCACGGTGGCGGCGAGCGCCACGCCCGCCAGCAGGGTCATCGGCCGCCCGAATCCCCGGACGGCTGATTTCACCCGGAACGTCATGCTTTTCTCCTATCGACACAGGCCAGTGCTCTCACTCTCGGGTACGCGGCCACGGGTGCGACATCAACTTTCGTCGGGCGTTTTCCTGAGTACGGCGGGGAAAACTGCCTGATGTCCGTAATGTGCCCACTCATCCGGAGGGCCTGCCGGGCGATCATCCGGACGCCTCCTCGGAACCGGTCTGTTCTTCAGGGCTCGCGGAATCAGGCTGCCCTTCGGAACCGGATTGCCCCTCGGAACCGGGCTGCCCCGAGGACCCGGCACTTCCCGCGACGCCGGGTCGCTCCGCCTGGCCGGACTCCTCCGCCGGACGGCTGCCGCGCAGCAACCCCCGGACGGTGTCGATGGTGTCCGCCTCGCCGGGTTCCTTGTCCGGCCGATACCGCACCACCCGCGCGAACCGCAGCGCCAGCCCGCCCGGATACCGCGTGCTGACCTGAGCCCCGTCCAGCTCGATCTCGACCACCGTCTCCGGCCGCACGTGGACGGTCCACCGGTCGCGGTGCGACTCGATCTCCTGGAACCGCTCGGTCTGCCAGGCCAGCAGCTCGTCGGTGAGGCCCTTGAACGTCTTGCCCACCATGATCGGCGGCCCGCCGTCCGGGTCGCGCGCGCCGAGGTGCAGGTTCGACAGTTTCCCAGTGCGCCGTCCGTGGCCCCACTCCGCCGCCAGCACCACCAGATCGATGGTGTGCACCGGTTTCACCTTGAGCCACGCGCGCCCGCGCCGCCCGGCCGCGTAGCTCGAATCGAGGTCCTTCACCATTACGCCTTCGTGCCCGGCGTCCATCGCCGCCTCAAGCACCGCGGCCGGTGATTCCGGCCGGACCGAGCCGGGGATCACGTGTTCGCCCGCCACCCGGCGCAGCGCCTCGTTGCGCTCGGACAGCGGCGCGTCGAGCAGATCGACCCCGTCCAGATGCAGGCAGTCGAAGAAGTACGGCCGCAGCAGCAACGCCCGCACCTGCTCGTCCCGCGTGCTGCCGAACCGGCTCATCGTTTCCTGGAACGGCCGCGGCCGCCCGTCGTCGGTGAGCGCGAGGGTTTCGCCGTCCAGCACCACCGATTCGCACGGCAGCGCTCGCACCAGATCGACCAATTCGCCTACGCTGCCGGTGATTTCGCGCAGCGTGCGCGTGTACACGTGCACTTCCGCACCGAGGCGGTGCACCTGGATCCGCGCACCGTCCATTTTGTACTCGACGATCGCGTTCCCGTGCTCCGCCGCGGCTTCCGCCAGGGACTCCGCCGGTGATGCGAGCATCGGCCGCACCGGACGGCCCAGCTCCAGTCCGAACTCCGCGAGCGCCGCCGCGCCCCCGGTCAGCGCTGCCTGCCCGGTGACCGGCAACCGGCCGGACAGCATGAACGCTCGCCGAACCAGTTCGACCTCCACCTCGGCCGCCGCCGCGACCGCGTCGACCATCACGCCTTCCAGCGCGCCCTGCCGCAGCTCCCCGGTGACGAGCCGGAACACGAATTCCTGCTCGGCACGGGTCAGCCGGGAGAACAAAGCGGTGAGCACCTCGGCTCGCCGCTTGACCGACCCCGCGCCCGTCGCGGCCGCGACGTCCGTGAGCGCGACGTCGACCTCCGCCACCGAGACGGCAGCCGCGGCCGCGGGTTCGACAGCGAGGTCGGCGAGCGTGCGCCAGCCGGCGCCGAGCCGGTCCTGCGCCGTCTGCCCGGTGAGATACGCGATCACCGCGGGCAGTTCGCCGGGTTCGGCCGCGCGCAGCACAGCGGCCAGCACGGCGATCTTCGTTTTCCGTGACCGCGTGGCCGCCAGTTCGGCGGAGGCGGTGACGAGGTCGGTGAACAACACCCGGCCATCATCGCCCCCGCCACCGACAAAAACTCCCGCCCTGGCCTCGACCGGGTGAAAAACAGCTGGTCAGGCATCCGGACGAGTGCAGTACTGGTCCAGCAGCCCCTGTTTCGTCACACACGGCGTGTATCCTGCGTCCTGCAGTTCCGCCCGCGCCGTGCTGCTGCGCAGGTAGTCGATGAACTGCTTCAGCAGCGAGTCGTTCTCCGGCACGCCCTTGGTGTAGAAGTACTCCACCGTCCAGAAGCGATAGCCAGCGTCGATGCTGGTCACGTCGGGGTAGCGGTCGTCGAGTTTCGCCATGGTGATCCGGCCGCCGTTGGCCGCCGCGATCTTGGCCGCGGGCACGTCCGCGTAGCCGATCGCGCCGGGGGCGTCGCCGACGGCGCGCAGCAGGTCGTCGGTCGTGCCGCGTTCGCAGCGCACCACCGCGGCGTGCGGGTCGCGGGTCGGCGTCCGGCAGTCGTCCGAGGACAGTCCCGGCTCGGCCGTGCCCAGCACTTTCTCCTCGAAAGTCTTGCGCGTACCCGATTCCTGCCCGCGTCCGACGACCCGGATCGGGACCGGCGGACCGTCGCGCAGCTGCGCCCAGTTGGTGTATTTCCCGCTGAAGATGCCGCGCACCTGCTCGCCGCTCAGATGGTCGACGCCCACGGATTTGTTCACTACCAGGCTGTACACGAGCACAGCGACGGGTTGTGTGACCAGATCCGGTCCGGCGTCGGAAGCCTTGCCGTCGGACAGCACTGCCAGGCTGTCCTTTTGTTCTGCTGGCAACGGTCCCAGCTCGCGCATCGCGGACACGCTCCCGACCGCCTGCGTCGCGATCGTCGAGCCGGGACACTGTCCCTGGTACTCCGCCGCGATGCCCTTCATGATTGGTGCGAACGCACTGGATCCGTGCACCGCAAGGGATCCTTTGCCACATCCAGGCTCGGAGCCGCGCGACACCGCGACGAGGAGCATGCTCAGCAATGCTCCGGTCAGCAGCACTCCGATCGCTCCCGTGACGACCGGCCACGACAGCCAGCGTTGTTTGCGCTCGTCTTTGATCCGGCCGCCGCTGAGCCGTCCGGTGACGTCCAGTTCCTTGGAAAGCGGCCCGCCTCGCCAGTCGTCCGGCTCGCGCAGGACGACGACGAGTTTGAACTTTTCCCGCCGCTTCAACGAAAGCTGTTCGAGGCGTACACCGTGCCACTGCGGCGCTGGTGCGGCCGGGGCGTCGTTTTGCCGCAGCAGAGCGGAAATTCGCTGCGGCAGCAATGCCCGCACTCCGGACAGTCGCGCGGTTCCGGGATCTGGCGTAGGCTGATCATGAGTAAAGAATTCAAGTCCGTTCCGGACCACTTCACGCAACCCGTCCCTGGCGTCGGACACGCGCGCGTCCCAGACCACCCTCCGCCCGAAGGTGAACTGCAGCGGGTGTTCCCAGTCGTCCGGGCCGATGTCGAAGCTGCCGGTGTTGCGGATGCGGATCACGACGACGCTGAGCGGTTCCAGCAGCTGCACGGTGCGCACGAGCTCCGGATCCGCTTGCACCGCACCGTTGTCCGAATCGCTGAGCGTAACTGGATTGAGGCCGATTTTGGAGTTGTAGAGTTCCCGGTAGATGACGCGCCTGCGGCGGATGACGTAGCGGTCGATGATCGGCGCGAGGATCGTCGCGCCCGCGACGACGGCGATCGGCACGAGGCCGCGGCTGGACGTGAGCACGTCGGCGAGTGTGCGCACTATTTCCCCGAAGCTCACGGTGATCCCCCTGCCCCCGCTTCCGAGACTGTCCACACTAAGCGTCAGTCGCGGGACCCCTCCCGGGTGCACGAGGTGTTCACCTGCGGTTCAATCAGCCGACGCGATCCGCTCCACGGCGGCGCGCAGCCGGTCCGGCGGGAGCGCGGCATAACCGAGCACGAGACCCGGATATCCCGCCGCGGTATGGGAATAAGTCGACAAGGCAGGGGTATGCACGCCTGCTGCGGCGAGCTTTTCCCGCAGCTGTACGTCATCGGTGCCGTCCGGGAGGCGGACGACCAGGTGCAGTCCAGCGGCGATCCCGACCGGCTGCCACTGCGGAAGGTGCTGCGTTATGGCTTCGATAAGCGCGTCGCGACGGGCCCGGTACAGGCGTCGGGTGCGGCGCAGATGCCGGTCGTAACCACCGGTGGCGATCAGATGCGCGAGCGCGGCTTGCGGGAGCGGCGGACAACCGAGGTCGTGCATTTCCTTGACCCGGGCCACGGCGTCGCGCAGCCGTCGTGGCGGAATGAGCCAGCCGATCCGCAACGCTGGCGCGAGCACTTTGCTGACGCTGCCGATGTAGGCGACGTGATCCGGCGCGAGTGCGCGCATCGCGCCGAGGGCGGGGCGGTCGTAGCGATGCTCGGCGTCGTAGTCGTCTTCCAGGATGAGCCCGCCGGTTTCCGCCGCCCAGGACAGCAGGTGCCGACGGCGTTCCGGATGCAGCGCAACGCCGAGCGGAAACTGGTGCGCGGCGGTCACGAGCACGATTGAACAGTCTGAAGTGGACAGCGCGTCGACGTTGATGCCCTTGTCGTCGACTGGAATCCCGACGGGCTGCAGCCCGTGGTCGCGCAGCAGGACGGCTTGGCCGTGGTGGCTCGGGTCCTCGACGGCGATGCGCTGGTCCGGCAAGGCGTCGGCCAGCAGCGACAACGCTTCCGCGGCCCCGCTGGTGATCACGATATCGTCCGGGTTCGTCGGCAACGCCCGGACTCGGCCGAGGTAGGCGGCCAGTTCCGCGCGCAACGCCGGATGGCCGGTCGGATCGGGGTAGCCGAGGCCGAGGTCAGGCGTCGCGTTCAGGGCTTCTCGTTCGGCGGCAAGCCATTCGGCGCGCGGGAAGGCGGACAATGCGGGCAGCCCAGGGCGGAGGTCGAACTCCCAGGTCGGCGATTTAGTCGCACTGACGCGAGGATTTGGCGCGGGGTCGTCGATCGGCGCGACGCGGGTGCCTGAGCCGTGTTTGCTCAGCAGGTAGCCCTCGGCGGTGAGTTGCTCGTACAGCGCGGTGACGGTGCCGCGCGCGACCCCGAGTTGGCGCGCGAGATCGCGGCTCGACGGCAGCCGGGTGCCGACAGCCAGCCGTCCAGTGCGGATCGCGTCGCGCAACGCGGCCTCGATGGCGCGACCCCGGCGTCCTCCGGCAGCGGCGGGCAGCAGCAGCTCGCGGATCGTTTCCACGGCCATGACGGTACGGCTAAGTGGTCCAGTTAGGCCAGTGTCGAGTGGTCCTTCTGAATAGACCACTCGCGGCTGAAGACTGAGCTGCGTGAAACGGTCGATGGTGCTTTCAGGGGTGGCCGGCGCGGTGCTGGTCGGCGGATCGGTGCCGGTCACCGGCATGCTGGACGGGTATCCGGTGATCACCGGGCAGGCGTTGCGATACGCGCTGGGCGGCCTTCTGCTGCTCGGCTGGGCGAAGGTCACGCGCAGCCCGCTGCCGCGGCCGAAACTCGGCGATCTGCCGACTTTGCTCGGCCTCGCCGCGACCGGGATGATCGGGTTTCAGGCCTGTCTGCTGCTGGCCCAGCGTTACGCGGAACCCAGTGCGGTAGCGGCGTTTCTCGGGGCCAGCCCACTCGTGCTCGCGCTGATCGCGCCGATGCTCGACGGTCGCCGTCCGTCCGCCGCGCCAGTCGTCGGATCGGTACTGGCCGGGCTCGGCATCGTGGTCCTGTCCGGCGGCGGATCCGCTTCCGCGCCGGGGTTGTCGCTGGCCGCGCTGGCGATGTTGTGCGAAGCGTCGTTCACGCTGCTCGCAGTGGGATTGCTGCGCCGGCTCGGTCCGTTGGCCACCTCGACGTGGGGCTGTTTCACCGCTGCGGCAAGCGGTTCCGTGGTCGGGACGGTGGTCGATCCGGCTGGAGCCTGGCAGTGGCCGAACGCACGCGAACTCGTCGCGTTGCTGTTGCTGGCCGTCGTGGTGACCGCGGTGGCTTTCGTGCTCTGGTACAGCTGCGTCGTGGAGCTGGGCGCGGACCGGGCGGGCGTGCTGATCGGGCTGATGCCGGTGTCCGGGCTGGCCGTCGCGGTGTTGATCGGCGCGCAACGGTTCGAGCTCAAGGACCTGGCCGGTGTCGCTCTGGTTGCTGCTGGAGTCGCATGTGGACTGTGGAAGCGCGAAGCGGCTCGCCCGGAATTGTCCGAACGAGCCGCTGCGGTCGGTTGAGCGCTACTTGCCGCCGCGTGCCATCCGCAGCACGTCGAGCGCCTCGTCGAGCTGCGCTTCGGTGAGCTTGCCGTCGCGGACGTACCCGCGCTCCAGCACGACCTCGCGGATCGTCTTGAGTTCCTTGAGCGCCTGCTTCGCCACCGCGGCCGCTTCCTCGTAGCCGATGTACTTGTTGAGCGGCGTGACGATCGACGGCGAGCCCTCGGCGTACTGCCGCGCGCGCTCGGCGTTCGCGGTGACCCCGGCGAACACCTTGTCCGCCAGCAGCCGCGAGACGGCCGCGAGCAGCCGCGCCGATTCGAGCACATTGCGTGCGATGACCGGCAGGTTCACGTTGAGCTGGAAGTTGCCCGCCGCACCGGCGAACGCGACCGCCGCGTCGTTGCCGACGACCTGCGCGACGACCTGCAGCGTCGCCTCCGGGATGACCGGGTTGACCTTGCCCGGCATGATCGACGAACCCGGCTGGAGGTCCGGCAGCGCCAGCTCGGCCAGCCCGGTGCGCGGGCCGGAACCCAGCCAGCGCAGGTCGTTAGCGATCTTGTTCAGCGACACCGCGACCGTGCGCAGGTGCCCGGAGGTCTCGACCACGCTGTCCTGCGTCGCCTGCGCCTCGAAGTGGTTGCGTGCCTCGGTGAGCGGCAACCCGGTGATCTGCGCCAGCTCGGCCGACACAGCCGCGCCGAAGCCGTCCGGCGCGTTCAGGCCGGAGCCGACCGCGGTGCCGCCGATCGGCAGTTCGCCCAGCCGCGGCAGACCGGACTGCAGCCGCTCGATGCCGAAGCGGATCTGCGCGGCCCACGCGCCGGCCTCCTGGCCGAGCGTGATCGGCACGGCGTCCATCAGGTGCGTGCGGCCGGACTTGACGACGTCGTTCCACTCCTCGGCGCGCGCCTCGATCGCGCCGGCGAGGTGCTCCAGCGCCGGGACGACGTCGGTGAGGACAGCCTCGGCGGCGGCGACGTGGATCGTCGTCGGGAAGGTGTCGTTTGAGGACTGCGACGCGTTGACGTGGTCGTTCGGGTGCACGTCGCGGCCGAGCGCGCGGGTGGCCAGCGTCGCGATGACCTCGTTCGCGTTCATGTTGGACGACGTGCCCGAACCGGTCTGGAAGACGTCGATCGGGAAGTGCTCGTCGTGCTTGCCCTCGGCGACCTCGTCGGCTGCCTTGGCGATCGCGTCGGCGACGTCGGCGTCCAGGACGCCGAGGCGCGCGTTCACGCGGGCGGCGGCGGCCTTCAACAGGCCCAGCGCGCGGATCTGGGCGCGCTCGAGACCGCGGCCGGAGATGGGGAAGTTCTCGACGGCACGCTGCGTCTGCGCGCGGTAGAGCGCGTCGACCGGGACGCGGACCTCACCCATCGTGTCGTGTTCGATCCGGTATTCCTGTTCAGCCATACCCCCGATTCTGGCCCCGATTCCGTTTTCTGGCCGGGTGTTGTCGCCCACCCCGGTACGCTCGGTTGTGTTCTCGATCACCGCCACCCACCACTGGCATGGAGCGAGCCTCATGGATTACGACCTCGTCGTCATCGGAGCCGGTCCCACCGGCCTCTTCGCCGCCTACTACGCGGGATTCCGCGGCCTCTCGATGGCCGTCGTCGATTCGCTGCCCGAACCGGGCGGCCAGGTCACCGCGATGTATCCGGAGAAGATGATCTACGACGTCGGCGGGTTCGCCGCGGTCCGCGGCCGGGATCTCGTGCGGGGACTGGTGGACCAGGTCGCGCCGTGGAAGCCGGACTACCTGCTCGGCCGCAAGGCGGAGAAGCTGGAGAGCGCCGGGGACGGCTTGGAACTGACCCTCGACGGCGGCGACGTGCTGCGCGCGGGCGCGGTCCTGATCACCGCGGGCATCGGCGAGTTCACGCCGCGTCCGCTGCCCGCCGGGGACGGCTGGCTAGGCAGGGGGATGGTCCATTTCGTCCCGTCGCTCGCGGCCCACGAGGGCCAGCACGTCGTTGTGGTCGGCGGCGGGGATTCGGCGTTCGACTGGTGCCTGGCGCTGCATCCGGTCGCGGCGAGCGTGACGCTCGTGCACCGCCGCGCGAAGTTCCGGGCCGCGGAATCGATCGTGCGGCAGGTACGGGAGCTGGGCGTGCGGTTGGTGACCGATGCGGAGGTGTCCCGATTTGTCGAGGCCCCCGATGGTTCTTTGACGGCGGTCGACGTGGCGGTGAAGGGCGGCGCGGACGAACAGCTGCGCGCGGACGCTGTGGTCGCGGCGTTGGGGTTCACTGCGGATTTGGGGCCGATTGAGAGCTGGGGGTTGGAAATCGATCACCGGGCGATTTCGGTGGACTCGACAATGGCCACCGCGCGGCCGCGCGTTTATGCGGCGGGGGATGTGGCGGCGTATCCGGGGAAGGTGAAGCTGATCGCGACCGGGTTCGGGGAGGCGGCTACGGCGGTGAACAATATCGCGGTGGCGTTGAATCCGGAGGCACATTTGTTCCCGGGGCATTCGAGCAACGTCGAGTGACGCCGTAGAGGGTGACTCGTGAAGAGGCGCAGAGCGACGGCCCTGCTGGAAGACTTGCTGGGTCGAGTGGGCGGAGACGAGTGGCCGGTGTGTCTCGTGGAAGCCGTCTAAGTCTTCGGTTCGTATGCGCGAGGTGCGAAGGAGCTAGGAGATGTCGATGTCATCGTCGACTTCAACCGGGATATGAGGTGGTCCAGTCACTTCGTCCACTGCATGGCTTATGGGAAGAACCCGTTAACTATCGTCAATAGAGCACTGAAAGGGAACTCTCGAAGCGTCTCGACAAGAGCTCCGGTCGTTAACGTCGAGCGAATCAGCCGGTCTTCTCCGCGATCCAAGGCTGATACGCCACCGCCGACGTCGCGATCGACGGAGCCGATGCGCACGTCGACGAGCGGTTCCCCGGGCGGCTGACCATCCCCGCCAGCACCCACCGGTCGCCGTCGCGGACCAGTTCCGGGCCGCCGGAATCGCCGTAGCACGAGCCGGATCCGCCGGGGCTTTCCGTGCACAGTTCGGAGGTTCCGTCGAACGTCGCCGTGCATTTCGCGCCCGGTACCAGTTGCGTGTCGAGTTGGCGCAACGACTTCGAGACCGGCCCGCAATTCGGCGTCGCGCACGTCTGGCCCCAGCCGATTACCCGGACCGCCGTGCCCGGTGCGGCCGAACCGCCGATCGCGATCGGCGCGGCCCGCACCGGTGCGGTCAGCCGGATCAGGCCGACGTCGCCGGTTTGCGTTTCGGCGTTGAAATGCGGGTGCAGCACGAATTCCGCCGCTTTCGGCGTTTCCCCGCCCGCGTCCGCGTCGTTGCTGCCGACGCGCAGCCCGATCGTCGCCGGGTCCTTCGCGGACAGGCAGTGCGCCGCGGTGACCACCCAGGTCGGCGTGATCAGCGAGCCTCCGCAGAACAGCGCGCCGCCCGAGGTGTGCAGGGACACCGCGAACGGGTACGGCTGGTCCGCGTCGGTTCCGCCGACGATCGACGGCACAGCGGGCCCGGCCGAAGCGCTGCCCGCGCTGAGCACGACTCCGGCGAGGACGGTCAGCGCCAGCGCGAACAGCCGTTTCGACACCGGGAACTCCTTGGCGGATCAGGGAAGCGGAGGCACCGCGCGCTCGTCGAGGTCGAGGTTGCCGTCGAAGTTGACGGACGAGTACGCCCGCAGCTTCTCGAGCCGGTGGTAGCCGTCGATCATTCTGACCGTCCCGGACTTGGACCGCATGACGATCGACTGCGTCGTCGCGCCGCCCGCCCGGTAGTGGACGCCGCGCAGCAGGTCGCCGTCGGTGACGCCGGTCGCGCAGAAGAACACGTTGTCGCCGGTGACCAGGTCGTCGTTGAGCAGGATCCGGTCAAGGTCGTGGCCGGCGGCGAGCGCCTTCTCGCGCTCCGCGTCGTCCTTCGGCCACAGCCGGCCCTGCAGTTCGCCGCCGAGGCACTTCATCGCGCACGCGGCGATGATGCCCTCGGGCGTGCCGCCGATGCCGAGCAGCATGTCGACGCCGGTGGTCGGCCGGGCCGCGGCGATCGCGCCCGCGACGTCGCCGTCGGAGATGAACCGGATCCGGGCTCCCGCCTCGCGGACCTCCTTGATCAGCTGGTCGTGCCGCGGCCGGTCGAGGATGCAGACCGTCACGTCGCTGACGCTGGAGTTCTTCGCCTTCGCCACGCGCCGGATGTTCTCCGCGACCGGGGCGGAGATGTCCACCTTGCCCGCCGCGTCCGGGCCGACGGCCAGCTTCTCCATGTAGAACACCGCGGACGGGTCGAACATCGCGCCGCGCTCGGCGACCGCGAGCACGGCCAGCGCGTTCGGCATGCCCTTCGCCATGAGCGTGGTGCCGTCGACCGGGTCGACCGCGACGTCGCAGTCCGGACCGTCGCCGTTGCCGACCTCTTCGCCGTTGAACAGCATCGGCGCTTCGTCCTTCTCACCCTCGCCGATGACGACGACGCCGCGCATCGAGACGGTGGAGACGAGCTGGCGCATCGCGTCGACGGCAGCCCCGTCGCCGCCGATCTTGTCGCCTCGGCCGACCCAGCGGCCGGCCGCCATCGCGGCTGCCTCGGTCACCCGCACCAGTTCCATGGCGAGGTTGCGATCAGGCGCTTCGCGTCGGCTGCGGTCACTGGCGGTGGTCATGGTGGCCTCCCGGAACACGGTTCGTCAGCGGGTGCCCAGTCTGTCAGATCCGTGGACCCCCTGACCGATTCAGCCACGCATGGTGCACGTCACTCTGCGTCGTCGGTCTCCACCGAGGCCAGCGCGGCCTCGATCCGCTCGCGGGCGCCTTCCAGATGCCGTTCGCACACCTTGGCGAGCTGTTCGCCCTTCTCCCAGAGCTCAAGCGACTGCTCCAGGGAGAGCCCGCCGGCCTCCAGCTCCTTCACGACCTCGACGAGCTGATCGCGGGCCTGCTCGTAACCGAGTCCGGCGGTGTCTGCTTCGCTCACGTTCTCCGACCTTGTGGTGCACGGGGCTGTTCGCGCAGACTACCGCGTCCGGCTGGGGTTCCGGGGACGCTCGATCGGGCCCGTTGCGGGCATGCGACCACCGCGCTGGCCATCGCGTGGTCGTACCCGACGAAAGCCAGCGCGAACTCCTGCCCGTCACCGTCCGCGATGGCGTCCTCGAGGTTCTCCTGCGCGCTCGCCACCCGTCGCCGGTGCCCGGTTCCTTCGGCGAACCACCACCGGACGCCAACATGCTCGGACGTCGCCTCGGACAGCCGCCTGAGCTGCGGAGCCAGCCCGCGTCGGGCCGCCGTGCCGCAGCCCGCGAGCAGTGCTGTCCAGCATTCGTCGGCGGCGCGGTCGGTGACCAGGGCTTGGCGCAGCAGGAGACCGGCGTTGAGCCGGGCGGCGGCGTCCACCGTGAGCGGGAGGAACGCCGGGGCCCGGTGCATCACGGCCGGTCTCCTTCCGGTGCGGGTGTCGTCGGCTCGACGGATTCGGCCACCGCGCGGACCGCCCCGTCGGCGACCCGTACGCGCAGCTGCGCTCCGTCCTCGATCTGGGAGACGGAGCGGAGCACGTGGAGGTTGCCCTCGGAATCAGTGAACTGGACGACGGCGTATCCGCGCGCCATCGTGGCCGCCGGGCCGAGCGCGGCCAGTTTGCCCCGCGCGTTCGCGACCTCGGCCTGGTCCTTGGCGAGCAGGCCGAGCATCGCGCGACGGCCGCGTTCGCGGTGCATCTCGACGTCGTTGAGCCTGCGCTCGATCGGCCCTAGAGGATCGGCCAGCGACGGACGGCTGCGCAGCTGGGTCAGCAGCCGCGTCTCCCGGTCGACCCAGCCGTGCAGCGCGCGACGGCCGCGGTCGCGCATCTGCCGCACCCGCGCGGTCTCCTCGCGGACGTCCGGCACGATGCGCTTGCTCGCGTCGGTCGGGGTGGAACAGCGCAGGTCGGCGACGTGGTCGAGCAGGGGAGTGTCCGGCTCGTGGCCGATGGCGCTGACGATCGGCGTGCCCGCGGCCGCGACCGCCCGGCACAGCGCTTCGTCGGAGAACGGCAGCAGATCCTCGACGCTGCCGCCGCCGCGGGCGATGACGATGACGTCGACGTCCGGGTCTTTGTCCAAAATGGACAGTGCACGAAGGATCTGCGGAACCGCCTGCGTACCCTGCACGGCGGTGTTCAGCACCTTGAACAGCACGTGCGGCCAGCGTGCCTGCGCGTTCGCCAGCACGTCCCGCTCGGCCGCCGACGCGCGTCCGGTGATCAGCCCGATTCCCTTAGGAAGAAAGGGAATCGGCCGCTTTCGCTCGCGGGCGAACATTCCTTCGGCGGCCAGCAGCTTGCGCAGTCGTTCGATCCGCGCGAGCAGCTCGCCGATGCCGACCGCGCGAATCTGGTCCGCGCGCAGGCTCAGCGTGCCGCGGCCGAAGAAGAACGACGGCTTCGCGTGGATGACCACTCGGTCGCCCTCGCGCAACGGCGTCGGCAGTTCGCGCACCAGCCACATCGGACAGGTGACGGACATCGAGACGTCCGCGGACGGGTCGCGCAGGGTCAGGAACGCGGTCTGCGTGCCCGGCCGCGCGTTCATCTGCGTGACCTGGCCTTCGACCCAGACGTCGCCGAGCCGGTGGACCCAGTCGCCGATCTTGCGCGCGACGGTGCGGACCGGCCAGGGGTTCTCCGCGCTGGTGGCGGGGTCGTTGCTCACTGGCCTTCCGCGGGGTCGCCCGGCTGTTCCTCGGCCTTGCGGGCGTTGCCGATCCGCCGCGCGAGCATGCCGACGAACGACGCGCGGTCGGCGTTGGCCTTCTCGTACTCCAGCAGTTCTTCCAGCTGCGGCACGGTCAGTCGCCGCAACCGGGCGCGCAGCTGCGGCAGCGTGAGCTCGTCGTAATTGCCCAGGCCAGCGGGGCCGGAGCTGTCGTTCTCGCCCTCGGAGTGCTCCTCGGCGAGCGCACGGGTCTCCTCGACCCACGGGTCGTCGATGGCTTCCGCGGCGAGGTCCGGCGGCTGCGCGCGGTGGCCGTTGGTGCGCGGCTCGGGCAGGTCGTCGACCGGCACGAGCGTGGGCCGGGACGGAGTGAATTCGGGCACGGCGTCCTCGTCGAACGTCGCCCAGCTGGGCGTGTCCTCGACGGGGCGCAGCATCGACAGCGCGTCGTCGCCCTTGATGGCCAGCTCGGTGACCTGCTGCTGGACGCGCATGGACAGCTGCAGTACCTGGCTCACGACGGTGACCGGCAGGCCGGTGAGCTGCTTCGGGAGCTCACGAACCCGCTCGGCGGTGGTGACGGCGAGGCCCGCGGCGACCCGGAGGGGGAGCGGGAGTGGCTTCATGGGTCCAGCGTGCCGTATCAGGGCCGTCCTGCCCAACCGAACGGGTGGCCAGGGGCGCCGGACGTGACGCCCGGCACAGCCTGAATGGCCGCCGCCATCATCCGAACGAGGACTTCGATCCCGGATCGGCACTGCCCGTACCCTGGAGGCATGACTTCTGCGAGTCCCGGAACCGAACCCGCCGGTACCCCGACGATCTCCCGGTCCGGCGCCGCCAAACGCGTGCTGCTCGCGAAGCCGCGCGGGTATTGCGCCGGCGTTGACCGCGCGGTCGTCGCCGTCGAGAAGGCGCTCGAGCTGTACGGGCCGCCGGTGTACGTACGCAAGGAAATCGTGCACAACCGGCACGTCGTCGAGACCCTGCGCGAACGCGGCGTGATTTTCGTCGAGGAGACGTCCGAGGTGCCCGAGGGCGCCCTCGTGGTGTTCTCCGCGCACGGCGTCTCGCCCGCGGTGCACGCCGAGGCCGAAGAACGGAACCTGCGCACCATCGACGCGACCTGCCCGCTGGTCACCAAGGTGCACAAAGAGGTCAACCGGTTCGCCAAGGACGACTACGACATCCTGCTGATCGGCCACGAGGGCCACGAGGAGGTCGAGGGCACGGCTGGCGAGGCGCCGGACAAGGTGCAGCTGGTCGACAAGCCCGAGGACGTCGACAAGGTGGACGTGCGCGACCCGTCGAAGGTGATCTGGCTGTCCCAGACGACCCTGTCCGTGGACGAGACGATGGAACGCGTCGACCAGCTGCGCGACCGCTTCCCGACTTTGGCCGACCCGCCCAGCGACGACATTTGCTACGCCACCACCAACCGCCAGGTCGCGGTCAAGGCGATGGCTCCCGAGTGCGACCTGGTGCTGGTCGTCGGCTCGAAGAACTCGTCGAACTCGAAGCGGCTGGTGGAGGTCGCGCTGAAGGCCGGAGCGTCGGCTTCGCACCTGATCGACTTCGCGTCCGAGGTCGACGAGTCGTGGCTGGAGGGCGTCGCGACGGTCGGCGTCACGTCGGGGGCCTCGGTGCCGGACGTGCTGGTGATGGACCTGCTGAAGTGGCTGGCCGAGCGCGGCTACGGGCAGGTCGACGAGGTGACCACGGCCAACGAGAAGATCGCGTTCGCGTTGCCTAAGGAGCTTCGGAAGGCTGTTAAGTCGGAGTCCTGACGGGCGTTTTGGGTTTCGCTGCTTGCCTCTCATCGGGGGTTGCCGCGACGGAGAGCTTGGTGCGGTGGGGAAGCTCGGTCGCTGTGCGGAGAGGCCGTGAGGAATCCCGGCCGTTGCGCCGAGAAGCCGTCAGGGCCCGCGCAGCTGCCGATCTGAGGCTAGAGATTTCTTTGCACCACAACGAAAAGGCCGCCGATCCCGGTTAAGGGATCGGCGGCCTTTGTCGTTTGCCTGTGTCTAGCCGCGGACCGTGACCGCGCCTGGCGCGAGAATTCCGCGCTGGCTCAGCCCTCGTCGTCCCAAGGACGCTGGCGGCGCGGCGGTTCCCGGCGAGGCGGACGCGGACGCCCGGGCGGCGGTTCGTCCCCGCGCGGCCGACGACGCGGCGGCGGTGCGTCGCCCCGCGGATCACGACGGCGTGGATCCCCTTCCGGCGGCCGGGGACGACGACCCTCTGGCGGCGGCTTGCGGCCACCGCGCGGAGCGTTCGGGTCCATCGGCTCGCGCCGAGGACGGGCCCCCGGGTCGGACGGCGGACGCGGACGTCGCGGCGGCGGTGCGTCGAGATCCCGCGGCGGACGGCGACGGTTGCCCGGAGGCGGCGTCTGCCCGGTGCGTCCGGCTGGAGGCCGCGAGCGCGGACGGCTCGCGGCTTTGTCGTCGTCCTCGTCCCGGTTGCGCGGCAGCTTGCCGTCCTTGATCTTGACGGGCGCGTCCGGGTCGCGTTCGCGATAGATCCGGAAGAAGCCGAACAGCAACGTGACGCCGGTGGTGACCGCCATCGTCGGGAAGCCCTTGATCAGCGGCTGCCCGATGTTGAGGAGCTTCGACAGGGTGTCGCTGGCCTCCGAACCCCCGCCGGTCAGCAGCACCACGCCCGGCACGGTGACGGCGAGCACCAGCGGCGGCTGCACCATCGGACCGAACAGCCCGCGTCTTTGCACCGCGCCGACCGCGATCACGGCCCCGAGGAAGTAGCCCGCCTTGAAAACAAAACCGAGGCTGCCGGTGGACTTCTCGTCGATGATGGCGCCGAGCACTGCCAAGCCGAAGCCCACGAGCACAGCCGCCCACCAGGGCAGGCCGCGCCTCGTGCCGACGACGAGACGCTCGTCCCACGGCACGGGGGCGTCATCGGCATCGGGATCGCTCTGGCGATCGCGTATCGCGGTCACGAGGCACACCGTAGCCCGTACTTGTCACGATCTTGTTGGCACTGCCGAGGACAGCACGAAGCAGCCACTCGACCGCATGACATTTCGTTCGGTCGAGCGGTACTCGCGGTACGGCTTGCCCGCCCCGCTCCGCCGGACGGGGAACCCGTGGACCAGACCTCTGACCAGCGGTGATACCGACGGTATGGTCTGACTGCCCGATTCCCGGCCCTGCGCTGGGCCCAGGCTATGCCACCGGCCGACCCCGGCAACGGCGGCGCCGCCGGTCCCGTTCCGGAACATTCGCCGTTCTGGAACTTGACCGGGAATTGACGTTCCCGCGAACCGCCTGAGCCTCCGGATCCTGCCCGCGCGACGTCGCAACCCTGCCCTTTCGCTCGCCGCGACGGCAGAGTCCAACCTGGACTTCGCCGTTCGTTCTGGGCAATCCGGACTCCGGCACTCGCCCGTCCGACGTGCGTCGCAGCACCCGCCGGGAGCCGCGGCAAGCCGCCGACAGCTGCGGACCAAAACCACGGCCCAACCCGTCGACTCGGCCGCCGACGCGTGATCGCGGACTGCCCGCTCGCAGGGACGTCGCTCAGCTCAGCTTGGACGCCTGCAGCGTCACCGCGATGCGCCACCGCTCACGGCAACGCCCGAGCCGAGTGGAGTCAGGACTCCCGGCGGTACCGCTGCCGAGCTCGCTCCGCCAGGTCGCCCCACCGGATCGCGCTGCGGACGCTCGTTCGGCAGAAGCGACTGCCTAGGCATGCCCGCGCATAAAGAAGGCCAAGCAGCCGGACTGTGTCTGCCTAGGAGCGACCTGGCGGGCCGTGCCTGCCGAACGTCGCGCCGTCGGGAACGTGCCGCCACGCTCGCGCCCGCCAAGCCACGTTGTCAGTCGCATCCCGCGAGAGCACGCCGCCGATCGTCCGATCGCGACTGTCGAGCCCGCGGCCGTCGCGCCGCAACCTCAACCAGCTGCCACCTCGTCTCCCTTCCGAAGCTGCGGCACCGGTGCCGGACTGCCCGACGCGTCGGTGAGCGGCGCGACCGTCGCGCGGAACGACTCCAATGCCTCGAGTTCCCGGCGTCGGGCCGAAACAAAGCGCTGAAGGTGCGTTGTGGACAGGTTCAGCGCTTCGACCGCATTGCCCGCGGCCCGGTGTGCGGCGGCGGCGCCCGCGCGGACTTGCTCGACGTCCTCGACGAGCGCCCGGTCGCTGGCGGCGAACAGCGCCGCCGACGCGAGCACCCCGAATCCCGTGGGGCCGCACAGGAATACGCGGCGGTCGATCAGCCAGCGCAGCAGTTCGGGATCGGTGTCGAGAGCGGCGACCACGGCCGCGTCGGACGGGACGAACATGACGGTGCCGTAGATCGCGTCCGCCCAGCGCTGGTAGCCCTTGCCCGCCAGCTCCGCCGCGCGGGAGCGCAACTGCCGGACGTGGACGCGCAACGCGTCGAGCCGTTCTTCCGGGTCGTCGGTCTCGACCGCCTCCGCCCAGATGGCCATGCTCGCCTTCGCGTCGACTGGTACCGCTCGGCCGCCGCCGACATTCAGCACCAGGTCGGGCTTCGCGCTTCCGCCGCCGCCCAGATCGGTCTGCAGGGTGAAGTGCAGTCCCTCCCGCAGCCCGAGTGCGCGCGCGGTTTCCACGAGCACCTGTTCGCCGAGCTCGCCGCGGCCGTGGATCGACGCGAACGCCACCTCGTACCGGCGCAGCGCGAGTTGCTGCTGGTCGCCTTTCGCGCGCTCCGCCGCCACGAGCCGCGCGGCCGCGTCGGCACGGCGCATTCCGTCGTTGTACAGCCGCCAAAGCACGACGACCGCGACGCACAGGAGCAGCGCGAGCACGATGGCCGCGGTGGTGATCACCGTCTCCACCCGGTCCTCCTCTCCGTCGGGTCCGTCGGGTGTCCGGACGCGAGACATCATGGCGGACCCCACCGACAAAAACCGGCACCCACGGTCGCGCTGCGTAGCTGACCTGCGACTTTGCAGATTCGGTGCTGGGCGTGTCCCCCGTGGACCTGATCGGCTTCGTACACACGTTCGAGTGGGGCAACGGCGTGCCTACGGGATTTCGTCGGGGTCTGCTCCTAACGTGGTCGCCGTGAGAGTCCTCCATACCTCTGATTGGCACATCGGCCGCACGTTCCACGGCGCCGATCTGCTTACCGAACAGGAGGCCGCCCTCACGCACATCGCCGAACTCGTCGACCGCGAGTCGGTCGACGTCGTGGTGGTGGCCGGTGACATTTACGACCGAGCGGTGCCGTCCGCCGAAGCTGTCCGCGTCGCCACGGCCGCGATGACCCGCATCCGCCGGGCCGGCGCGGAACTCGTGATCACGCCGGGCAACCACGATTCGGCCGCGCGGCTCGGCGCGTTCGCCGAATTCGCGGCGGCGGGCGGGCTGCACGTCCGCGCGACCGTCGAAGGCATCGCGGAACCCGTTGTGCTGCACGACGAACACGGCGCGGTCGCGTTCTACGGCATCCCGTATCTCGAACCCGAGCCGTCGCGGCACGCGCTGGGCGTGCCGGAGGCGCGCGGCCACACCGGCGTGCTCGGCGAGGCGATGCGGCGGGTGCGCGACGACCTGGCCAGTCGTCCGGGAACGCGATCCATAGTGCTGGCACACGCTTTCGTCACCGGCGGCGAGGCCAGCGAATCGGAGCGCACCATCGCGGTCGGCGGCGTCGAGCAGGTTCCCGGCTCGGTGTTCGACGGCGTGGACTATGTCGCGCTCGGCCACCTGCACGGTCCGCAGACGCTCGCGGAACACCTCCGGTACTCCGGAAGTCCGCTGGCGTACTCGTTTTCCGAAGCGCGGCAACGGAAATCGGTGTGGTTTGTGGATCTCGACGCGAACGGTCTCGCCGAGGTCTGCCGGCACGAGCTGCCGGTGCCGCGTCCTCTCGCAACCCTCTCCGGCGAACTCGCCGCTTTGCTGGAGGACCCGGAACACGAGCAATGGCGCGAGCACTTCCTCTCGGTCACCGTCACTGATCGAGTCCGTCCGATCGATGCGATGCGGTTGCTGCAGGACCGCTTTCCCTATGCGGTGCACATGGATTGGCGGCCAGACGGCGGGGCCGCCGGCACCGAACTGAAGTACGCCGAGGCCGTGCGCGGGCGCAGCGACATCGAAATCGCGCGCAGTTTTCTCGACGACTGCCGCGGTGCCCCGCCGACCGAACGCGAGGAGCGGCTGGTGCACCTGGCGCTCGAAGCAGCGAACCGGACGGCGGTGGAGAAGCTGTGAGACTGCATCTGCTGGAGGTGGAAGCCTTCGGCCCCTACGCGGGTCGAGAGGTGGTGGACTTCGACGCCCTCGGCGCCGACGGTCTGTTCCTTCTCCACGGCGACACCGGCGCGGGCAAGACCACGCTGCTCGACGCGATCGCGTTCGCGTTGTTCGGCGTGGTTCCAGGCGCGCGCGGCGACGTCAAGCGGTTGCGGTGCGATCTCGCCGAACGCGATCGGCAGACTGAAGTCGTGCTGGAGCTGACCGTGCAGGGTCAGCGGCTGCGGATCGTGCGCGGCCCGGAATACCAGCGGCCGAAGAAACGCGGCGACGGATTCACCACGCAGCAGGCGCGGGTCTCGCTCACCTGGGTCGGCGAACCGCCTGCCGGGCTGCCGCCGGACGGAAGCATCCGCATCGACGAGGTGGCGCGCACCGTCGAGCGGCTGCTGGGCATGACGGCGGCGCAGTTCTTCCAGGTTGTGCTGCTGCCGCAAGGAGAATTCGCGAAGTTCCTCCGCAGCGACACCACGGAGCGCGAGAAGCTGCTGGAACGGCTTTTCGGCACCGAGCGGTTCTCCGACGTCGAGCGCTGGTTCGCGGATCTTCGCGCGGAACGCGGCCGTGCGCTGGAAAAGCGGCAGCAAGACGTCCGTGAGCTGCTCGCCCGCTACGCGCAGGAAGCGCAGCAGGAACCGCCGGAGGAGGGGCAGCCGGAGTGGGTCGAGGCTGTCCTGACCGAGATCGCCGCCCGGGCCGAGGCGGCGGAAACCGAGGCAGCGCAAGCACGTTCGGCGGCGAAGTCCGCTGAGGTCGCGCTTCGCGAGGCGGAAGAAGACGCGGACAAGATCCGCCGGGTCCGCACCGCGCACACCCGGCTGACGCAGATCGCCGAGCAGGCGACTGAACGTGCCGAGTGGACGGAAGAGATCGCGGCAGCTCGGCGCGCCGCCGCAGTGGTGCCCGAGGCCGAGTTGATGGACCGGCGCACGGCCGAACTCGGCGACGCGCAAGTGCTGGTGGCGGATCGGATCCGGGACCTCGCCGACCTCGGTTTCGATGCGGTCGGGCTCGCTGTCGCCGACCTTCGCGAGCGCGCGGGCTCCGTTCGCGAGGAAGCGGGCGCTCTCGCCGAGTTGGCCGCGGAGGCGACCCAGCAGAAGAGCGACGAGCAACGCAGTGCGGAGCGGCAAAAAGTCGCGAAGAAAGCCGCCGAGCAGGTTGCCGGGCTTGCGGAGCGGCTGGACAAGTTGCCCGGACTCATCGCCGCTGCGCGTACCGAAGCGACTGTGGCCGGAGAAGCGGCGGCGAAGCTGGACGGTGCCAAATCCCGCGTCGACGAGCTGACGGCGCTCACTCGTGCGGCTGAGGAGCTGCCGCCAGCTGAAGCCAGGGTCGAGCGTGGCGAAGCGAAACTGCGCGAAGTGGTGGACGAGCACCAGACGGCTCGGCAACGTCGGCTCGACCTCCGCGAACGGCGTCTCGACGGCATGGCAGCCGAGTTGGCTGCTGGCCTGGCCGATGGAACGGCGTGTCCGGTGTGCGGGTCGGCCGAACATCCGGCACCGGCGAACCATGACGCGCCGTTGGTTGACGCGGCCGAAGAACGCGCTGCCGAAGAAGCCGAGCAGAAGGCGTCGGCGTTGCGCCAGCGAGTGGTGTCCGCGTTGGAAGAGGCGAAGGCTCGGGTCGTCTCCTTGCGGGAGCGGCTGGACGGACGCACTGCGGAGGAGATCGCGACCGTGCTGGCCGAAGCCCGCACGGTCGTCGCGGAACTCTCCGGAAAGGCGCAGCGCAAAGACCAGCTGAACGGAAAGGTCGCCGAACTGGAGCGCGGTGTCGAGCAACTGACGGCACAGCGGCGTCTCGCCGAGCAGACGGTCACCGAGGCGAACAGCGAGATCCGGGCTTTGGCCGAGCGGATGGCCGAGCGCGAACAGCGGCTGATCGCGGGCAGGGGAGAATTCCCGGACGTCCCCGCCCGACGGCAGCACCTGCTCACGTTCGCCGGAGCGCTCGATCAGGCAGCGGAGGCGCACACCGCGGTGTCCGGAGCGGAGTCCCGGCTCGCGGAACAGCGGGATCTGGTCGAGATCTCGTTGCATGCCAAGGGGTTCTCGACCCTTGAGGAAATGCGCGCCGCCGTCCGCAGCGACGAGCAGGTCACGAAGCTTGAGCAGGGCCTTGTGGAGGCGGAAGCGATGGCCGCCGGTGCGCGGGAGATGCTCGCGCAACCGGAACTGTTCGGGATCTCGCCGGACGATGCGGTCGAGGTCGCGCCGTTGGCCGAACGGGCGAAGGAAACACGGACTCGTGCGGATACCGCTTTTGCCGCGCAGCAAGCGGTTTCGGCACAGCACCGCGAACTGGTGAAGCTGGCTGGACGGCTTGGCACGGCGCTGTCGGAGCTGAGGCCGTTGGAAGAGGATCAGGCCGAACTTCGGGCGCTGTCCGAAGTGGTCAATGGTCGAGGGCAGAACGCGCGGAAGATGTCGTTGCGTTCGTATGTCCTGGCTGCCCGGCTGGAAGAGGTCGCACTCGCGGCGACCGCGCGACTGCGGACCATGAGTCAGGGCCGCTACTCCTTCGTGCACTCGGACGCGGCCGGTGCACGCGGCACGAGGGGCGGCCTCGGCCTCGACGTGCTGGACGACTACTCCGGCGCGGTGCGCCCAGCGAAGACACTGTCGGGCGGCGAGTCGTTCCTCGCGTCGCTCTCGCTGGCGTTGGGCCTAGCCGACGTGGTGGCAGGAGAAACCGGTGGTGCGCTGCTCGACACCCTCTTCGTGGACGAGGGTTTCGGCACCCTGGACGCCGAAACGCTGGACGTGGTGATGAACATCCTCGACGAACTCCGCGCCGGCGGCCGCGTGGTGGGTCTGGTGTCGCACGTAGAGGAACTCCGCCAGCGCATCCCCACGCGGCTGCGAGTGCGGAAGTCCCGCACCGGTTCGAGAGTGGAGCTGCAGATGGCTTGATAAGACCAGGTGGGTCCCGCGCCGGGTGACGGCTGGGGCTCCTGCGCCGGGCTGCGGATGGCTTGGCTGGAACTGACCTGGCTGGCGGCTTGGTCGGAAGTGGGCTGGCAAGACAGGCAAGTGGCATAGCCGGAAGTGGGCTGGCAGAGCAGGCAAGCGGCGTAACTGGAAGCGGGCTGGCTGAGCGGCTGGCCGGTGCGGCTGGAGCTGAGCTAGCTGCGCGGCCGGACGGGCTTGGCCCGGAAGCGGGCGACGACGCGGTGGCGGCTGGCTGGTCGCTGAGGGCCGCCGGGGGCCGCTACTGAAGTGGTGAGCCGAGCTGAGTGCCCTTGGCGGAGACTGGCGGCCGTTGGATAACGGGCCCAGCCAGCTCCGCCACGGTTGCCGCGTCAGCTCAGCCACCCGGCTACGCGCGCTGCCGCGACCCAGTTGGGCTCGGTAACGCGTACCAGCGTGGCCCAGCCAGCTCCGCCGCGCTCGTCGCCTCGGCTCAGCCGCTTCCCTCGGCCAGCCAGGCTCGCCGACTGCGCCCGGTTGCTCTCTGCAAAGCCCGCCACCTTGGTCCGGCCAATCCCGACTCCGCCGCCGCGCAAACCGTCAGGCGGATTCTTCGTGGTGCAGAAGCCACCGCTTGGCGTTCACGCCCCAGCGGAAGTTGCCGATCGCTCCGCCGGTCCTCACCACGCGGTGGCAAGGCACGAACAGGGCCGCTGCGTTGCGGGCACAGGCGGTTGCTGCCGCGCGGACTGCGGAGGGGTTGCCCGAGAGGGTGGCGTACTCCGCGTAGCTCACCGGGCTGCCTGCCGGGACTTTGCGCAGCATCTCCCACGCGTGCTCGCGGAACGGGCCTGAGCGCTGCCGTACCTCGATGTCGGCGACGGCGTCGACATCACCGCCGTGGTAGCGGCGGATCGCGGCGGTCACGGGGCCAAGGTCGCGGCGTTCGGTCAGGGTCGTCGGGGCCAGCGACGGCGAGATGAGCGGCGTCAGTTCGGCGACGTCGCCGGTCCAGCCGGAGGCCAGTACGGCTCCGTCGCCTGCCACCACTGCGGTGAACGGGCCGATCTTGGTGTCCAAAGTGGACCAGAAGGCGGTGTGCACGGGAAAAGTCTCCTCAAGCGATTCGGGAACTGAGATACCGGCTGGCGTACGAACTCCACGGCTGCCAGCCGCGTGCGGACGTCGTCAGGTCGATGCCCAGCTCGGCCGCGCCGCGGCGGACGGCCGGGTCTGCGGCCAGCAGGACGTCGGGGGCGCCGAGCAGCCGCATCACGACGTAGTCGGCGGTGGCCGGATCGACGCCGGCCGTGAGCATTTCGGTGCGCAGTTCGTCGGCGTCGCGGCCCACGTGCGGGTCGAGTTCACCGGCGACGATCGCGGCGGCGACCTGTTTGACCAGCGGTTTTACGTCGGCCGCGGCGATGGCGGACGGGGTCGGGAAGAGGGTTGTCAGAGTGTCCATCGGCGGGTCGGCGGGCGGGACTGGCTCGCCAAGCCGGACCACGTCGACCACGTCCTCGCCAAGCAAGGCGCGGAGCAGGACCTCCGGGCCGTCGACGGCGCCTGGCACGCGGATTCCCGGGGTGGCGGCGACCAGCGGGGCCAGCGCCTCGTCGGCGGAGAGCACGCGGGTGACGGCTTCCGGGTCGGCGTCCAGGTCCAGCAGCCGCCGTACTCGACTGACGGCGCTGCTCAAGTCGCGCAGGTCGGAGAGCGCCAGGTCGCACTGCACATAGCCAGCGCGCGGGCTGACCCACACCGACGCCGGGCCGTGTGGCAGGCGCAAGGTGCGGCCGTAGCCGTCGTCCGAGACGGCTTCGATGCCTGGCAACGCCCGTGAAGCGTGGTAATTCAGCACGCCCGCCGCGTCGAACGGGGCGCGGAACGGCAGGCGAAGGCTGAGCCGCGTCGCGCCGCTTGGTTCGTTGCGGTTTCCGCGGCGGAGCGAAGCTGCTCTGAGCTGCGACGGAGTCGTCGCGAACACCTCGCGGATCGTCTCGTTGAACTGCCGGATGCTGGAGAACCCGGCCGCGAACGCGACGTCGGTGAGCGGCAACTGCGACATCTCGATCAGCAACCGCGCTGAGTGGGCGCGGTGTGCTCGGGCTAGGCGGATCGGGCCCGCGCCAAGCTCAGCTGTCAACACGCGGCCGAGCTGGCGTTCCGAGTAGCCAAGTTGACGGGCCAAGCCGGGCACACCCTCACGCTCGACCAAGCCGTCCGAGATCAACCGCATTGCGCGGGCGGCCAGGTCGGCGCGTACGTTCCAGTCCGGCGAGCCCGGGACTGCGTCCGGGAGGCAACGGCGGCACGCGCGGAAACCACCGGCCTGCGCGGCTGCCGACGTCGGGTAGAAGCGGACGTTCTGCTCCTTCGGCGTGAGCGCCGGACAGGACGGGCGGCAGTAGATGCCCGTGGTGCGCACAGCCATGATGAACTGGCCATCGAACCGCTGGTCGCGGGCGGTCACCGCGCGGTAGCAGCGCTCGGTGTCGCGCCAGATCGGGATGGTCGAGGTAGCCATGCCTTCGATGATGCCAGCAGGTGAGAGCTCTGACTGGCGGAAAACCGACACGACGTTGCGGCCGCGCTCACCGGGTCGGCGGGGGTCTTCGCCGAGCACGTAGACTTACCGGCCGTGAGTCTCACCCTCGGTATCGTCGGCCTGCCCAACGTCGGCAAGTCCACCCTGTTCAACGCGCTGACGCGCAACGACGTGCTCGCCGCGAACTACCCGTTCGCCACGATCGAGCCCAACGTCGGCGTCGTGCCGCTGCCGGACCCGCGGCTGGACCAGCTGGCCGAGATCTTCTCGTCGGAGAAGACCGTGCCCGCCGTGGTGTCCTTTGTGGACATCGCGGGCATCGTGAAGGGCGCGTCCGAGGGCGCGGGGCTCGGCAACAAGTTCCTCGCGAACATCCGCGAGGCCAACGCGATCTGCCAGGTCATCCGCGTGTTCGACGACCCGGATGTCGTGCACGTCGACGGCCGGATCGACCCGATGTCCGACATCGAGACGATCAACACCGAGCTGATCCTCGCCGACCTGCAGACGCTCGAGAAGGCGCTGCCGCGGCTGGAGAAAGAGGCGCGCACCAAGAAGGAAGCGCGGCCGGCGCTCGAAAACGCCCAGAAGGCCAAGGAAATCCTCGACTCCGGGCGCACGCTGTTCCAGGCGCAGAAGGACATCGACGGCGAGGCGCTGCGCGAGCTGAGCCTGCTCACCACGAAGCCGTTCCTGTACGTCTTCAACGCCGACGAGGCCGTTCTTACCGACGACGCGCGCCGCGAGGAGCTGGCGAAGCTCGTCGCGCCGGCGGACGCGGTGTTCCTCGATGCGAAGGTCGAAGCCGAGCTGCTGGAGCTGGACGACGAGGAGTCCGTGCGCGAGCTGCTGGAGTCCGTCGGCCAGCTGGAGCCGGGCCTGAACGCCCTGGCCCGCGCCGGTTTCCACACGCTCGGCCTGCAGACCTACCTCACGGCAGGCCCGAAGGAATCCCGCGCCTGGACGATCCCGCAGGGCGCGACCGCCCCGCAGGCCGCGGGCGTCATCCACACGGACTTCGAGCGCGGCTTCATCAAGGCGGAGATCGTGTCGTTCGCGGACCTCGTCGACGCGGGCTCGATGGCGGCCGCGCGCTCGGCGGGCAAGGTCCGCATGGAAGGCAAGGACTACGTGATGGCGGACGGCGACGTCGTGGAGTTCCGCTTCAACGTCTGACCGGTTTCGCGGCTGGCTTCCCCGGTCTTCGACCGATTGCCGGGGAAGCCGGAGCACGGTGAAATCCGTCCGGAACGCGGCGGCAAGCCAATTTGTCGGTCCTAGTTCGTATGATCCGCCTATGCCCGTGCTCTTCACCCCGTCCTTGCCGGATCGCGAGGACGGGGGTCGCCTCGGTGGTGCGCCGCCGGTGGCGATTGAGGCGCATCCGCTTCTCGAGACACACCGCTATTTGCTGACTATCCCCACAGCGCCCGACAGCGAGATTTCGGTCCTGCTGCGCAACGGATTCAGCATCGGCGACAGCGACCTCGAATACCCGGACATGGCGATGCGCGCTCTGGTGCACGCGCCCTCACCCCGCGGCGAGCGGACCGATCTGGGATGGACCGGGCTTCGTTCGGCGGCGCTCGTCGAGATGCCGGACGAGGAAGACTCGATCGCGCTGGTCCGGATCGCGGACGAGCCGGTCCTGATCCAGAACGAACCCAGCTACGCCGACGCCGTGCGTGCCGATGGCCATCAGTTTCTGTTTCAGGTCAACGAAGAGGGCTGGCCGGTCGACGGGGAACTCGAGGACGTCATCGACGAGTACCTCTGGGGATACGGGTCGGTCTACTTCTATGGCACCCCGGGATCCGACGGGATTGTGCGCGAGGTTGTTGCGGGGTTCATCGATTTTTGAGCCTCGGCAGGACGGCGGACCTGCCGAGGCCGCGACCAACGTTCAGTTCAGCTCAGCGACGCTCGGCACAACCACGCCGTAAAGATCTCCGATAGTCGCCAAAGCGCTGTTATGCAGCTGCTCAGCACTAACCTCCCCAGCCGGAGCCAGCAACGGCCGGGTAGCGCAGGCATTGGCGACGACGGTCGGGTGGTTGCCGCGCAGGAAGGCACCCTCGGTGGTGAACGTGACGCACATGTTGGTCATGAACCCGGCGATCACCACGTTCTTGTGCCCGGCCTCGTCAACCAGCGAGCCCAGGTCGGTGTTCACGAACGAGTTCGGCGCGCCCTTAACGACGACCGCCTCGTCCTCGAGCGGGGCGACGTCCGGGTGGATGCTGCCGATCTCGGCGCGGATGTCGTACGGTGTGCCTTCGCCGCCGTCGTTGATTACGTGGATCACGGTCGTTCCGGCGGCGCGGGCCTTGGCGAGCAAGTCTTGAGCCGCGGTCAGCGCCGGACGCCAGCCGTCCAGTTCCATCACGCCGCGGGTGTAGGTGTTCTGGTAGTCGACCATGATCAGCGTCGCGTCGGCCAGTGTCGCCGGGGTCTGGTCGAGACCGTTCAGCTCCCGCAGCGTTTTCCTTGCCATGGTGGGGGTTTCCTCTCGTTTCCGGTTCGCACGATCGACGCTAGACTCGACAGCGGATGTCGGCAATGACATGCAAGACGCAGAAACCGACATGAGGAGTGCGATGAAGCGGCTGCTGGTCGTCGTCCTGTTCGATCGGATCGACCTGCTCGACGTGACCGGGCCCGCTGAGGTGTTTTCCTTGCTGCAGCGGGAAATGGACCAGCCGACGGGGTATCGGGTGGTGCTCGCGGCCGGGACGATGGACCCGGTGACCACCTCTGCGGGGGTGCGGGTGTTGCCGGACGTGACCTTCGCGGAGTTGTCCGGGAAGGCGATCGACACGCTGATCGTACCGGGGGCCGTGACGGCCGGGGAGAACGGGGAGATCGTCGCGCGATGTGACCCGGCGGTGGTCGCGGAGGTGCGGCGGCTGGCTGGGCGGACGCGTCGGGTGGCGTCCGTCTGCGTCGGAGCGCACATCCTCGCGGCGGCGGGACTGCTCGACGGCAAGCGCGCCACCACGCACTGGTCGACGGCTCGGCAGTTGGCCGCGGAGCATCCGGAGGTGACTGTCGACGCGGATCCGATCTTTATTCGCGACGGCAGCGTGTGGACCGGGGCTGGGCTGAGCGCTTGTCTTGATCTTGCGCTGGCGTTGGTGGCCGACGATTTCGGTCCGGAATTAGCGTCGAGGGTGGCTCGTCAGCTGGTGATGTTTTTGCGGCGGCCGGGTGGACAGAGTCAGTTCAGCGTGTCGTTGGAACCCGCGTCCGCGACTCGGCGCGTGGATGAGTTGCGGCACCACATCGCCGCACATCTGGCGGATCCGTTGACGGTCGCCGATCTCGCCGCGCATGCCCATGTGACGGATCGGCAGATCACGCGGGTTTTCAAGGCGGAGCTGGGGATGACGCCCGCCGCCTACGTCGAGCACGCGCGGGTCGAGGCGGCGCGGCATCGGCTGGAGACGACTGACGAAACCTTGTCGCGGATCGCTGGGGCTTGCGGATTCGGCACTGTTTCGACGTTGAATCGGTCTTTTCGGCGGACATTAAAGACGACGCCCAACGAATATCGGGAGCGGTTCCGGATCGGGTAGTGGAAACGGTGGAATATTCCACGCGGCAGAATATTTCCCCGGCCGAATAGCGGTCCGGGCTTTCGCTAGGATCGCCTCCTCATTCAGCGAGGGGGTTTGAATGGCGAAAGAGCAGCCGTCTCCGATGGCACCGCCATGGACCTATCGCGACGACGTGCTGAGCTACACCTGCTACCTGGCGGGCTTGATGGCGGACAATGCCGATCTTGGCCAGGTCGAGGAAGTGCTCGCGCCGTTTCCCGGACGGAACGTGCCCGGTGAACGGTTCTTGGCCACCGGGTCGGTTGTCGTCTCGGATTTCCGGGCGCTCGGGGACGGGAGCTGGAGCGTGTCGACGCCGTTCGTGTTCGGGACGGGGGCGCTGGGGGTCGGGCTCGTGGCCGGTTCGCTGGTGGGCGGGGCGATCGCCCGGTCGCGGGCCCGGCAACAGGCGGCCGCGGCGGCGGTTCCGCGTTGGGTGCCGATCGAGCGAGGCGCGCTCTATCTGAGCGCGCACGGCTTTCACCTCTACACGCCGCGGGTGCTTTCGTGGCACTGGGAGGCGATCACCGGCGCGGCGGTGGTCTCCCCGGCGGTCGTGCACGTGACGGGGAACAGCCAGACCGGCCCGGTGTCCTGGTTGTTCCAGTCGGAGTGGGCCGAACTGCTCTTCGTGCTGTGGGCGAACGCAGTGCATCCCCGGCATCCGCAGCTCGTCACCGGGCAGTGGCTGCCGCCGGGCTGGGTCGAGCACGCGAGGTGGCATCGGAGAGTCCCGGCGTTACCGCCCGGGGACGCGGTGACCTGACCCACGCGGGGGCATCTCCGGCGAAACGTCCCTCTCGTGCCGCTCGCCCGGCGAAGATGCCCCGGTGCGGATCGTTCTTTATGCCATCTGGGGCGCGCTCATGATCGCCCTCGTGGTCAGCGTCGTGGTGCAGGCGAGGAAAGCCCGGCGGCGCAAGGTGGCGTTGGCGACGTGGCCGAAGGCTCAGGCCGTG
This sequence comes from Amycolatopsis sp. NPDC004079, assembly GCF_040610415.1. Classification (NCBI taxonomy): domain Bacteria; kingdom Bacillati; phylum Actinomycetota; class Actinomycetes; order Pseudonocardiales; family Pseudonocardiaceae; genus Amycolatopsis; species Amycolatopsis sp. NPDC004079. The sequence continues at coordinate 16,713 of NZ_JBEXMH010000013.1, read as the reverse complement.
GTGACCGGGTACGAGAGAAAGCGGCGAGGGGCCGACGACGACGGCGCGTCGCTCTACTACCCGCGGTACGAGTACCGCGGCCCTGACGGACACGTCTATCAGGGCCTTTCCGAGACCGTCAGTGACAACTCGCCGGGGGAGAGGGCGGCGCTTCAGGTGGCGGTGAACCCGGAGGATCCGGCCGAATCGGTCCCCGAGGGGCCGACCGGGATGCGGGTGATCGGCTGCGCGTCGGTCGTGCTCGGGCTCATCGGGTTCGCCATGTTCTGGTTCATCCGGATGTTCCCGCTGCCGTAATGCTCAGCCGAGCAGGCCGAGCACAATCATCGACAACAGGACGACAGCGGTCGAGAACACCGCGACCCACGTGCGCTGTGCGGCGGTGAGCTGGGCGGTTGTGCTGTTCATGGCGGGTCCTAGCGGGGCGAGTGCCGATGATTACCGCTGGGATAGCGCCTTGATCTAGCTCACTGTTACCGCTTGTGATCAAGGTCACGCCGGTTGCGCGCGGTGTGCCACAGCACCCCGCCCGCGGCGGCCACCATCAGGCCGAACGAACCCATCCCTACCACGAGTGCCTGGACCATCCCGGCTCCTTCCGTCGCGTCTGTCCGGGAGACGCGCGAGGGGGCCGGTCGTTATGCCAGGGTTGCGGACGTCACACCTGGTCAGCGGGCCGCCAGCACCTCGTCGATCCGCCTGGCGAGTGCGAAATCGCGTTCGGTCAGGCCGCCCAGGTAGTGGGTGCTGAGGCGGAAGGTCAGCGTGCGCCAGCGGATGTCGATGTCGGGATGGTGGTCGGCCTCCTCGGCGAGCACGGCCACCCGGTCCACCACCTCGATCGCCGCCGGGAAGGACGAAAGTTCGACTGTCCGCACGATGGTGTCGTCCTCGCGCCGCCACTCCGGGACGGTGCCGAGGGCCTGGTCCACCGCCGAGTCGTTCAATAGCTGAGTCATCACTCCATGGTGTCGGCTACGCTGCGGCATTGCCACGGGAGTCCGGTACGCCGGGCTGAGAGGCGGGCCTCGCACCCGCGACCGTTCGCACCTGGATCCGGATCATGCCGGCGTAGGGAGGCCGTATCGCTCTCCCTCATCCGGCGCAGTGCAGGAGGGGAAGAATGATGTCGCGGACCGTCCGCACGGTGGCCTGTCTCGCAGGGGTCTCGGTGCTCGCCAGCGCCTGCTCGCTCTCCAGCGGCGACTCCGGCGGGTCGTCCGCGAGCTCTGACCAGCAGACTCCGACCGTCACGCTGGTCACGCACGATTCGTTCGCCGCTCCGCAGGACGTGCTCGACGCTTTCCAGCGCCAGTCCGGGATCAAGCTCAAGATCCTCAAGTCCGGCGACGCCGGCGCGCTCACGAACAAGCTCGTGCTCACCAAGGGCAGCCCGATCGGCGACGTCGCGTACGGCGTCGACAACACCTTCGCCTCGCGCGCGCTCAGCGAGGGCGTCTTCCAGCCCTACACCAGCCCGGAGGCCGACCGCGGTCCGCAGCGTTACTCCGTCGACCCGCAGCACCGGCTGGCGGCGGTCGACCTCGGCGACGTGTGCGTCAACATCGACCCGGCCTACTTCGCGAGCAAGGGCCTCCCGGAGCCGAAGACCTACGACGACCTCGCCGACCCCAAGTACAAGGACCTGACCGTCGCGGAAAGCCCGGCCACCGCGTCGCCGGGGCTGGCTTTCCTGCTCGGCACGGTCGCGAAGTACGGCGAGAACGGCTGGCAGGGCTACTGGCAGAAGCTGAAGGACAACGGCCTCAAGACCGTCAGCGGCTGGGAGGAGGCCTACACCAAGGACTTCTCCGGCTCGTCGGGCAAGGGCCCGCGGCCGATCGTCGTGTCCTACGCCTCGTCGCCGGCCGCTGAGGTCGGCGAGGACGGCAAGCCGCGCACCAAGGCCCTGCTCGACACCTGCTTCCGCCAGGTCGAGTACGCGGGCGTGCTCACCAACGGCAAGCAGGTCCCGCAGGCCCAGAAGGTCGTCGACTTCCTGCTGTCGCAGCAGTTCCAGACGACGGTCGCGGCCAACATGTACGTCTACCCGGCGCGTCAGGGCGTCGAACTGCCCGCGGGCTGGGCCACCGCGGCGCCGCAGCCGCAGACGCCGGCCACCATGCCCGCGGACAAGGTGCAGGCTGGCCGGGAGAAGTGGATCGGGGAATGGCGCTCGCTCATGGGCGCGTGATCCCCGCGCGCACCCTCGGGCTCACGCTGCTCGGCTTGCTGCCGGTCGCGTTCCTGGTGGTGTTCTTCGCCTGGCCGGTCGTCGCGATCGTCGGCCGGGGGTTCTCGGCGGGCGGCGTCGACACCGTGCTCGGCGACCCGCAGACGTGGCGGCTCGCCGGGTTCACGCTGGCCAGCGCGGCCGCGTCGACGGTGGTCGCGGTGCTCGCCGGGCTGCCGGTGGCGTACCTGCTGGCGAGGGTCCGGCTGCCGGGCGTCGGATTGGCGCGGACGATCGTGCTGGTTCCGTTCGTGCTGCCGACGGTTGTTGTCGGCCTGGCTTTCCGGGCGATCTGGCCGGACGGTGGCGTGCTTCCGCTCGTGCTGGCCAACGCGTTCTTCAACGTCGCCGTCGTCGCGCGCACGGTCGCCGGGCTGTGGGCGCATCTCGATCCGCGAGCGACCGAGGCCGCGCGGGCGCTCGGTGCGTCGCCGTGGCGGGCGTTCCGGTCGGTGACGCTTCCTGCGCTCGGCCCGGCCATCGCGTCTGCTGCTGCGGTGGTGTTTCTGTTCTGCGCTACCAGTTTCGGCGTGGTGCTGATTCTCGGCGGCGGTAGCTACCGGACGCTCGAGACCGAGATTTACCTCCGGACAGTCGACCTGCTCGACCTCTCCGGTGCGGCTGCGTTGTCGTTGATCCAGTTCGCGGCCGTCGTCGCTGCGCTGGTGCTGGGGGCGATGGCGCGTCGGAAGCGAGAGAACGCGGTGAAGCTGCGGTCCGCGCAGGTCACCGCGCGTCGGCCGCGCGGAGCAGAGTGGTGGACGGTCGGCGCCGCGGTCGTGGTGCTCGGCCTGTTGCTGACACCGATCGTCTCGCTGCTCCTGGAGTCGGTGTCCACTTCGGACGGATGGAGCCTTGCCGGATACCGCGCGCTGAACACGGTTGGGCAGAACGACGCACTGCAGGTTTCCGGCTGGATCGCGGCGCAGAACTCGCTCGCCGCGGCCACTGATGCGACGCTGCTGGCGATGGCTGTCGGTCTGGTCGCGAGTGTGGTGCTGGTGGCGCTCCGCCGTTCGCCGGGAGGGCTCGCGCGCGGGATGGGCGAAACCATGGACGTCGCGTTGATGCTGCCGTTGGGCGTGTCTGCGGTGACCGTTGGCTTCGGCTACCTGGTGACGCTCGACGCGTTGCCCGGCGACCTCCGCACGTCGCCGCTGCTCGTGCCGTTCGCTCAAGCGCTGGTGATCATGCCGCTGGTGGTGCGGATGATCCTGCCGGTGCTGCGCGCGGTGGACGTCCGGTTGCGCCAGGCCGCCGCGACGCTCGGCGCGAGCCCGGCGCGGGTGTGGCGGGAGATCGACTTTCCGCTGGTCGCGCGGTCGGTGGTGGCCGCGGCGGGCTTCGGGTACGTCGTCGCGCTCGGCGAGTTCGGCGCGACCAGCTTCCTCGCCCGGCCGGACGCGCCGACGCTCCCGGTGGCCGTCGCGACGCTGATCAGCAGGCCGGGGGAGTTGAACAACCAGATGGCGTACGCCGCGTGCGCCCTGCTCATGGTGGTGACTGTGGTGGCGGTGGCGCTGATCGACCGGTTCGGCTCGGTCCGCGGCCGCAGCACGGTCGGGGAGTTCTGATGGCGCTCACGGTACGGGACTTGACTGTCCACTATGGATCGTTCGCCGCGGTCCGCGACGCGAAGCTGGACATCGCCGACGGCGAGGTGCTCGCGTTGCTGGGCCCGTCCGGTTCAGGCAAGTCGACGTTGCTGCGCGCGATCACCGGGCTGGAGCCGGTGTCGTCCGGTTCGGTGTCCTGGGACGGCACCGATCTCGCCGCGGTGCCGGTGCACAAGCGCGAATTCGGTCTGGTGTTCCAGGACGGACAGCTCTTTCCGCATCGCGACGTCGCCGCGAACATCGCGTTCGGCCTGCGGATGCACGGCGTGCCTCGAGAACGGCACGCGGCGCGCGTCGAGGAACTGCTCAAGCTGGTCGGCCTAGAGGGCTACGAACGGCGACGGGTGACCGAGCTGTCCGGCGGACAGGCGCAGCGCGTCGCGTTGGCTCGCGCGCTGGCTCCGGAACCGCGTTTGCTGCTGCTGGACGAGCCACTGTCCGGATTGGACGCTGGACTCCGCGAGCAGCTGGCCATCGACCTGGCGGATCTGTTGCGGCGCAGCAAGATCACCGCGCTGCTCGTGACGCACGATCAGGAGGAAGCGTTCACGCTCGCCGATCGCGTGGCAGTGCTCGACGCCGGGGAAATCCGGCAGGAGGGCGCGGTCCGGTCGGTGTGGAACAAGCCGGTGGACGACGACGTGGCGCGATTCCTTGGCGTCACCACGTTCCTGGACGGCACCGCGGCCGACGGCGTGGTGCGGACCGAGCTGGGCACTGTCGAAATCACGGGAGTGGACGACGGCCCGGTAAGGCTCGGACTGCGTCCGCACGGCTTGAAAGGCGCCAAAGAGGGTGTACTCGGCGAAGTGACCGCCGCGGTGCATCGGCGAGAGCATCTGCGGCTGGTCGTCCGCTGCGGAGAGTCCACTGTGGACGCGATCGCCCCGGCCGGGGCGGACTACCGGGCCGGCGACCCCGTCCGGCTCGAGCCGGATCCGGACGGGATCGCCGTGGTGGGCTGAACCCCCAGGTCAGCCGTCCCGGGTGACGAGGCGTCCGTAGGCGATCGACAGCCCCACCACGATGTAGCAGGCCGCGCGGACCGCGCCTTCGCCCATCATCGACAGCGTCATCGGATCCTGCAGGGCCGAGGCCGGGGCGAGTGTCCAGTTCTGCGTGAGCAGGAACGGGTGCACCGCCTTCAGCGAGCTGAGGAAGCCGAGAATCGTGAAGACGATGTTCATCGCCAGCACCGAGGCGACCACGAGCATCGGGTGCTCGGTAAAACTCGACACCGCCAGCGCGATCGCGCCGACCGCCCACAGCTGCAGCACGATCCAGCCGCCGACGAGCAGGATCCGCAGCAGCGCCTCGCCGAGCGACAACGTGGTGCCCGACAGCGTGAACAGCGAATCCGTGCCGTTGATGATCAACCCGGTGGCCACGCCGGTCACGCACATCGCGAGCACCGCGACCACGGACACCGTCGCGACGCCGAACGCCTTCACCGTCAGCAGCCGTCCCCGGCTCACCGGCGCGATGAGCCACCCGCGCAGCGTGCCGTGCGCGGCCTCGCCCGCGATCGCGTCCGCGCCCGCCATCGCGGAGGCGAGCGGCAGCAGCAGCGTGAGCGTCATGACCATCGCGGCGATCGGCAGCACGAACGCGTTGTTCACCGCCGACACCAGCAGCGCGCCGCCGCTGTCGTCCGGCGCGTTGCTCCCGGAGTTCTGGCCGACGAACGTGAGGCCGATCCCGATCACGATCGGCACCAGCGCCAGCAGACCCAGCACGGCGAGCGTGCGCGGCCGGTGGAAAATCCAGCGCAGCTCCGCGGCGATCAGCCGGAGCAACGGCACCGTGTCGTGTCCGGTCCGGCTTACCGGCACCGCGACCGCAGCGGCAGTCATGATTCCCCCTCAGCTTCTTCGCCAGCCGCCGATTCCCCTTCGGTCAGCCGCGCGAACAGGTCCTCCAGCCCGGTTCGCGCCCGGGTCGCCTCGTGCACCTCGACGCCCGCTTGCACGAGCACCTGCAGCACCCTCGGCGAAGGCGTCGCGGTGAGGTCGACTCGGACGCCGTCCGGCGTCAGCCGGGCCCCGATCCGGTTCTCCCGCAACGTTTCCACCGCCTGCTCGGCGTCCGGGGTGCGCACCAGCAGCGCGGCGTTCCCCGACTCCAGCAGGTCCGACAGCTCGCCTTGCGCGACCACCGTGCCGGACTGCAGCACCGCCACGTGCGTACAGGTCGCTTCGACCTCGGCGAGCAGGTGCGAGGAAACCACCACGGTCACGCCGTCGGAGTGCAGATCGGCGATGATACGGCGGATCTCCCTGGTACCCGCCGGATCCAGACCGTTGGTGGGTTCGTCGAGCACGACCATCCGGCGCGGCACCAGCAGCGCGCTCGCCAAGCCGAGCCGCTGCTTCATGCCGAGCGAATAGCCCTTGTACCGGCGGCGCGCGGCGACCGACAGCCCGACCCGGTCCAGCGCGGAGTCGACCGCGCCGGGGATCGCGGACGACGCCAGCCGGGGCTCGGCGGCGGCGAACCGCAGCAGGTTGTCGCGGCCGGAGAGGAACGGGTGGAAGCCCGGCCCCTCGACCAGCGCGCCGACGTCCGGCAGCGCGTGCGCGGACTCCTCCGGCATCTTCCGGCCGAGCAGTTCGACCTCGCCCGCGGTCGGGCGGACGAGCCCGAGCAGCATCCGGATCGTGGTCGTCTTGCCCGAACCGTTGGGCCCGAGCATGCCGAGCACGGCGCCCTCGGGAACGTCCAGGTCCACGTGGTCCACCGCGACCGTGCTGCGGTAGACCTTGCGCACCCCTCGGGTGCGCGCGGCCAGCGGGACCGCCGGGGCGGGCACCTCGTCCGAGATGCCCGCCCCGGTTTCGACCGCGATGCTGGTCACTTGGCGCCCAGCGCTTCGTAGAGCACCTGCTCCGGGACCGCGCCGGCGGCGAACCGGCCGTCGTCGGTCAGTACCGCTCCGCCCACCTTCGTGGTGAAGAGGTAGCCGCTGCCCCACGGGCCGTTGACCCGCTTGGCGAACCGGCTCAGCATCTTCTGCACGTCCGCGCCGCCCTTTTCGTCGCCCTGGGCCTGCTTGGGCTTCATCAGGTCCGCGGGCACCTTGCCGGTGACGACGGTGTCCCAGCCGTCGCCGACGAACTTGGTGGCCTGCTTGGCCTCGTTCGCGAGCGCCTTGTCGCGGTCGTCGATCTTGGCCTGCTTCTCGGTCACCTTCGCGCCCTTGGGCGGGGTGAAGGCGAACAGGTCGGCGGACTGGTCGGCGAACTCGATCTTGCTGAACGCCAGCTCCAGCGCCGGGGCGGTGGTTCCGTTGCTCAGCACCGAAAGCCGCAGCGGCATCCGGGTCTGCGAGTCGACCGCGACGCGGATCTCGCGCAGCAGCGTGCGTTCGGTCGGCTTCGGCGTGAGGACCAGCTCGTACGCCGGGCGGTCGGCGACCGTCGCCGTGCCGTCGACCGCGACGTTGCTGCTCTCGCGCACCTTGGCCAGCAGTTCCTTGGCCGCGGTGGACGGGTCGGCGGCCTGGCCCTCGGCCGGCTTGTGCTGCTTGGTCGCGACCTCGGCCGGGATCGTGGTCTTGGTCGCGCTGTTGGTCTTGGAGTCGTAGTCCCACACGGTGTTGCCGTTGTGGATGATCGTCTCCTGCGCCTGCCCCTTGGTGAGCGACACCTTCGTCTTGCCGGCGCCGTCGCTGAACACCTGCGCCGAGTCGACGCCCAGCGCGCCCGCCCCCGGGATCGCGCCGGTCGCCATCTTCGGCAGGCCGAGGTCGTTGCTTACCGTCACGGTGCCGTCGAACGGCGCCGGCTTGGCGGTGACCACCGACTGGACCAAGTCCTCCGCGCTGACCTGTGGCAGCTTCGGCGCGTCCCCCGCCGAGGCAGGCATCGCCACGACAACCAGTCCCCCGACACCGAGCGCGGTGCCGACGACGGCCGCTGTGATGGCCTTCTTCTTCGGATCCATCTCGTCTCTCCCTGTGTTCCCGGGCTCTGGTGGGCCCGGCTCCCGGTGCAGACGTTCCCCCGCCGAGGCTGAGATACCCCTGAATGTTCGGCCCGGCTAGCTGAGATCGCACTGAGAGTACGCGCGTCAACTGCGCAAACCGGCCATGATGAGGATCGTGAAACCTCGGGTGCTGGTGGTCGACGACGAACCTGGCGTGCGCAAGGCGCTGCAGCGCGGCCTGCGCGCGGAGGACATGGACGTGGTCACCGCCGCGGACGGGCCGACCGGGCTGCAGCTCGCGCGGACCGGTTCGTTCGACGTCGTGCTGCTGGACATCATGCTGCCCGGCTTGTCCGGCTATCGCGTGCTGGAACGGCTGCGCGCGGAGAACGTGACCACGCCGGTGCTGCTGGTGTCCGCGAAGGACGGCGAGATCGACCAGGCCGACGGCCTCGACCTCGGCGCCGACGGTTACCTCGTGAAGCCGTTCTCGTTCGTCGTGCTGGTCGCCCAGGTGCGGGCGGTGCTGCGCCGCGCCGGGCCGGACGCGTCACGCGGTGCGCTGAAACTCGGTGCGCTGGAGGTCGACCGGGCGTTGCGGCAGGTCCGCTGGGACGGGCACGAAGTGCCGTTGAGCCCGCGCGAGTTCGGCTTGCTGGAGGTGCTCGTCGGCCGTTCCGGGACGGTCGTGACGAAGGACGAGCTGCTGCGCGCGGTGTGGGGCGAGGAGCAGGCCGTCACACGGAATCTCGTTGAGGTGTATGTGGGTTACGTGCGGCGCAAGCTCGACGCGGTCGGCGCGGGCTCGATCCTGCGGACGGTGCGCGGGCACGGCTATCTCGCCTCCGACGACCAGCTCGACGAGGTCAGGTGACCGGCTCGCCGTCGTCGTGGTGGAGCGGTCGTTCACTGCAGGTCCGGATCACCGTGCTGGCCGCGGCGATCACCCTCGGCTGTCTGCTCGGCCTCGCCGCGCTGGCGGCCAACAAGCTCGACCCGCTGCTCACTGACTCGGTCGACGAGGAGCTGACCGCCGCGCTCGTCCCGGCGGCCGGTGCGGTCTCCACCGGGACGCCGTTGACCTCGGCGGACCCGGTTTCCGTGCGGGTGCTGGACATTTCCGGCGCTCCGGTCGACGGCCAAGCCCGGCCGAAGCTGACCGAGCCGGAGGTGTCGCAGCTCAAGGCGGGTTTGCCGGTGCAGTCCGACGGATCGCGCTGGCGCGGCCAGGTGGTCAGCACGCCGAACGGCAGCCAGCGGCTGGTCGTCGCCGGGGCCGGGCTCGTCGGATTCGCCGCCGCGGTGCATTACGGCGGGCTGTGGCTGGTCGTGGTCGCGCTGGTCGGCGCGCTGGTGGCGGGCCTGGCGACCTGGCTGGTCGTCCGGCTCGCGCTGCGGCCGGTGGCTCGGATGCGCGGGCTGGTGCGCGCGCTGCCTCCGGGGTCCCGGCTGCCGCTGCCGACGTCGCACGACGAAATGCGCGCGCTGGCCGAGGAATTCAACGCGTTGCTCGAACGTCAGGAAGAGGTCAGCCAGCGGCTGCGCAGGTTCACCGGCGACGCGGCGCACGAGCTGCGTTCGCCGGTCGCCTCGATCCGCGTGCAGGCCGAGGTGGCCGTCACGAATCCCGATCCGGAGCTGTCGCAGGAGACGCTCTCGGACATCCTCGAGGAGTCCGAACGGCTGTCCGGCCTGCTCGACGGCCTGCTCACGCTGGCTCGCTCCGACGCCGGCGAGGTGCCGCCCGCGGAACCGGTCGAGGTGGTGTCCGAGGTCCGCGCGGCCGTGCGGCGGCTGCCGTCCGGGACGCCGAACACGCGGGTGAGCAGCGCGGTGGCGCAGGCCTGGGCCTCGGCGGCGCACCAGGAGGTCGAACTGGTGCTGGACAACCTGCTGCGCAACGCCTGCCGGTACGCGTCCGGTCAGATCGTGGTGTCCGTGCTCGCTTCACGCTCGAAGGTCCGAGTCGTGGTGGACGACGACGGCCCCGGCATCGCGCCCGAGCATCGGAGCAAGGTGTTCGACCGGTTCTATCGGGTGTCCGACGACCGGGCGCGCTCGTCCGGCGGAACCGGGCTGGGCCTGGCGATGGTCGCCGAAACGGTCCGCCGCCGAGGCGGCCAGGTCCGGGTCGGGGAGTCACCGGACGGCGGCGCGCGGTTCGAGGTCACCTGGCGGGCGGGAGCGGACTGGTGAATCCGGTGGGGGAGACTGGGCGCATGGACGCGGTCATCGTCGGGGCGGCACTGGTGCGCGACGGCAAGCTTCTTGCCCAGCAACGAGCTTGGCCGCCGCATCACGCGGGCCAGTGGGAACTGCCGGGCGGGCGCGTAGAAGAGGGCGAGACCGAAGCCTTCGCGCTGGCCCGGGAATGCCACGAGGAACTGGACGTGGTGGTCACCGTCGGCGACCGCGTCGGCCCGGAGATCCCGCTGCCGGGCGGAAAAGTGCTGCGCGTGTACTCCGCCGCGCTGCTTTCGCCCGGCGACGAGCCGCGAGCGGTCGAACACACCGCCCTGCGCTGGGTCGGACACGACGAACTGGACGATCTGGACTGGCTTCCGGCGGACCGGGATCTGCTGCCCGCGCTGCATGAGCTCGTGAGTGCCGGTTCCGAGTAGAACCGGCACTCACGAGGCCCTTCAAGCAGCCCCGACCATCCGCAACGCCGCGGACACCCGGTGCGAACTGCGGTCGATCGCCCGCTCCGCGCCCGCCTTGCGCACCCGCTCCAACTCGGTGACGTCGTCGAGCAACGCGCGCGTGCCTTCCCTAACCGGACGCAACTCCTCGATCACCGCGTCGGCGACTGTGTCCTTGAGCACGCCGTACGACGGATACTTGTCCGCGAGCTCCGCCGGCTCGCCGCCCACGCAAGCAGCCAGGATCTCCAGCAAATTCGAGATCCCCGGCCGGTTCTCCGGGTCGTACGCGGGCACCGAGTCCCCGTCCGTCTGAGCCTTGCGGATCTTGCGCCGAATCTGATCCGGTTCGTCCAGCACGAACACCACGCCCACGGAATTTTGCGCGGACTTGGACATCTTCCGCGTCGGCTCGGCCAGATCCTTCACCCGCGCCCCGGCAGGCGGCAACGTCGCCTCCGGCACGACGAACACCTCGCCGTACGTGGAGTTGAACCGCCGAGCAAGCGTGCGAGCCAACTCGACATGCTGCCGCTGATCCTCGCCAACCGGCACTTCATCCGCGCCCTGCAACAGAATGTCAGCCGCCATCAACACCGGATAAGTGAGCAGACTGAGCCGAACTCCCGCCTGCCCCTTGGATTTCTCCTTGAACTGGATCATCCGCGCCGCCTCGCCGTACGAGCACGTGCACTCCAAAACCCAGGTCAACGCACCCAGCTCCCGAGCAAGATCAGACTGCACGAACACCCGCTCCGGCGCGATCCCCGCAGCCACCAGCACGGCCAGCTGCTCGGTCGCCAACGACCGCAACCTCGCCGGATTGTGCGCGGTAGTCATCGCATGGAGATCGGACACGAAGTACAGATCGTCCGCTCCGCCCTCAGCCGCCCACCGCCGCAACGCGCCGAGGTGGTTGCCGAGCTGAACGTGACCGGACGGCGTGATGCCGGACAGCTGGACCATTGGATTTCCCTCTCCCTAGGTTGAGCAGAACCCCGGGAGCGGACACAAAAAAGCCGCCCACCGGGGCGGCCTTCGCTGGTTTTTCAGCGCAGAGCAAGCGGGCCGCCAACGGGCGGCCACCACTGAGTGCTCTGGAAACGCATGCGGCGAGCCTAGCACCGGACTACGGTTCGAACCATGTTCGTCGTCGTGCTCACGTACATCGTTCCGCTAGCGGAAATCGACCGCGCCCTCCCAGCCCACAACGAGTGGCTCACGAAGCAGTACGAAGACGGCCACTTCTTAGCGTCGGGAGGCCAAAAACCCCGCACCGGCGGCGTGCTGATCACCCGCCCCATGGAACGCGCGCGGCTGGACGCGATCCTGGCCACCGACCCCTTCGCGATCGCCCAGTTGGCGACCTACGAAATCATCCACTTCCAGCCCACCAGGACGTCCCCGGAACTGAACCTGGTGAACGAACTCCTGGACAACAACTAGCGAATTCCGTGAGGGCCACCTTCAGGGACTCTGAGTCCCTCAGGGTTCCCCTCACGCCCCGCCCCGCCCCGCCCTGCCGCCGCCGGGATGCGCCCCAATGTGGCGTTGGGTGCGTCGCATGCACCGAACGCCACATTGGGTGCGTCAGATGCACCCAATGCCACATTGGGGCGCTAGCCCCGGCCACGCGAACCGCGGCCGATGCACCCAACTCGAGGTGCACCCACACCACCCCCGCACCCCGATACGAAGCCAAAATGCGGTCTGAGGGTGGTTGTCAAGGCATCTTTCCAGCCTTGACAACCACCCTCAGACCGTCAGCACAATCAAGCTTCGGGGTGCCCCACGCAACCAACGTGCGCAATGTCGCCGCCAGGCGACGAGCCGCGACAGAACGCCCTCAAGCAGCCTTCTCCACCTGCTTCTTGGCCTTCTTCAGCGCCAAAACCGGACACTTCTTGCACCGGTCCTTCGACCGGCAGCACTTCTTCTTGACCTTCCCGGCTTTCATCAGCTTCCGCACCACAGCCCGGGGATCATCCGCGTGCTTCTTGCCCACCGCACACTCCTCAACCCGGCTGCGACAACACCCACAAGGTTAGGTGAGCCTAACCGATCATGGGGCGTGGCGCTCCTCACACCAACCCAACAGGTATCCTGGTTGAAGTCCGCGTGTGGCCAAAGCCGGTCAGCGAGAGCCGGTCGCAGTGTCCGGTGCCCGTCATCCCGACCCGCCGCGCGGTGCCACCCGCCTTTTTTCTTCGAAGTTCAGGAGTCTTCGCGTGCCCGCAGCCAGCGCCACCGCGGTCGAAACCGGCCGCGCGTCCGGCAAGACCCGGCCCGACCTGCGCAACGTCGCGATCGTCGCCCACGTCGACCACGGCAAGACCACCCTGGTCGACGCCATGCTCCGTCAGTCCGGCGCCTTCGCCGAACGCGCCGAGCTGGTCGACCGCGTGATGGACTCCGGTGAGCTCGAGCGGGAAAAGGGCATCACCATTCTCGCGAAGAACACCTCCATCCACCGTCAGACCGCCGACGGCACGGTCACCATCAACGTGATCGACACCCCGGGCCACGCCGACTTCGGCGGCGAGGTCGAGCGCGGCCTCTCCATGGTCGACGGCGTCGTGCTGCTGGTCGACGCGAGCGAGGGCCCGCTCCCGCAGACCCGCTTCGTGCTGCGCAAGACGCTCGAGGCGAAGCTGCCGGTGATCCTGCTGGTCAACAAGGTCGACCGGCCGGACGCGCGGATCTCCGAGGTCGTCGAGGAGACCCACGACCTGCTGCTCGACCTGGCGGGCGACATCGAGGACGCCGACCTCGACGCGATCCTCGACCTCCCCGTCGTCTACGCCTCCGCGCGCGCCGGCAAGGCGTCGCTGGAGCAGCCCGAGGACGGCGGCCTTCCCGACAGCGAGAACCTCGACCCGCTGTTCGAGACCCTGCTCCAGCACGTCCCGGCCCCGGCCGCGGACCTGGACGCCCCGCTGCAGGCGCTCGTCACCAACCTCGACGCGTCGAACTTCCTCGGCCGCATCGCGCTGATCCGCATCCACGCCGGCAAGCTGCGCAAGGGCCAGACCGTGGCCTGGATGCGCGAGGACGGCACCGTGCAGAACGTCCGGATCTCGGAGCTGCTCGTCACCGAGGCGCTCACCCGCGTCCCGGCGGCCGAGGCCAGCGCCGGCGAACTGGTCGCGATCGCGGGCATCCCGGACATCACCATCGGCGACACCCTCGCCGACGCGGAGAATCCCGTCGCGCTGCCGCGGATCACCGTGGACGAGCCAGCCATCTCGATGACCATCGGCGTCAACACCTCGCCGCTGGCCGGGCGCAACGGCGGCGACAAGGTCACCGCGCGGCTGGTCAAGGCCCGTCTCGACCAGGAGCTGATCGGCAACGTCTCGATCCGCGTCCTGCCGACCGAGCGCCCGGACACCTGGGAGGTGCAGGGCCGAGGCGAGCTGGCGCTGGCCATCCTGGTCGAGCAGATGCGCCGCGAGGGCTTCGAGCTGACCGTCGGCAAGCCGCAGGTGGTGCTGCGCACGATCGACGGCAAGCTGCACGAGCCGTTCGAGCGCCTGTACATCGACTCGCCCGAGGAGCACCTCGGCGCGATCACGCAGCTGCTCGCGTCCCGCAAGGGCCGCATGGAGGACATGAGCGGCAACGGCACCGGCCGGATCAAGCTGGTCTACGTGCTGCCGTCGCGCGGCCTCATCGGCTTCCGCACCGACTTCCTCACCGAAACCCGCGGCACCGGCATCGCGAACCACGTGTTCGAGGGCTACTTCCCGTGGGCGGGCGAGATCCGCACCCGGCACAGCGGCTCCTTGGTCGCCGACCGTTCGGGCCCGATCACCGCGTACGCGATGATCCAGCTCGCCGACCGCGGCACGTTCTTCGTCGAGCCCGGCGCGGAGGTGTACGAGGGCATGGTCGTGGGCGAGAACCCGCGGTTCGAGGACCTCGACATCAACATCACCAAGGAAAAGAAGCTCACCAACATGCGGCAGTCCTCGGCCGACGTGATGGAGACGCTGGCCCGCCCGCGCAAGCTCAGCCTCGAAGAGGCGTTGGAGTTCTGCGCGAGCGACGAATGCGTCGAGGTCGCGCCGGAGGTCGTGCGGGTCCGCAAGGTCACGCTCGACATCAACACCCGCGCCAAGGAGCGCTCGCGGGCCAAGAGCCGCGACAACAACAGCTGAACCTCGCGAAGGTGAAAAAGGGCGCCTCCCGTTCCGGGAGGCGCCCTTTCGCGTGAACCCCGGCAGCGGTTCGTGCGTCCACTCTTATGGCGGTATCCACTCCGATGTCACGGAGAGGCGGCCGATGTGGGAATCTCGATGCCGGCCCCCGCCCTGTCATGGCAGCATGTCCGCTCGGACCACGGAGCGCGGCGGGAACTTTCAGGAGGACGAGCGTGCGATTCGGACGCCGGTTGGGGCCGGTGCTCGCGCTGGCGGGAGTACTGCTCGCCGCGTGTTCGAACACCCCGCCGCCCCCGGTGGTCACGTCGGCTCCGCCGTCGAGCACGACCAGCGCGGCGGCGCTGTCGCAGATCGTGGTCGGCGTGGACGACGTGGTCGGCGGCTACAACCCGCACAGCATCGCGGACGCCTCGACGATCACCACAGCCCTGTCGCAACTGCTGCTGCCCTCGGTGTTCCGGCAGTCCGACGACGGCGCGCGCACGCTCGACAAGACGCTGATGGTCTCGGCCGAGGTCGTGTCGCAGGTGCCGTTCACGGTGAAGTACGTGATCCGCCCGGACGCCTCGTGGTCCGACGGGGCCCCGATCGCCACCGAGGACTTCATCTACCTCGCCAACGCGATGAAGACGAACCCCGGCGTGATCGACCCGGCGGGCTACCGGCTGATCTCGGACATCGAATCGCGTGACGGCGGCAAGGGCGTCGAGGTCACCTTCAGCAAGCCGTACCCGGCCTGGCAGACGCTGTTCGACAATCTGCTGCCGCAGCACCTGCTCAAGGACTCGCCCGGCGGCTGGACGAACGCGCTCGCGACCAGCTTCCCCGCGGTAGCCGGTCCGTTCGCGATCAAGACCATCGACACCGCCCGCGGCGAAGCGACTCTCCAGCGCAACGACCGGTACTGGGAGAAGCCAGCCGCGGTCGACACGCTTATCCTGCGCCGTTCGGACGCGTCCGGCATCGCGACCGCCCTGCGCAGCGGCAACGACCAGTTCTCCTTGACCCACACCGATTCCACCGGCTTGCAGCTGCTGAACGACCTCGGCTCGGCAGTCCAGTTGCACACCGTGCCGCGCCCGCTGACCGCGTCGGTACTGCTGCGCCCGGTCAGCGCGACGCTGTCTGAACCCCAGGTTCGGGCGGGCATCGCCTCGCTGCTGGACCGCGGAAAGCTGATCTCCGCCGGAGCGAAGGGCGGCCCGTCCGCGACGCTGAAGGCGGACGCGCAGGTCCTCCCGCCTTCGGCGAAGGGCTACGCCGCAACCATTCCGGCTGGCCCGCCGTCGGCTCCGGACGCGACCAAGGCTGAGCAGTACTTCACCGCCGCCGGGTACAAGAAGGAAGCTGGCGTGTGGCGCAAGGGAAACAAGACGCTGTCGATCGTGCTCGCGTCGCCCGGGGAACAGGAACCGTACGCGTCGATCGCGAAGGAACTGGCGTCGGAGCTGGTCGCGGGCGGCATCGAGGTCAACCAGATCAAACCGCAGCCGCGCGACCTGTACTCGTCGCTGCTGGCAATGCCGGTAGTGAACGGAAAACAACAGGCAAGCCCGGATTCGAACAGCACGGTGGGCGTCGACATCGCCGTAGTGGGCCAGCCAGTGGGCGGCGACCCGGCGACGGTCCTGGCGTCCAACTACGGCTGCGCGCCCGAACTGCCCCCTGCGGACAAGACCAAACCCGTGGTGCCGGCCAATCCCGCCGGACTGTGCGATCAGGGCTTGCAAGCGACGATCGACTCGGCGCTGACCGGCTCGGCGACGGTCACCGATTCGCTCAAGACGCTGGAATCGCAACTGTGGTCCCAGAATGTCGCGATCCCGCTGTTCCAGGAAGCCGAGACGTTGGCGGTAGGCAAGGGAATCTCCGGCCTGACGCCGGGTCCGCCGATGCAGGGCCCGTTCGGCTCCGCCGTGAACTGGACCCGCGGCGCCACCTGATCCCGCCCCAATGTGGCATTGGGTGCGTCAGATGCACCCAATGCCACATTGGGGTTTTCTCTGTAGCGCGCAGGGTTCTCGCCCGGGCCGACGGGCCTGGCGCGCGATGCACGCGAAAGGTCCGTGAGGGGAACCCTCACGGACTCTGATTTCCACAGGGTTACCCACAAAGAACATTATCGGGAAACAAGC
>NZ_JBEXMH010000012.1:0-185411 GCF_040610415.1 Amycolatopsis sp. NPDC004079 | reverse complement strand
CTGGCCTCCCGCTGTGGTCGTTTATGGTCTCCTTGAGGGAATCAGATTCCTTCAAGGAGCCCTTCACGGACCTTCACAGCGCCGGACGACCAGGAAGAACCCTGCGGCAGACGATCCTGGTGCGCAACGCAGGTGTCCGTGAGGGGAACCCTGAGGGACTCTGAGTCCCGCAGGGTTCCCCTCACGGACGTCCTCGGGAGCAGAGCCGCCCCGACGCGGCCAACTCGACGCCATACGGCGCTACTGAGAAAACCCCAATGCGGCGTTGGGTGCATCCCACGCACCCAACGCCGCATTGGGGCGGTTTTGGCTGAGGAAAACGGAATCGCGTGGGCTGGGCAGAACGGGCGAGGCAGGCAAACACGGCACGAAGCGGTTTTGGCTGAGCGAAACGGAATCGCGCGGGCCGGGCAGCACAGGCGAGCACGGCACGAAACAGAGCGAAGCGGGCGAACTGAGCCGGGCAGGAGTGGTCAGAGGTTGCGAAGCCCCTGCAGCACCCGTTCCATGAACTCCCTCGACGACCGGTCCCCCAGCACCAGATCGGTCTGGTGCAGCATCACGAGACCGATGTCGGCCATGTCGCCCACCAGTACCTTCACCACTCCGAGCGGCAGGTGCAGGTGCGCGGCGATCTCGGCGACCGATCGGGTGTCCAGGCACAGGTCGCAGATCCGCCGGTGCTCGATCGAGCGCACTCCGCGGTAACGGCGGCCCTCGTCGCTGGTGGAGACCAGGGCCTCGAGAGCGAGGTTGTGGTCCGAGCGAGTCCGGCCGCGGGTTCGCGCGTACGGCCGCACGCGCGATTTCGTCGGCTGCGCGGGCGGTTCCGGCTGCGCGGGTTCCTCGGCGGACCAGAACCGGTCCAATTCGGACACTCCGGAGGCCGGGCCGGGGTCGGGGTAGGAGTACCGGTCCTCGGGCTCTTCGGCCAGCGCGTGCCTGCTGCGGGTGGCTTGTTCGACGTGCTGACGCTGGTACGCGGAGCCTTCCGGCACCACGCGGTCGTCGGCACCGGGCGAACCGGCGTACTCGTCGAACGAGTACGGGTCGTGCGCGGCGGGGCGGCTGGGCGCGGGCGGAGGTGGCGGCGGCTCTTCCCAGCGGTGGTTCTGCTGGGGCTCTTCCCAATAACCGGACTCGCCGTCTTCGACCCATTCGTAGCCGTCGTCCCAGTTCTCCTCCTCGACCGGAGCAGGAGCGGGAGGAGGCGGGGCCACCGGACGCGGGGCGACCGCCTGCCGCACCGGACGCGGAGCAGGTGCGGGAGCGGGCCGAGGTGCGGGCTCCGGACGCCGAGCAGCAGGCGGCGGAGGAGGCGGCGGAGGCGTGGACCGCGGCTGCCGATGCGGCAGCCGCATGCTCAGCGAACTCAGCTCGTACCGGCTCGGCGAGTCGAACGACTCCCGTTCCGTGCCTTTGTGGAGGGCGTCCCAGGCGCCCGTGTCCTGGTCTCCGAAACCCGAGATCTTCATCGGCTACCCCAGCACCCCGCCGCCCTGCAGCTGGGCGCGCAGTTCCGGCGTGATCTGCTCGCCGACCCGCTCCACCAGCAGGGTCATCTCGTACGCGACCGTCCCGATGTCGCACGTCGGCGCGGCGAGCACCGCGAGGCAGGAACCGTCCGAGACCGACATCAGGAACAGGTATCCGCGTTCCATCTCGACCACGGTCTGGTTCACGCCGCCCGCCTCGAAGCAGCGCGCCGCGCCCTGGGTCAGGCTGATCAGCCCGGACGCCACCGCCGAGAGCTGTTCGGCGCGCTCCTGCGGCAAGCCTTCCGAGGGCGCGAGCATCAGTCCGTCCGCCGACACCAGGACCGCGTGCGCCGCACCCGGGACCCGGCGCACGAAATCCGAGATCAGCCAGCTGAACGTGCCCTGGTCCGCTGGCCGGTCGGAATCGGTCACTGCCCCTCCAAGCTCCTCGAACGCTGCCGGACGCCCGTTCGCCGTCTGCCGGCCATCCTCGCCCGGCCGCGGTGAAGTCGTCGTTCCAGCGTATTCACGCACCCGGTCGTGTCGAGCGTGTGCCCGGGCACGGTACGTGTCTGCCGGATGTAACGTCGCGCGAACGCATGCACAACCACGCATTCGCGGGTCACTCGGTGGTGGCGGCGGCCACCGTGCGCAGCGGGATGTCCGTGCAGGTCACCGCCGGTCCGACGCCCCGATCAGGGGCGGCCGGCCTCGGGCGCGAGGGGACAGGACTACTCAGCCTGCCCCGCTCGGAGGCACCACTCCCCGAAGCGGGTGAAGCGCGCGGAGTTCACTCCAACGGCCGCACCCGAGCCGGGGTGTAACGGGAATCTGGGAGTCGGCGTACGCCTCCTTCGCAGACGACGGCGGGGACCGCGGACGGGACTAGCCCGCCCGCAAAGCCGTGTCGTGCGCGATCGCGTGCTGCACGACGGAGATCAGCACCTGCTTCGCCGAATCCCGCTCCCGCGCGTCGCACGCCATGATCGGCACCGACGGCGAGATGGTGAGCGCGTGCCGCACGTCTTCGATCTGGTGGTGCAGCAGCCGGTCGAAGCAGTTGATCGCCACGACGTACGGCAGCTTCCGGTTCTCGAAGAAGTCGATGGACGGGAACGCGTCCGCGAGCCGGCGCGTGTCCACGAGCACGACCGCACCGATCGCGCCGACGGCGAGGTCGTCCCACATGAACCAGAACCGGTGCTGGCCCGGCGTGCCGAACACGTACAGCACCAGGTCGGAGTCGAGCGAGATCCGGCCGAAGTCCATCGCCACCGTGGTCGTCGACTTGTTCGGCGTCGCCGACACGTCGTCGTGGCCCACGCTGGCCTCGGTCATCATGGCCTCGGTGGTCAGCGGGTCGATCTCGGAGATCGCCCCGACCATAGTCGTCTTGCCCGAACCGAACCCACCCGCGACCACGATCTTGGCCGACGAGGTCGGACCCGTATGCGGTGTGTTCGCGTCGGAGTCAAATTCTCCGAAGCCCACTGAGCACCCTTTCCATGAACTCGATACTGGGGCGGTCGCCCGAATTCGTGCTGCTGCTCGTGTGCACGAGCACCAGGCCGAGGCCCGCCACGTCACCAATCAGCACTCGCACCACGCCGAGCGGCAGCCGCAGCAGCGCGGCCACCTCTGCGACCGACCGGGTGTCGAGGCACAGGTCGCAGATGGACCGGTGCTCCGGCACTCGGACGCGGTCAAGCACCCGGCCCTGCTCGCTCGTCGAGACCAGGGCCTCGATCGCGAGGTCGTAGGTCGGTTTCGTGCGCCCTCGGGTGCGGAAGTAAGGCCGGACCAGCCCGGAGGTCTCCACCTCGGCGGGCTCGTCCACGTATTCGCCGGCCGCCTGCATCGGCAGCGCGGCGGCCAGCTCGTTCGACGGGTAGCTCGGCGGCCCCGGCGACCCGTCGCGTTCGGCGCTGAACGCGGCGAACTCGGCCGAGTCGTACAGCGGTCCGCTCGCCCCGCCGAACAGCTCCGAACCCGGCCCGCCGAGCAGCCGCTCGCGGTACCCGGGCACCGCGGTGATGCCCGGCTGCTGCCCGGCGTTGGAATCGGTCAGCCAGTTCGGCGGTTCGCGCACCGGTTCGGAATCCGCGGCTTGGACGTCCCTCGAACGCCATTCGCGGTCGACCCGGTCCCGGAAGGACTTCCAGTCCTCCCGGCTCTGGTCCCGATCGCCCCAGCCCCCGGTGTGCTCGTCACCGAGCCGGCCATCGCCGCGCAAGCGCCCGTCGTCCACGGTTTACTCCTGTAGTCCTAGGTCCGCCTAGCGACGGACCGCAGCGCCCTGCAGTTGTGCCCGCATCTCCGGTGTCAGCTGCTGGCCGACCCGTTCGACCAGCAGCGTCATTTCGTACACCACCAAGCCGATGTCGCTCTCCGGCGAGCCCAGCACCGCGAGGCACGAGCCGTCGGACACCGACATCAGGAAGAGGAATCCGTTCGCCATCTCGACCACGGTCTGCGCGACCGGGCCGCCCTCGAACACCTTCGCCGCCCCGCGCGCGAGGCTGGTCAGCCCCGAGGCGACGGCCGCCAGCTGGTCCGCCCGGTCTTTCGGCAGCCCGCGCGAAGACGCGAGCAGCAGACCGTCGGCCGAGACGACCACCGCGTGCGCCGCACCGGGCACCCGGTGGACGAAGTCCGTGATCAGCCACGCGAAGCTGCTCGCCCCGCCGCCGGCTTGCCTGCCGTTCGGCTGCACCGAGCCGCCTCCCGGCTGCACTCCCGCCCGTGTCACTCTCGCTCCTCACTGCTGTCGCTCACATACCCGGCCCCGGTGACGCGAACCCCGTCGTCGTCGAGCCGGGCGTCCGGCGGCCGCTCCTTCAGTGCGTGCCTACCGGACTTGTACCCACGCTGGAAGCTTGCCATCCGGCTGCGGGCAGCCGTCGCCGAGCGGGTCATCGCACCCGTTCCGGGCATTCCGGCGGTCGCGTCGGTGAACGAGTTCTGCGCCTGCGCCGGTTCCGGCGCGTTGCCGATCGAGCCGGGGACCAGGTACGCGTTGGGCACGCGCTTGGGCAGCCCGGCGGACGTCATCTCCTCGTTCTTGGACTCGAGCAGCGACTGCGCCGCGTGCCAGCCCTCGTCGGAGACGCTGTGCCAGCTGTCGTCCTCCGGTTCCTCGGAACCGGGGTAGAGCGGCGTCGATTCGAGCGCCGCGGGCGCGGGCCGCCGCTCGGGCTCGGCGGCCCGGGTCTCCTGCGGCTCGACCGGAGCCGCGTGACTCTCGGGGACCTCCGGGGATTCGGCGGCTTCCGGTTCCGGCGCGGCGGACCCGGCGGCGCCGGTGCCGTTCTCGCCGTCCTCGCCCTCGCTGAACCAGCGCGACAGCACCGACTGGTAGATCGGCAGCCGCCGGGTGGGCACGTCGTCCTCGAGCGCGGCGGAACCGTCCGGTTCGGCGGGCGGCTGCTCCTTCGGAGCTTCCGGCGCGACGTATTTCGGCTCCCGCTTCGGCAGCACCAGCGGCGGGAACTCGGTCTGCGCCAGGCTCGCGCCCTCGCCATACGACTCGCGAGTGAGCGGCGCGAGGTCCTCCGCGGTCGGCCACGCCGGCGTTTCCGAGGCAGGCGTCGCCGGGCTGAGGAACGGACCAGCCGCGCGGTTGCCCGCGACGAGGTCGTCGAGGCTGATCGGCTGGTCGAGCGGGACCAGACCGCCGTTCTCCGACGCACCGCCCGCCGAGCCCATCGCCTCGGTCAGCTCGGCTGCCGCGGGCGGCGGCGCGAGCGGAAGCGGGTTCGGCGGCTCCGGCTCGCGGTTCAGCGGCGGCAGGCTCGGGTGCGAAACCTCGTTGCGGTTCGGCGGCGGCGGGGTGTTCCGCATCGTCGGCGAAACCATCCGGACCTGGGTGAGCAGCTCGACCGGGACCACGACGCGGGCGATCACGCCGCCCTCGATGTCCTCGTTCTCGCGCAGCCGCACCTCGATGCCGTGGCGCTGGGCCAGCCGGGCGACCACATACAGACCCATTCGCCGGGTCACCGACACGTCCAGGTCCGGCGGGTCGGCGAGGCGCTCGTTGACCTCGGCGAGACGTTCCTCGGTCATCCCGACGCCGTGGTCGGTGACCTGGATCGCCAGCGCCTTCTTGCGCGTGATGACCGCGCGGACGGTGATCTTGGTTTCCGGTTCGGAGAAGTACGTGGCGTTGTCGAGCAGTTCCGCGAGCACGTGCACGAGGTCGTGGATCGCGAGGCCCTGCACCGCCACCTCGGGCACGATGCCGATCTCGATACGGGCGTACTGCTCGATCTCCGAGACCGCCGCGCCGATCACGTCGGCCGCCGGCACCGGCTTCGGCACCGACTTCGCGAGGCCCGCGCCCGAAAGCACCAGCAGCGATTCGCCGTTCCGGCGCAACCGGGTCGCCAGGTGGTCGAGTTCAAAGAGGCTCGCGAGATGGTCCGGGTCCTGCTCGTCGGCCTCGAGCCGGTCGATCACGCCGAGCTGGCGTTCCACCAGCCGCTGCGACCGCCGGGAGAGGTTCACGAAGATGCCGTTGACGTTCTCGCGCAGCAGTGCCTGTTCGGCGGCCATCTTGACCGCCTGCTCGTGCACCACGTCGAACGAGCGCGCCACTTCGCCGATCTCGTCGCGGGTGAGGACCGGAACCGGGTCGACCGCCTTCTTCGAGGCGTTGACCGGGTCCGGGTCGTCCAGGATCGCCTGCACGGTTTCCGGCAGCCGGGTGTAGGCGACGTCCAGCGCGGTCTTCCGCAGCACTCGCAGCGGGCGCAGCATCAGGCGGGCGATGACGAGCATCAGCATCAGCGCGGCGACCAGCGCGGCGAGGACGATGACGCCGCCGACCCACGCCGACCGGACCGCGTTGCTGGCCAGTTCGTCGGCCTGCGCGCGCAGCTGGGTCAGCAGGTTGACCTCGACCGCGCGCAGCTTGTCCGCGGCGACGGTGGAGTCCTGGCCGAGCTTGGTGCCGTCGAGGTTGAGCGGCTGGCCGCCCTGGGCGAAGGAGAAGGCCTGCGTCTGCAATCGCCGACGCTCGTCGACCTCGGGTCCGGAGTAGGTGTCGTTGTAGAGCTGGACCTGGTCGCCGGTGGCGTTGGCGAGGAAGGCGGTGATCGACGCGTCGCCGCTGGCCTCGGCGGCCCGGGTCTCGTCGATCAGGTTGCCGGGGAAGTTGTCGCGGAACGCGGCGATCTGCAGCGCGGAGTCGCCGCGGAGGATGAACTCCTTCGCCTCGCTGATCGACTGCGTGCTCGTGCCGAGGCGGAGCAGGTCGCGGTCGGTCGTCGCGGTGGAGACCTCGCGGCCGAGCTGGATCAGCGAGTCGAGCACCGAGGAGTAGGTGTCGAGCACCGCGCGGTCGGAGTAGGCCGACGTGGTCATCGCCGCGCGCAGCGGGCGCAGCGCGTCGAGGCGCTGGAGGCCGTGCGCGTAGCGGTCGCTGGCCGCCTGGTCGTCGCTCTCGAGGTTGACCGCGGCGTTGCGCAGGTCGTCGACGTCGCGGTCGACCTTCGCCATCTGCGCGTCGAGGCCGGTCTGGCGCAGCGGGTCTCCCGAGGAGATCCGGACCACGGCCAGCGCGCGCTCGCGCTGCAGGTCGTGCACCACCGCGGTGACCTTCTCGGCGAAGGCGACCTGGTTGGCGGTGTGGTTGAGCTCCACCGCCGAGCGCACGTCGTCGACCACGCGCAGGACACCGAGGACCAGCGCGGTGATCGTGGGAATGAGGAGAATGAGCGCGAGCTTGGACCTCAGCCGCCAGTTGCCGAGCGCGAGCCAGGACCGCTGCTGCGCGGTCCCCGCGTTCTCCTGAGCGGAGGCCTCCCCTGCCCCCGCGGTGTCTTCGTTCGGCACCGCCGCACCACCGTCCGGGCCCGAGGGGCCCGTTGATTCCGAACCTGCCGTGCTCGTGGCCACTACGCGCACGCTCCCGGCAGGTAATCCGCCACCTGAGTGGTCTGGACCGCGCCCCGGACTGTTACACCCTTTCGAGTGAAAAGATCGACTTCCCGGTGCGGCTGCCCGTCGCCTCGGGCGCGGAATCGGTTCAGGTCTGGCATGACGTTCGGTCCCCGCACGTGGTCGATCTCTTGGTCCGTTCGGCCGAGGCCACCCTCCGCCGGCTAGTAGCCGACGTGTGCGGAGAGCCTTTTCGCATGTCCTGCTCTCACTACATCGGTGGTCCACACCTCACACTGCAGGAGCAGAGGGTAGCGAACGCCTGGCCGATTTGTAACCCTCCAGAAGTTGCCCGGAGAGCACCCAGGCAGCGGATCAAGGCCCTTCGGGCACCCACGGGTCGTTCACATACCCCGGCATACCAGCGGATTCGATCACCTGATCGAGTGACCAGCAACACTTCTGAATCGTATATGAACACCCATTGTGAGTGATCGTCCTGGTTCTCTACAGTAGCCGCGTGACTCCGGACAATGAGCCACCTTCCCCCCGCGTCCATGCCAGACGCGGGCCCATTTGCTAGGAGCGACCTTGTTTGAAGAAGCGGTGAGCAGCCGGCGCGATTACGGCAGGCGCGGGTTCCTGTCGCTCGCGATGGCGGGCGGCGTGGCCTTGACTGCCAGTGGATGCGGCCTGCTGGGCGGATCGGACGATTCGGGCAGCTCGAAGGGCGGCTCCGGGGTCGAGAAGACCAAGATCAAGGTCTCGATCATGCCGACGATCGACGTGGCGCCTTTCCACCTCGCGGTCCAGAACGGCTACTTCAAGAACGAGGGACTCGAAGTCGAAGCCGTCGACGCCGCGAGCGGTGACGCCTCGCTGCAGAAGCTGCAGGCGGGCGAGGTCGACATCGCCTACGCGAGCTACACGCCGTTCTTCATCGCCAAGAGCAAGGGCGCCGCGGACATCAAGCTCGTCGCCGACGCCTCCTCGGCGGGCCCGAAGAGCACCGAGATCGTGGCGATGCCGAACAGCAACATCAAGAACGTGCACGACCTGGCGGGCAAGAAGATCGCGATCACCGCCACCAACACGATTTGCGACACCCTGACCAAGTCGGTCATGCGCGACAACGGCGTGAACTTCAACGACGTCAAGTGGGTCTCGCTGCGGTTCCCGGACATCGGCCCCGCGGTCAAGCGCGGCGACGTCGAAGCGGGCTTCCTCACCGAGCCGTTCATCACGCAGTCGGCGAAGGTCAACGGGACGGTCGAGGTCATCGACACCGCTTCCGGCGGCACGAAGGACTTCCCGACCGCAGGTTACGGCTCGCTCGGCAAGTTCACCGACGCCAACCCGAAGACCGTCGCCGCGTTCCAGCGCGCGATGCTGCGGGCCACCAAGGAATCGGCCGACCGCTCCAAGATCGAGCCGCTGATGATCCAGTTCTCGAAGGTGGACGAGGCGACCGCGAAGCTCACCACGCTGCTCACCTTCCAGTCCACTTTGGACGCGCGACGCATCCAGCGCGTGCCCGACCTGCTGCAGCAGTTCGGTTCCATCCAGTCGAAGATCGACGTGCAGTCGATGATCGTCCCGCAGGCGAACGCGTCCTGACGTGCGCCTCGTCCGGAACCTGACCGGCCTGCTCGGCTTCCTCCTGATCTGGGAGGCCGTCGTGCGGGCCGGTCTGATCGACCAGAACGACCTTCCCCCGCCGACCGTCGTGTTCGCCCGGATCGGCGAACTGCTCGGCGACGTCGAATTCGTCCGCGACGTGGTCGCCTCGGTGCTCGCGTGGATGATCGCGCTGCTCATCTCGATCGCCATCGCGGTCCCCGCCGGTCTGCTGCTCGGCAGCATCCCCTGGCTGCGCGACGCGACCAAGGCGATCGTCGAATTCCTCCGCCCGATCCCCTCCGTGGCACTGATTCCGCTGGTGCTGATCGTCGTCGGCGGCGGCCCGGAAGCGAAGATCACGCTCGCCGTGTACGCGGCGGTGTGGCCCATCCTCTTCAACACCATCTACGCGCTGGCCGAGATCGATCCGCTGCTGCTGGAAACCGCGCGCACGTACGGGACTCCGCGTTCGCGGGTGCTGACCTCGGTCGCGCTGCCGCACGCCGCGCCGTTCGTGTTCACCGGGATCCGGTTGTCCGCCGCGATTTCACTGATCCTGGTGATCAGCACGGAATTCCTGGCCGGCGCGAAACTCGGCATCGGGCAGTTCGTGCTCGAGGCCAGTTCCGGGCCGGGCCGGATGGACCTGGTGCTCGCCGGAACGGTCATCGCCGGGATCCTCGGCTTCCTCGTCAACGAGGGCCTGGAACGGCTGGGGCATCGGCTGTTCCGCTGGAGCAGCGCCGTCGAAGGAGCCGCCGCGTGAGCGTGGTCGAGAAGCCGTCCACCGTGACGCGCCGGATGAGC
This sequence comes from Amycolatopsis sp. NPDC004079, assembly GCF_040610415.1. NCBI lineage: Bacteria > Bacillati > Actinomycetota > Actinomycetes > Pseudonocardiales > Pseudonocardiaceae > Amycolatopsis > Amycolatopsis sp. NPDC004079. The sequence goes on along the minus strand of NZ_JBEXMH010000012.1, from coordinate 175,626 downwards.
CGCGGCATCAGCGGGTTCGCCCGCAAGTGGCTGCTGTTCGTGATCCTGGTGGTGCTGTGGGAGATCGCGACGCGGCTGAGCGAGAGCGTGTTCTTCCCGCCGCCGTCGAAGATCGTCGCCGCCGCGGCGAAACTGTGGTTCTCCGGACCGGCTTCGCAGCTGTTCCTCGGCGACCCGGTGTTCGACCACATCCTGCCGAGCCTCGGCCGGGTCCTGGGCGGCTGGCTGCTGTCGGTGGTGATCGGCGTCGCGCTCGGCACCGCGCTGGGCCGCTCGCGCACCGGAATGGACTACGTGGGGCCGCTGTTCGCGTTCTTCCGCGCCATCCCGCCGCCCGCGCTGGTGCCGGTGTTCATCATCCTGTTCGGCATCGGCCCCGGCATGCAGACCGCGACGATCATCTTCGGTTCGCTGTGGCCGGTCCTGATGAACACAGTGGACGGGGTCCGCTCGGTCGACAAGGTCAAGGTGGAGACGGCGCGCGCGTTCCGCACGCCGAAGCGGTACTGGATCGGGCTGGTCGTGCTGCCCGCGGCGCTGCCGAAGATCTTCGCCGGGCTGCGGCTGTCGCTCTCGATCGCGCTGATCCTGATGGCGATCTCCGAACTGGTGGGAGCGCTCAACGGCATCGGCTACGCGCTGCTCGCCGCCCAGCGCTCGTACGACTTCGACCAGATGTGGGCGTGGATCGTGCTGCTGGGCATCCTCGGGTACGGGTTCAACGCCGCGCTGCTCGGCATCGAACGCCGGGTGCTCGGCTGGCAGCCCGGCCGGAACTAGGAAGGTTTTCCCGTTATGTCGACCATGCTCGAGGTCTCCGGCCTCAGCCACCGCTACGGCAGCGGCGAGTCCGCGCACGTCGCGGTCAACGAACTGTCGTTCACGGTCGAGACCGGGCAGCTGGCGTGCATCGTCGGCCCGTCCGGCTGCGGCAAGTCCACGCTGCTGCGCGCGATCGCCGGCCTGATCCCGCCGTCCGGCGGCACGGTGAGCCTGCACGGCGACCGCGTCACCGCGGTGCCGGACGATCTCGCCGTGGTGTTCCAGGACTACAGCCGTTCCCTGTTCCCGTGGCTGTCGGTCGCGAAGAACGTGGAATTCCCGCTGCGCTGGAGCAAACTCGACAAGGCGACCCGGCGCGAGCGGGCCGCCGAAGCACTCGAGGCGGTCGGGCTTTCGGCCGCGGTGAACAAGTACCCGTGGCAGCTTTCCGGCGGCATGCAGCAGCGGGTGTCGATCGCCCGCGCGCTGGCGAGCCGTCCGGCACTGCTGCTGATGGACGAGCCGTTCGCGTCGGTGGACGCGCAGACGCGGTTCGAGCTGGAGGACCTGCTGCGCCGGGTCCAGGTCGAACAGGGCACGACGGTTTTGCTGGTGACGCACGACATCGACGAAAGCGTGTACCTGGGCGACCGGGTGCTGGTGCTGTCGAAGTCGCCTGCGCGGATCGTGGCCGACTTGAAGGTGGACCTGCCCGCGCAGCGGGACCAGATCACGACGCGGGAATCGGCGGAGTTCGTTTCGCTGCGCGGTGAAGTGGCGCGGTTGCTGCATGGTCCGGCGGTTCAGGCCGCGGCAGATTTGGCGGAGCAGGAGGCGGCGGAGGCTGCTGCTTCCGAGGCTTCGGAGACTGTCGTTTCGGAGAAGAAGTAGTCACAGCTTCGGGAACCAGACCGAGACGTCGGCGAGGGCGTCGAGGGTGCCGGAATCTACTTTCCCGGCAACGGTTTCTGTTTCGGCGACCACCATCGCCCGACCGTCCACCCGGGACCGGAAGTGGTGGCCGGAGAATTTCACGCCGTCGAGGCCGAGCAGGGCAGCGCCTAAGGGTTTGATGTCCCCGCTGCCCTGCACCTCCTCGACCTTCTCGCAGCCCTCGGCGTCGCTTTTCTTCGGAAACCCCACGCGGGCAACGGAAATCACCGCGGCGTTGCCGTGTCCGTCGCCGACGGCGAAGAGGTTTCGGTCCAATGAGGTGCAGCGGTGCTCCGCGAGATACTCGCGGACGCGGTCGGTGGAGTTCAGCAGGCAGTCGATCTCGTGTTTCGCTGCCTGCTTGAGCTGTTTGAACTTGAAGCGGCTGAAGGTCTCGTCCTTGCGGCCGCGCTTCGCGGACTTCTTGCCCTCTGCTTTGCGGGTCTCAAGACTGCGGCCGGGCAAGGAATCCGCTGCGTCACCGGCGAGGTTTCCGGGCAAAGCCTCTGCCGCCGCCCCGGATCCCACGCTCGCCGACCCGCCGATTCCGGCCGCGGTACCGCCTCCGACGACAGCGACTATCGCCGCTCCCGCCACGAAGACCTTCGCGCCACCGCCCTCGTCTATCGGGACTACCCGACCGTCCTTAAGCGTCCGGAATTTCTGCTTCGCCACTCGCTGTCCCTCCCCTGGACACCAAGACCGAAGCGGTCAAGATAGCCCCTGAGCAGCGAGAACTCACTCGGTTCCGGCCGGGTTCACCCGTTCAGCCCTTAGCCCGGGAGTCCGGCCCGGTCTCGTCCGGACCGATCTCCGGCAGCGTCCGCACGCCGAGCACGTTGGCCCCCACCAGTTTCCGGGTCGCCAGGTTCCCCATCGGCATGAACGTGCTCGCCTGCACGTCCCGCCACATGCGCTCGAACGGCAGCGCCTTCGTGTAAGACATGCCGCCCAGCGCGTCGACCAGCCGCTGCATCACCTGGACCGCGTTGTTCGCCGCCGTGTACTTCACCACCGCGCTGCGGGCCACGCCGTCCTGGATGTCCCCGGTGAACAGGCGGCGGCTCGTCACCTCCTCGGCCTGGCGGTAGATCAGCGCGCGGGAGCTCTCCAGCAGGATCTGGCATTCGCCGATCACGTCCTGCAGCACCGGGTCCTCCGCCTTGCCGCGCTGGATCAGCGTCTGCACGGTCCAGTCCAGCGCGCCCGCCGCGACTCCCGTGTAGACCGCCGAGAACGCCGGCATCGCCCACGCCCACACGGTTTCCAGCACCCGCGAGTCGAGGTGCTTCACCGGCAGCGAGTGCACGACCGCCGCGTCCTCGACGAACACCTTGTCCAGTTCGACGTCGTTGCTCTGGGTGCCGCGCATGCCCATGGTGTTCCACGTCTGGTGGATCGTGACGCCGGGCTGGTCCAGCGCGATCTGGCACAGCAACAGCCGCGGGCCGCCGTCGGCGTCCTCGTAGCGGGCGGTGGTCGAGCAGTGCGTGGCGACGGCCGAGTTGGTCGCGAAGCTCTTGCGGCCGGTCAGTTCGAAGCCGCCTTCGACGCGGACAGCGCGGGTTTTCGCGTCCGTCATGTCGTTGCGCAGGCCCGTTTCGCTGGTGATCGACGCCCACACCAGTTCGCCGTCCACCGCTTTGCGCAGCAGTTGCGCGAGCCGAGGCGCCTTCGTGCGCCGCCACACGCTCGCCCACTGTCCCAGCGGCGACAGGTGCATCGTGAACGCCAGCGCGGTCGCGCCGTCGCCCATCGCGAGCCGTTCCAGCACCGGCAGGATTTCCGGCAGCCCGGCTCCGGAGCCGCCCAGCTCCTCCGGGACCGACAGTCGCAGGAAGCCCGCCTCGCGCAGGTCGTCGTAGTTCTGGTGCGGGAACGTGTTGTCCCGGTCGTGCTCGGCCGCACGCTCGGCGAAGATGTCCGCGAGCTTGGCGGCGCGGTCGACGAGGGCCTGCTGCTTCGACGTCAGGAGAGGCTGCACCCGGCCATCAAAACAGCGTCCCGGATCTTGGTCAATCAGCCATTGTCCGTAGCCGCCGCAGTCCACAAGACACGCGCGAGCGCCTGCCCCGGCGACCGGGACAGGCGCTCGCGACAACCGTTGTCAGCCGATCAGTTTGGACAGTCCGGAGCCGTTGAACGAACCCCAGCCGGTCGTCTGGTCGTAGCCCTTGCCGGCGGAGAAGCCGGTGGTGCCGTTGAAGGTGTTGTTGCCGGTGGTCACGTCGTGGAAGCCGGAGCCGTAGGAGGTACCGTTGCCGATTCCGTAGAACTTCGCGTTCAGGTTGCCGAGGCCGCCCTTGTGGACCTGGTTCTGCAGCGCCGCGAAGCCCGCCCACAGCGGAGCCGCGCCCGAGGTGCCCCACACGTTGCCGGCCTGTCCGCCGGAGATGATCGAGTACGCCGAACCCTGCGCGGCGTCACCGGCGACGTCCGGGACCTTGCGCTTGGTCGTGCTCTGCTTGGACTGCCACGACGGCGCGGCGAAGATCGTCGAGATGCCACCGCCGCCGGCACCGCCCGAGGCACCGTCGTTCCACGTCGTCTCGCTGCTGTAGCCGTTCGACGAGTTCACCGTCAGCTGCGTGCCGCCCACGCCGGAGACGTTCGGGCTCGACGCCGGGAAGTCAACGGCCTGGGACTTGCTGCCGGTCTGGCGGGCGCAGTCGGTGGTGCCGTCGTCGCCCGCGGCGGCGAAGTAGCTGATGCCCTCCGCGGTGCCGGTCGCGAGCGCCTTGTCGACGCTCTTGGCCGCGGCCGAGCCTTCCGCCGCCTCGCAGGAGCCCCACGAGATCGAAACGACGCTGACCTTCTTGTCCGACGCGATCTGCTGGTACATCGCCAGCTCGCCCGCGTTGGAGTTCGGGGCCTCGTACACGTAGTCGTTCGCCGGGGCGGCGAGCGCGTGCACGACCTCGATGTCCAGGTCGACCTCGGTCTGGCCGTCGCCGGGGCTCGAGTCGTAGTTGGCTCCGCTGACCGAAACCGTATTGACCGAACCGCCCTTGAGGCCGTACTTCGTGTCGTACGCGGTGATGTCGGACTTCTTGTAGCCGTCGAACTCCACGAAACCGACATTCACGCCCGCGCCGGTGGCGGTCATGCCGCTGGTGCCGTACGCGGTCTTGAGGATGGTCGGAGTGACCGGCTTGACCGTGCGCGGCGCCTGCGTCGGCTTCGCGTGGTGCTTCACCGCGTGGTTGTCGAGGCCGACGACCGAATCGACCACCGAGGACACCGACGCGGGCAGTTCCGGCGCGGAGTCGTTCGCGTAGAACTTCCGGCCGGTGACGGTGTCGGTGTAATTGCCGATGCGCGTATGGAAGGCGGATTCCAGCTGTCCGGCAGTCGCCGAGAAGGTGATCGCCTGACGGTTTCCGGAAACCTGAATACCCTGCGCGCCGCTGCGCTTGAGGAAATTCACCGCCTGATCGGCTTCGGCTTGTGTTGGGCCGAATGCAGCAGTGAACTGCTCCGGAGAGAGGAATCGGTGATACTGCGGCGAGGCCGGGTCCTGCACGTCGGAAAGGAAGCGGGCGAGCGCCTGCTGATTGTGCAGCTTGAGGGACAGTGCGGCGGGAATCTGCTGCTCAGCGGCAACATCGCCGGACCGCGCACTGGCGGCGAGCGGTGCGGCGTTGCCGGAGAGGGCGACCAGCGGATCGGCGTTCGCGACGCCGGCCACGGACAGGCACAGCAACGCCGGCAGCGGAACCGCGGCGGCGACGAGCTTGCGCAAGCGCATGAGAATTCCTCTCGAGAGGCGGGGACCGGGCCGGCAAAATCGCGGTACCGACCCGTATCACCGACCCTAAAAAACCGCACGAAACAAAGAAACCTACTTTTGGCTGACCTCATCTCGGTTGGTTTGTTTTCCACTTGCACGATTGATGACTGATTCACGCCGCGATGTCCCGCCGAATCCGGAAACCATCGTAAGGCGCGAGCCGGAAGCCACGGACAATCCGGACTGGTTGCGCTCACACGCGCACTGTGGTCGTCAAGCGAAGAAGGGAACCTTGCCGGAATTGGAATTCCCGGCGAGATTCCCTTCTCGACGACCGGCCTCGACGGCTCGCGCGACTTCTCCACTCGCGCGGGGTTTGCGGTCCGTGAGGGGAACCCTGAGGGAATCAGATTCCCTCAGGGTTCCCCTCACGGACTTCAAGTCACAGTCACATGGCGACAAATAGGGCATTTCGGTGCCGGTTTCGTCCTTTGTGGACGGTTTAGCGGACCGAGGTCGAGCGGCTTAAGTTCCTGGCATTGACTCTGATTCCCTCACGGACCCGAAGATCCGCACCCGCTGCCGAGAGAGCGTCAGCCCTTGACGAGTTCGGCCCACTCGCGCACGGCCGCCGGGTCCACCGGAGCGTCCCACCCGGACGTTCGCACCGCGCCGCCCACGTGGAATCCGCGCACGCCGCCCGCCCGCAGCAAATGCACCTGCTGCGCCCGCAAACCGCCGCCGACCAACAGCGCCGGGCCGTCGGTGCGCCGCGCGAGCTGCTGCAGCACCGACAGTCCACTCGCGACACCGTTCGCGTGCCCCGCCGCCAGCACGGTGTCGCAGCCGAGCTCCGCCAGCACGTCGTACGCGGCAATCGGGTTGCGCGAACGGTCGATGGCGCGGTGGAACGTCCACGGCCGTCCGTCGATCTCCTTCAGCAGCACACGGCACGCTTCGGCGTCGACCTCGCCGTCCTCGGTGAGAAAGCCGAACACGAACTCCCGCGCCCCCGCGGACACCAGCCGGGCCGCCGAAGCGCGCACCTCGTCGATCGCGCGGGCGTCGAAAGTGTTCTCCGCGCGCAGCATCACGCGCACCGGCAAATCAGTGGCCGCGAGCACCTCGCGCACCGTCGCCTCGCTGGGGGTGAGCCCGTCGCTGGCCATGTCGGCGACCAGTTCGAGCCGGTCCGCTCCGCCCTCCTGCGCCCGCTCCGCGTCCTGCGCGCCCAGCGCGATCACTTCCAGCAGGGCGGTGTTCGAACTCATGCCTCATCCGTTTCGATCCAGTGGCGGGGTGTCTTCCCCCCTGGCGTGCCTGCCGCGCCGGAAGCCGCCTTGCAGGCTCGTCATCCGGGCGCGCACCGCGTCGGGGGAAAGCGAGAGTATCGGCCGCCGCTCCTCCGCCGCGGCGGGGCCGCCCGCCACGTCGGCGACCCGCAGGAACGGCCAGGTGTCCTCGGCCCCGTCCTCTTGTTCCAGGTGCGCGGGCGACGGCCACTCCGGTTGCTCCGCCTGCGCGGGCACCGGCCATTCCGGCTGTTCCGCCTGCGCGGGCACCGGCCATTCCGGGGCCGCCTCGTCCGGGTCGTCGGTCGGGAACTCCGGCGGTGCTTCGTAAGCGTGCTTCGGCTCCGCCGCCTGGTAATCCGGCTCGAACGAGGGCACCTCCGGCATCGGCGCGACCACGCGCGGCTCCGGCGCCACCGGCTCCTCCACCGGTGCCGACAGGTCGAACCAGCGCGAGAGCACGTCGCGGTAAGCAGGCATCCGGTCCGTCGGCGCGTCGATCTCCAGATGCGACCGTGCCGCTGGCCCCGGCCACGACGGCGCTTCCTCGACCACCGGCGCACGCCGCAGCGGACCGGCGTCGTCGAGGGTCGGCGCGACCAGCTCGGCGGACTCCTCCGGCTCTTCGACCGGCGTCAGCGGCGCGAGCGGGGCCAGCAGCTCCGGCTCCGGCGCGGGCTCCGGCTCGACCGGCGCGGGCGGCTGCGGCAGCGGCGGGGCCTCGGTGATCAACGCCGCCGGGACGACGACCGTCGCGGTGAGACCGCGTCCCTCCGCCGGGCTCAGCTTCACCGCGATGGCGTGCCGTTCGGCCAGCGTCGCGACCACGAACAGCCCCATCCGGCGCGACACCTCGACGTCGACCTCCGGCGGGTGCGCCAGCCGCGCGTTGGTGCGGTCGATCTCCGCCTGCGGCATGCCCGCGCCGCGGTCGGTGATCTCGATCCGCCACGCCCCGTCCGGCGTCCGCGCGCTCTCGACGGTGACCGCCGCCTGCGGCCCGGAGTACCGGGTGGCGTTCTCCAGCAGCTCGGACACCACGTGCACCAGGTCGTTCACCGCGTCGCCGCGCACCGCGAGCGCCGGGGCCGGGCCGACCTCGATCCGCTGGTAATCCTCCACTTCGGACAGTGCGGCCCCGATGATCTCGTCGGCCACGACCGGCCCGCTGTCCTCGCGCACGAGGTCGGTGCCGGACAGCACCAGCAGGTTCTCGCTGTTGCGCCGCATCCGGGTGGCCAGGTGGTCGAGTTCGAACAGCCCGCCGAGGGTGTCCGGGTCCTGTTCGCCCGCCTCCATCCGGTCGAGCACGGACAGCTGCCGCTCCACCAGGTCCTGGCTGCGCTGCGACAGGTTGACGAACATCGCGTTCACGTTCTCGCGCAGCATCGCCTGCTCGGCGGCCAGCCGGACGGCCTCGCCGTGCACCGCGTCGAACGCGCGCGCGACCTGGCCGACTTCCTCGCGGGTGAAGATCGGCACCGGCGCGACCGCCGCCCGGTGCCGCAGGTTTTCCGGCGCGGGATCGGGCTCGGTGAGCAGCCGCTGCACGGCCTCGGGCAGCCGGTGGTCGGCGACCTCCAGCGCGGTGCGGCGCAGGATCCGCAACGGCCGCAGCAGGGAGCGCGCGATCACCACCGACAGGACACCGGCGACCAACAGGACGGCGATGACGATTCCGCCGTCCCAGATCGTCGAGGCGCGGGCGCTGGCGGCGCGCGCGTCCGTTTTCTCCTGAAGCTGGACGAGCAGCGCCTGCTGGACCTGGTGGGCGAGATTGACCGTGTACGTCGACGCGGTGTCCCACTGGTTCGCGTCCAGGCCGGACAGCGACTGGTTGTTCTCCGTACGGGTGAGCGCCGACTCGACCATGTCGTTGCCGATGTCGACGACGATGCCGATCACCGTGTCCGAGTACATCCGCTGCTCGTCCGGGCTGGCGAAAGTGCGGTAGTCGTTGCGCGCGGCGGCCAGCTCGGCTTCCGCGCCCAGCAACGCGCGCGTCCGGTCCCGGTTGAGCGTGCCCTGCGCGATCGCCTCGGACATGACCGCGCGCTTGACCGACATCTGGTCCTTGATCCGCGCGAGCGCGTTCCCGGCCAGCCGCAGCCGCGCGAGATCAGGTTCGGTGACGTCGGCCGCCGCGGTGTCACTGATGTCGAGGAGGCCGGAGATGAGCTCGCTGTAGGAGCGCAGCACCGCGTCGGCCGGATACGCCGAGTGTTCGGCCGAGTACCGAAGGCCGCCAAGCACTCGCAGCCGGTCGTCGCTCTGCTGCAGATCGCCCGCCGCGGAATCGTCGAGCCGCGATTTGCTGTCGGCGAGCGACCGCTCGAACGCGCCGATCGCCAGGTCGACCCGGGTGCGCTGGCCGACGAGGACGTCGGTGGCCCCCTTTCGGTCGCCCGCGACGAACCGGACCGTGACGTCGCGTTCCCGCTGCAGCTGGTGCACGACCTCGGCGACCGTCGTGTCGACCCGGCAGCGGGCGGCGAACTCGGCGAGCTGGCGGGCGTCGCGCAGGTCGCTGTTGACCCGCAGGCCGACCAGCACGACCACGGCGAGCGCGGGGATCAGCAGGACGACGAAGAGCTTGGTGCGCAGCCGCCAGTTCCGCAGCCGCCAGCCGCCGCCGACCGGGCGCGAGGCAGCCGGATCCGTCGCGTCACCCGAACGGGGACGGTCGTCGCGACGGGTCACCTGTGCTTCCTTTTCCGCCGCGGGAACCTCTGCCCACGGACGTCCTCGGGCTCCGGCCGAAAACTACCAAGCGGTAGCTTCCGGCGAAAAGATCGGGAAGCCACCCTGGCGGGGGCACAGCCCTGCGGGCGATCGTATGGGCAGCGGCCCATACGATCCAGCACGAGGCAGAGATTCTCCCGGCAGGGGATGGCGAGTGAAAGCGACCGGTCTGAGGTTTGCGCTGGTGGCGACGTTGTTCGCACTCAGCGGTTGTTCCATGTTCGGATCCAGTGACGCCGGACAAGCTCAACCGCCGGAACGCGCGACGCTGCGGGTCGGCGTCGCGAGCCCGATCGACACCGCCCCGCTGCGCATCGCGGTCGCGGCCGGAAAGTTCCGCCAGGCCGGGTTGAACGTCCAACTGGTGGAACTCGGCGACAGCGACGGCGTGGAAAAATTGAAAGCCGGACAGGTCGATGTGACGTTCGGCAGCGACGTGTCCCTGTTCCGCGCCGCGGGATCGGGCACCGCGCTGCAACTGCAAGGCGAGGCGTACACCTTCGGCCGCACGACTATCGCGCTCGTCACGCTGCCCGGTTCCGACTACACCGAACCGACCGCGAAGAAGTCGCCGACGATCGCCGTGGACTCCCCCGACGACATCGGCGCGCTCACCGCGCGGGCAGTCCTCGGCACGGCGGGCGTCGACAAATCGAAGATCCAGTTCACGACCCGGCCGTTCGCGCAGATGCCCGCCGCGCTGCAGTCCGGCGACGCGGACGCGGCGCTGATGGTGGAGCCGTACATCACCCGCGCGGAGAAAGAGCTGGGCGCGCAGGTCCTCGCGGACGGCTCGACCGGCGCGACCCTCGACTTCCCGGCGTCGGGCTACGCCGCGACCGGTCAGTTCGCCGCCGCGAACCCGCGCACGCTGACGGCGTTCCGGAACGTCCTCACCCAGGCCCAGCTCGCCGCGTCCGACTCGGCGAAGGTGCGCGACGCGCTGCCGTCGTTCTCCGACATCGACCAGACCACCGCCGCGCTGATCTCGCTCGGCAGCTACCCGACCACGCTGTCGGCGACCCGGTTGCAGCGCGTAGCCGACCTCATGCACAGCTCCGGGCAGCTCGCCAACCGGCTGGACGTGGCGGCGATGCTGCCGAACGCGTTGTAAGCGTCAGATGCTCGCCCCGGTCGGCTGCAGGCAGATCGTGCGCACCGGCGGCCCCGCGTAGACCAGCGACAAGTCCTTGTCACCGCAGCTCGACGCCGACTTCGCGCCGTCGTGCACGACCGCGCGCGCTTCCGCCTTGGGGTCGTCGCACGCGACCTTGCCGACCTTCGATTCGTCCGAAACGTCGCGCACGCATTCGCCGGACACGACGTTCAACGCGAGGCACAGCGTCTGGGTCGGCCTGCCGCTGGTGCGGGACGACGACGAGTACAGCTCGAACCGCACGTAGTCCTCGCCGCGGCAGGAGGCCCGGCCCTTGACGACGGTGTCGACGCGGTAGGTGGCGGCCCGCTCCGAGCAGTCCGCGCCGGTGTAGGTCTGCGTCTCCGAGCCCAGCGACGAGAGGTAGAGGCAGCTGCCCGCGACCGGCGGTCCCGCCGAACGCGCGATCGCGGCGAACCCGAACGCGCCGAGCGTCCCGAGCCCGAGCGCCACGACGACGAGCCCGGCGAAGAGCGCTTTCTGCTTGCCCGACACCCGTTTCGGGCCGCCCTGGACCGGCAGCCGCGGGGGCGCCTGGTACGGGTTCGCGGCCGGCGGCACGCCGAACGGTGGTGTGGTCACTGGGTCCCCTCCCGCGGCTTCGTCCTGTCATCTTGGCATCCCCGGGCCGCGGTCTGAGAGGGAACGTATAAAGGAGAGGTGACTGATGGCCCCCTGATCGTCCAGTCCGACAAAACGGTGCTGCTCGAGGTCGACAATCCGCGTGCCGGCGACGCGCGGATCGCCATCGCGCCGTTCGCCGAACTGGAACGAGCGCCCGAGCACGTGCACACCTACCGGATCACGCCGCTCGCGTTGTGGAACGCGCGCGCCGCCGGGCACGACGCGGAACAGGTGGTGGACGCGCTCACCACGTATTCGCGCTTCCCGGTGCCGCAGCCGCTGCTGATCGACGTCGTGGACGTGATGGGCCGGTTCGGGCGGCTGCAGATCGCCAACGACCCCGCGCACGGCCTGGTCATGACCACGACCGACCGCGCGGTGCTGGAAGAGGTCTCGCGCAACAAGAAGATCAGCCCGATGCTGGGCTCGCGGATCGACGACGACACGGTGGTCGTGCACCCGTCCGAACGCGGGCGGCTCAAGCAGGCGCTGCTGAAGGTCGGCTGGCCCGCCGAGGACCTCGCCGGGTACGTGGACGGCGAAGCGCACCCGATCGACCTCGCCGAGGACGACTGGCACCTGCGCGACTACCAGCGGCAGGCGGCGGAAGCGTTCTGGGCGGGCGGTTCCGGCGTCGTCGTGCTGCCGTGCGGCGCGGGCAAGACGCTGGTCGGCGCGGCCGCGATGGCGCACGCCAAGGCGACCACGCTGATCCTGGTCACCAACACCGTCGCCGGGCGGCAGTGGAAGCGCGAACTGGTCGCGCGCACGTCGCTCACCGAGGACGAGATCGGCGAGTACTCCGGGGAGAAGAAGGAGATCCGGCCGGTCACCATCGCGACGTACCAGGTGGTCACGCGCAAGACGAAGGGCGAGTACCGGCACCTCGACCTGTTCGATTCGCGCGACTGGGGCCTGGTCGTCTACGACGAGGTGCACCTGCTGCCGGCGCCGGTGTTCCGGATGACGGCGGACCTGCAGTCGCGGCGACGGCTCGGGCTGACCGCCACGCTGGTGCGCGAGGACGGCCGCGAGGGCGACGTGTTCTCGCTGATCGGCCCGAAGCGGTACGACGTGCCGTGGCGCGACATCGAGGCACAGGGCTGGATCGCGCCCGCGGAATGCACCGAGGTGCGGGTGACGCTGACCGAGTCCGAGCGCCTGCAGTACGCCACCGCGGACTCCGACGAGCGGTACAAGCTCGCCGCGACGGCGATGACGAAGATCCCGGTGATCCGGTCCATTGTGGACAAACACGCGGGCGAGCCGACCCTGGTGATCGGCGCGTACCTCGACCAGCTGGAGATGCTGGGCGCGGAACTGGAAGCCCCGGTCATCCAGGGCGCGACGCGGAACAAGGAGCGGGAGGAACTCTTCGACAAGTTCCGCCGCGGCGAACTGCGCACGCTGGTGGTGTCGAAGGTGGCGAACTTCTCGATCGACCTGCCGGAAGCGTCGGTGGCGATCCAGGTGTCGGGCACGTTCGGCTCGCGGCAGGAGGAAGCACAACGCCTTGGCCGGCTGTTGCGTCCCAAGGGCGACGGACGGCAGGCGCACTTCTATTCGATCGTCTCGCGGGACACAGTGGACACGGAGTACGCGGCGCACCGGCAGCGGTTCCTCGCCGAGCAGGGGTACGCGTACCACATCGTCGACGCGGAGGACCTGCGCCGACCGCTGTGAGTTACGAACCGAGGTAACGGAGAACGGCCAGCACGCGGCGGCTGTACCCCTTCGCTTGCGGCAGGTCGAGCTTGTCGAAGATCGCGTTCACGTGCTTCTCCACGGCGCTCTGCGAGACGTACAGCAGCGTCGCGATGCTCGCGTTCGTGTGGCCCTGCGCCATTTTCTCCAGCACGTCGCGCTCGCGCGGGGTCAGCCGGGCGAGCGCGTCCTCGTGCGAGGTGCGGGCGACCAGCCTGCGCACCACCTCCGGGTCGAATGCCGCGCCACCGGCGCCGACCCGGTCCAGTGCGTCGAGGAAGTCGCCGACCTGCGCTACGCGGTCTTTGAGCAGGTAGCCGACTCGGCCGCCGTCGCCGCCGATGAGCTTGGCCGCGTAGCGTTTCTCGACGTACTGGGACAGCACGAGCACCCCGGTATCCGGCCAGCGTTCGCGGATTTCGAGGGCGGCGCGCAGCCCCTCGTCGGTGTGGGTCGGCGGCATGCGGACGTCCGTGACGACCACGTCAGGCTGGTGTTCGGCGGTCGCTTCGAGGAGCTTCTCGCCGTCACCCACCGCGGCGACTACCTCGTGCCCTTCCTCCGCCAGCAGCCTTACGAGGCCTTCTCTGAGCAAGGCAGCGTCCTCGGCCAGGATCACTCGCACGGCAACGTCACCCGCACCGTTGTCGGCCCGTTTACCGGACTCTGCAAGGAAAAATCGCCGTCCATTGCCGCCACTCGCCTTGTCAGCCCGGACAATCCGCCGCTCTCGCTCATGGTCGCGCCGCCGCAACCGTCGTCAGTGATCTCAGCGACGATCTTGGTTTCTTCACCGCGGACATCGATAGTGACCTTGTTCGCGCTGGCATGCTTGGCCGCGTTGGTGACCGATTCGGAAGCCACGAAGTAGACCACCGTCGCCACTTCCGGCGAGGGCTCGTCGAGCGCGTAACGAAGGTCGACCGGGATCGTGGCGCGCTCGGCCAATGACTCCAGCGCGGCCTCAAGACCGCTTTCGTCGAGCGCGATCGGGTACACGCGCCAGCTCACCTCTCGCAGCTCGCGCAACGCTTCCTGCGATTCTTCGTGCGCCTGCCGGACCAGCTCAGCCGCCCTCTCCGCGTCGCCCGCCCGACGCGCGCGGCCGAGCAGCACTCCGAGCGCGACCAGCCTTTGCTGCACCCCGTCGTGCAAATCCCGCTCGATGCGACGACGCTCGCCGTTGACCGCCTCGACCACTTCGCTCCGGGTCGTCGCCAGCTCGGACACCCTGCGCCGCAACAGTTCCTGGCCGCTGGGTCCGAAGAACCGCCTCGCCAGCCGCCGATCGAGTGCGGCTACGCCGATCAGACCCTGTCCACAAAGGAATACCGCGATCGCGCCGAGGGCCAGGACCGGGAGCCAGTCCAGGAGAGTCCCGTCCGGGGTTCCGCCAGGTGCCCTCCCGGTGACCAGTTGGGCGAAGTAGATCGCGCCAGCCGCTGCGCCCGCGCCGATGCACACCCACACGCCCAGCGCGAGAAGCCCGGTGAGACTGCGCGGAACGAGGTACTGCAGGGCACGGCGACCGTCGTAGTCGTCGCCGTTGCTGGCGTCGAAGAATCGCTGCAGGCGAGCGCGTTCGATCTCGGCGAGCCTTCGTCCGCCGCGGAGCACCTTCGGCCGTGCTTTTGGGATGGCGAGGAGCGGTGCGGAGAGGACCACGTACGGCACCTCGATGAGCGCCGTCAGGGCACCTAGGCCGACGCCCGCCGTTCGGCGCAGCACTCGCGGTCTGTTCACGTTGATCAGGCTAGCCAGCCTGTTGGGGGCGGAGTACTGCGGTTTTCCGCACTTCTCCCGGTCGGCAGGAGCGATGCGTCGATGCCTTGGTCCTTCGTCTCCGCGAGCCCGCACGACGCGACACCGGTGATCCAGCCACATCCGCCAGGCCAACCGGCCCGCCGCGTACTGCGGCTTCCCGCGTTCTCCGGGCGAGCGCAATGCGTCGATGCCGCTGCCTCCACCCCACCAGCCCTGCTGCGGTTTTCCGCATTTCTCCCGGTGGCCGACAGCAATGTGGTGCGCCCCTTGCCTTTCTACCTTCGACAACGTCGCATTCGAAGTGAAAGGACTCCCGTGAACCTCTTGCTAGCCGCCCCCGCCGAACCCCTCACCGGACTCGCGGGCTGGGCCGTCGGCCTCATGGACTCCCTCGGCGGGATCGGCGCCGCGATCGTCGTCGGCCTGGACAACCTGTTCCCGCCGATCCCGAGCGAACTCGTCCTCCCGCTGGCCGGTTTCTCCGCGAGCCGCGGCACCTTCAGCCTGGCCGGAGCCCTCTTCTGGACAACACTGGGCTCGCTGGCCGGAGCAGTGCTCGTCTACTGGCTAGGCGCCCTCCTCGGCCGCGACCGATGCCGCGCCCTGCTCAGCCGCCTGCCCCTGATGAACGCCGCCGACTTCGACCGGACCGAAACGTGGTTCACCCGGCACGGCGGCAAGGCGGTGTTCCTAGGCCGGATGGTGCCGATCTTCCGCAGCCTGATCTCCCTGCCAGCAGGCGTCGAACGCATGCCGTTCGGCCGATTCCTGCTGCTCACGACGGCGGGCAGCCTGCTCTGGAACACAGCGTTCGTCCTGGCCGGCTACCTGCTCGGCGAGAGCTGGTCGCTGGTGGACCGGTACGCGTCGGTGTTCCAGTACGTCGTACTGGCCGCAGTGGCGATCGCCATCGCCCTGTTCGTGACGGTCCGGGTGCGCCGCGTCTCCCGGCGCTGACTCTTTCTTCCCCTCGACCTGGGGTTTCTTCAGGTTCACTCGAACGGATGAGCGAGTGGCGCCCTGGAAATTGTCGGTGGTTCGAACTACTGTTCGATATGCAGGCACCGAACACCAGTTCGAGGGGAAGCTCATGACGATCGCACCGTTCCGCCCCGGCGTCGGGGCACCGCCGGTCCAGACCTTGCCGCCAGGGCGCTGGCACGGGCGTATCTGGGTGTCGGAGGAGCCGCTCACGCGGCCGCAGCGGTACCTGAGCTGTGTCGCCGAGTTCGAGCGCTCCGGGCTGTGGCCCGTGCTGATCCCGCCCGACCAGCGCTTCACCGCCCGCGGCGAAGACTGGCTGGACGACCGCGGCCGCCTCGCTCCCGCCGGCCACCGCGTCGGCAACGCCGACCCAGCCGAAGTCCTGGCCCGCTGGTGGGACGGTTCCTGCTGCGACGGAGCCTGCCTGCGCCCGTTCGGCACCCGCTTCCCCGGGTTGGCGAAACGCTCGCACCGCCGCTCAGACCCACTGGCCGAAGCAGGCAACACCGGCTCGATCCTGGCCGCCCGCACACCCCACCGGCTGGGCCTGGTGCAAGCCGACCGTCCAGCCGACGTTCCCGCTCTCATCGGCTGGACGGGAATGATCAAGTCGACGGATCAGGTCGCGGAACTGTCGGCAGTCCTCCGCAGCTGGGAAGACCGCTTCGGCGCGACCTTGGTGACGCTCGGCTTCGACACGCTGGAGCTGTCAGTGTCCGCCCCGCCCCGCACCCACGCCCGGGCGCTGACGGTGGCCGCCGAGCACCGGGCCTTCAGCCTCCCGACGTACCTCGCCCAGCCGGGAAACCTGCGGGAGTACGCGACTTCGTTGGTGCAGAGCCGCAGGTGGAGGTTCTCGTGGGCTTGAGGGAGTGAGGGACCGGGGTGCCGGGGGTGCCGGGCGGGGATGGTTTGCCGAGCGGGGCGGCCAGCCGGGCCAGGCAGTTTCCGCCAGGCCGTGCCGGGGGTGCCGGACGGGATGGCTTGCCGGGTGGGGGCGGCCTGCCGAGCGGGGCGGCCAGCCGGGCCAGGCAGTTTCCGCCAGGCCGTGCCGAGGGTGCCGGACGGGATGGCTTGCCGGGTGGGGGCGGCCTGCCGAGCGGGGTGGCCAGGCGGTTTCCGCCGGGCCGTGCCGGGGCGCCGGACGGGATGGCTTGCCGGGTGAGGCGGCCAGCCGAGCGGGGCGGCCAGCCGGGCCAGGCGGCTTCCGCCAGGCCGTGCCGAGGGTGCCGGATGGGATGGTTTTGCCGGGCGGGGCGGCTTCCACCGGGCCGCGCCGGGGCTGGGCGGCTGGCACTTGCGTCAGCACAGTCGGCAGGTTCGAAGAACCACGGCGCAGGCAGGACTTGGCTCGCCGACGGGGGAAGCGATGCCCGTCGCGCTCCTGCCGCCCCACAATGCCGCTCCGCCCTGCCGCTCCACCCCGCAGCTCCGCCCTGCGGCCCCGCCCCGCCGCTCCGCCCTGCCCCAGCGCCAGCGCCAGCGCCAGCATCCTCGCCCCGCACCGCGCTTCCGCCGCCCCGTCGCGTCGTATTTCCGTGTCGCCCCTCGGACTTCGCCTCATCGACCAGAGCCCTCCCCGCGTTCTCCCTTCCCTGCCGCGGTAATGGCCACCATCCGCCCATCCGCCCATGCGCCTTCGACGTCCCCTCCGCGTCCCGTCCCGACGGCCAGGCAACGGAGTCAACCCCATGAGACCCACGTCCCTTCGCTCAGGACGCATGTCCCAATTCTTAGCCCACCTGTCCGGAAAACGGCCGCGCGGAAGGGTTTACCGCAACCGTCCGCACGGGAATCCTCGGCGGCGAAAGGCGGTGAGCGAGATCGGCCAGATCCGAGTGGGCACGTCCGGCTGGCGATACCCGCCGTGGCGCGGCGCGTTTTATCCCTCCGGCCTTCCGCAGCGACGCGAACTCGAGTACCTCTCCCGCCGGACGAACGCTGTCGAGATCAACGGGTCCTTCTACTCACTGCAATGCCCCGAGCGATACCGCGCCTGGCACGCCGAAACCCCGGCCGAGTTCCTGTTCGCGGTCAAGGGCGGTCGGTTCATCACCCATCTCAAGCAGTTGCGCGACGTCGAAACCGCGCTCGCCAACTTCTACGCCTCCGGCGTCCTCGCGCTCGCCGACAAACTGGGCCCGTTCCTCTGGCAACTCCCGCCACGACTGGCCTTCGACCCCGACCGAGTCTCCACGTTTCTCGGCCAGCTCCCGCGCACCACCAGCGAAGCCGCCGCGCTCGGAGCGAAGCACGACGACAAGCTCAAGTCCGACGCCTTCCTGGAACCAGGACCCGATCGACCAGTCCGGCACGCGCTCGAAGTGCGCCACCCGAGCTTCACCACAACTGAAGCGATGGACCTGCTCAAAAAACACCGAGTCGCGCTGGTGACCGCCGACGCCGCCGCGCCGTGGCCGTACCGGGAGGACCAGACCACTGACTTCAGTTACGTCCGGTTGCACGGCTCGGAAGACCTCTACACCAGCAGTTACTCCGATTCAGCCCTGCGCGCCTGGGCCGCCAAGATCACCGAATGGCACGACGGCGGCTGCCGGGACGTGCACGTCTACTTCGACAATGACAGCAAAGTCGCCGCCCCGCACAACGCCGTCACGCTGACCCGCCTGCTCGACCTCCCCACCGAAACCGACCAGGCACAGTGAGCGGACAGTGAGCGCACTTCGGTTGGGTGGTGATACGGGCCGCCGGTGGTCTTCGTGCTGCCGCTGGGGGTCGGCACGCGGACCACCGCGCCCGGCTGCCCTCCGGTGCCCAACGGGGGAACCGTTCCGCCGAACGGCCGAAGCCATCCCCGCACCAAGTCGGCCAGCCGCGGCCACGCGTTGGGATGGTTCAACCAGTCCCGCGCCGCATCGGCACGGCCGGAACTAACCCGCACCACGCCAGCGAACACTGGCCGCGCTCGATCCGGACCGTGCAGCCACAACCCCGCGCCACGGCAATGCAGCCAAGCTAACGCCTTGCCGCTCCAGATAGCTGCGCCCTCGCCCGGTCCGCGCAGCCGACAGCCCGTGCCACGGCAACGCAGCCGAAGCCACTCCCCGCGCAGAGCCCGCCAGTTGCGCTCGAACTCTGTGTGCGCCGGGATGATCCGGGCAAACTGCTCGCAACCAGCAGTCCCGAGCGGCCGCGGTGCCGACGCGTCAAACCGGCCGACTCCACTCGAACCACATCAGGATGATTCAGCCGCCCCACCGCAGCGACAAGGCCGGAACTACCCCCGCACCAACCCAGCCAACTGTGCCCGCACCCGGTCCGCGTCCGGGTGGTCCAACCGGGTCAGCAACCGCACCGCGCGCAGCCAGCAGTCTCGGGCGGCGGCGGTTCGGCCGTAGCGCAAGTGCGCCGTCCCCAGTTCCGACAGGACGTCCGCGGCCTCGTATTCCTCGTCCATCGCGAAGAACATGTCGACCGCTTCCGACAGGCACTCGATTCCTTCCACATGCCGACCCAGGCCCAGCAGCGCGCGGGCGCGGGCGGCCAGTGAGAAGCGGCCCTGCGGCAGGTCGTCCGGCGGGACCAGTGCCAGTGCCTCGTCCGCCAGCGACAGCGCTTGCGGATAGTCGCCCATCATCGCGCACAGGTCGCCCAAAGCGCGCAAAACGTTCGCCTCCACCGAGGTGAAACCCAGTTCCCGGGTGATTTCCAGCGAACGCAGGCCATGCCGGTAGGCCTCCGGGAAATCTTCGATGCTCTGCGCGGTCATCGCCAGGTTGTAGCGCGCCCGCGCCTCCCCCGGCAGTGAGCCCAACTCCAGCTGCACGGTCAGTGCCTGCTCCAGATATTCGCGCGCCAGCCCGTAGTTCCGGGCGACTCCTTCGATCACGCCCAGTCCATTGAGGATTGCCGCTTCGCCGGGTCGTTCGCCGGAATTTCGCGCTGCCCGCAGGCCGATCTCGAAGACGTAGCGCCATTCGTCCACCCGGGCGCGTCCGGCGAAATAGGTGAACAGCGACCAGGCCAGCCGCCAGCATTGCGCGTATCGGCCGATCCGGAACGACCACTGGATCACCGAGATCAGATTCCCGTGTTCTTCGCTGAACCAGGCCAAAGCACGGTGGAAGTCCGAGAATTCCGGTGCGCCGTCCTCAAGAACGGGGCCGATTTCGTCCAGCAGCTGGTTCGGGCGCATCGCCAAACCCGCGTTCCGTGCCGACGCGATGAACCAGTCGAGCAGCCGCGAGCTGGCTTCCGCGCGCTCGGCGTCGTCGTCCTCCTGCTCCGACAATTCGTTCGCATACGCGCGGATCAGGTCGTGGAACTGGTACCGGCCCGGTTTCGGCTGGATGAGCAGGTGAGTCGAGACCAGGGTGTCGAGAGCGCCGCGAGTCTCCTTTTCGGACCGTCCGCTGAGTGCGACTGCCATGCCCAGTGACAGATCTGGGCCAGCCGACAGGGCCAGCAATCGCAGAAGCCGGGCTGCGGCTGGGCACAGAACCCGATAGGAGTAAGAGAAAACTGTGCGGATGTTCGTTTCGTCGCCGTCGCCCAGGTCGAACGTGCTCAACCGGCCAGCGTCCGAAGGCAACGCTGCTACGAACTCGTCCAGCGGCAGCCGGGGGAACTGGGCCGCGCGGACGGCGAGGATTCGGATCGCCAGCGGGAGTCCGCCGCAATACCGCACGAACCGACCAGCCGCGGCCGGGTCCTCGTGCACCCGTTCGACGCCGATGGCCGACGCGAGAAGCTCTACCGCCTCTTCGCTGTCCAATTCGGACAGTGCGATCCGCCGGGCGCCGTGTGTCGCGACCAGTCCGCGCAGTTGCCAGCGGCTCGTCACTACGACCAGGCATCCGGGGCCAGGCAGCAGTGAACGCACTTGTTCGGTGCTGTTCGCGTTGTCCAGCACTACCAACAGCCGTCGGCCGGTGGTGTAGGTGCGCCAGGTAGCCGCGCGTTCGTCCAAACCGGACGGGATCCGGTCGGCGGGGACGCCCAGTGCGATGAGCATTGTCTCCAGCGCGGCGATCGGCGGCACCGGTGCGCCTGGGCCGTAGCCACGCAGGTCCAGGAATACCTGGCCGCCGGTGAAACGGTCCGCGATCTGATGTGCGAAGTGGACAGACAGGGTTGTTTTCCCTTGTCCGCCCATGCCTTCCACTGAGGCGATCGGCGTGGAGGTGCCGTCGTCCAGGGCTTCCGGAAGCAACGCGCGCAGGGCTTTCAAATCAGCCGCCCGACCGGCGAACGCGCCGAGGTCGGCCGGAAGCTGGTGCGGCACATGAGGTTCCAGAGGAGTCCGGAATCTTGTGCCCTGGTCGCCGCCCAGCACTAGCCGGTGTGCGCGCTGCAGTCCGGCACCGGGATCCAGGCCCAGCTCCTCGGCGAGAAGGCCGCTGATCCGCCGGTAGACGTCCAAAGCTTCGGCTTGCCGTCCGGAGCGGAGCAGCGCGTACATCAGCTGCTCGTGCGGCCGTTCGCGCAGCGGATGTTCGCGCGTCAGACGCTCCAGCTCAGGCACGACGGTGTCGTACTCGCCGACGGTCACCAGCGTCTCGGCCCACAGCTCACGCACCCGCGTGCGTTCCTCCGCAAGCTGCCCGACCTCGTCCCGGTGCAGCGCGTCCGACTCCACGTTCTGCAGCGCCGTACCCCGCCACTGTCCCAACGCGTCCTCGAAGTACCCCGCCGCGCGCCGATGTTCGCCTCGTTCCGCCGCACTGCGGCCGCGCGCCGCGAACTGCCGGAACCTGCCGAGGTCCACCGCGTTCTCGTCGACTTCCAACAGGTAGCCGCCGCGTTCGGTGCGGATCGCCGCGCCGTCGCCGAGCGCCCGGCGCAGCCGCAGGACATACGTCTGCAGCGCGCCCTTCGACCGCCGCTGGTCGTCGCCCCACAGCCAGTGGCTGAGCACGTCGACCGACACCAGCCGATTCGCCCGCAGCAGCAGTCCGGCGAGCACGATCAGCGGGCGGCTGCCGCCCAGCGGCACCACCTGGTCCCCGGCCAGCACCTCGGCCGGGCCGAGCACCCGGAAGTCGAGGCCGTCCACACGTTCCATTGTGGCGTTGAGACGGCCCCCGCGGCACCTCGGTTCCCGTCACCGCGGCGATGGCATGATCGGCAGTCATGCAGGTTTACGCGCTCCCGCTGCACACCCGGTTCCGGGACATCACCGTCCGTGAAGGACTGTTGCTCCGCGGTCCCGCCGGCTGGGGCGAGTTCTGCCCGTTCGCTGACTATTCGGACACCGAGAGCGTGCCCTGGCTCGCCGCCGCGCTCGAAGCGAGCGAAGAAGGCTGGCCCGCGCCGGTCCGCGACCGTATTGAGGTGAACACGACAGTCCCGATCGTGTCGCCGGAACGCGCGTTCGAACTAGTCCGCGCCTCCGGTTGCCGCACGGCGAAGGTCAAGGTCGCCGACAAACGCGCGACGCTCGCCGAGGACTGCGCGCGCATCGAAGCGGTGCGCGACGCCCTGGGTCCGTCCGGCGCGATCCGGGTCGACGCCAACACCGCGTGGGACGTCGACACCGCCGTGCACGCGCTCGGCGAACTGGACCGCGCGGCCGGTGGACTGGAGTACGCCGAGCAGCCCTGCCCCACGATCGACGACCTCGCCGCCGTCCGGCGTCGCGTGTCGGTGCGGATCGCGGCCGACGAGTCGATCCGCCGCGCGGAAGATCCGCTGAAGGTCGCCGTCGCCGGGGCCGCCGACATCGCCGTGCTCAAGGTCGCGCCGCTCGGCGGAGTGCGCCGGGCACTGGAGGTCGCGGAGGCGTGCGGGCTGCCGTGTGTCGTGTCGTCGGCAGTCGAGACAAGCGTCGGGCTGGCCGCCGGGCTCGCGCTCGCCGGGGCGTTGCTGGAGCTGGACTTCGCCTGCGGACTCGGCACGATGTCGTTGCTGCGCGGGGATGTCTGCACCGAAACACTGTCCCCTGTGGACGGTTACCTGCCGGTGCTGCGCCAAGCCCCGGAACCCGACGCGTACGCCGGATTCGCGGCGTCGTCCGAGGTGGAATCGGCGTGGCTGGACCGGTTCGAGCGGGTCCGCCGGATCAGCGGGTAAGGGAGACTTCAGGGTCGCGGCCCCGGGACTATCTCCGGGGCGATCCCGGATGTGCGGCGGGCCCCGGTCGCGGAGTATTGCTGGCATGACGGACAACGTGCAGGCCGCACCGGCCAAGAAGATCTTCCGCAGCCGCTCCGACCGCATGCTCACCGGCGTGTGCGGCGGATGGGCCAACTACCTCAACGTCGACCCCTCGATGGTGCGCATCGCCGCGGTCGCCGGGGCCGTGCTGTCGGCCGGGGTGATCCTCCCGGTCTACGCCGCCGCGGCCGTGCTGACGCCCGAAGACTGATCGCCCGGCGGCGTGCCCCGGGAGCTAGTGCGGAAACGAGCGAAGCCCGGCCCACCGCGAGGGTGAACCGGGCTTCGCCGGAAAGCAGCCGAACTCAGAAGTCCATGCCACCCATGCCGCCGGTCGGGTCGGCCGGAGCGGCAGCAGCCTTCTCCGGCTTGTCCGCGACGACAGCCTCGGTGGTCAGGAACAGCGCCGCGATGGAAGCGGCGTTCTGCAGCGCGGAGCGGGTGACCTTCGTCGGGTCCGGCACGCCGGCCGCGAGCAGGTCCTCGTACTCGCCGGTGGCGGCGTTCAGGCCGTGGCCCTGCGGGAGGGACTTGACCTTCTCCGCCACGACGCCGCCCTCGAGGCCGGCGTTGATCGCGATCTGCTTGAGCGGAGCCTCGACGGCGACCTTGACGATGTTCGCGCCAGTGGCCTCGTCACCGGTCAGCTTCAGGCCCGCGAAAGCGGCCTCGGCAGCCTGGATCAGGGCCACGCCGCCGCCGGCGACGATGCCCTCTTCCACAGCGGCCTTGGCGTTGCGCACCGCGTCCTCGATGCGGTGCTTGCGCTCCTTCAGCTCGACCTCGGTCGCGGCGCCGGCCTTGATGACGGCCACGCCGCCGGCCAGCTTCGCGAGCCGCTCCTGCAGCTTCTCGCGGTCGTAGTCCGAGTCGGAGTTCTCGATCTCCGCGCGGATCTGGTTGACGCGACCCTGGATCTGGTCGGCGTCGCCCGCACCCTCGACGATGGTGGTCTCGTCACGGGTGATGACGGCCTTGCGGGCGCGGCCCAGCAGCGACAGGTCCGCGTTCTCCAGCTTGAGGCCGACGTCCTCGGAGATGACCTGGCCGCCGGTCAGGATCGCGATGTCCTGCAGGATCGCCTTGCGGCGGTCGCCGAAGCCCGGGGCCTTGACGGCGACGGACTTGAAGGTGCCGCGGATCTTGTTGACGACCAGGGTCGCCAGGGCTTCGCCCTCGACGTCCTCGGCGATGATCAGCAGCGGCTTGCCGGACTGGATGACCTTCTCCAGCAGCGGCAGGACGTCCTTGACGTTGGAGATCTTGGAACCGAAGAGCAGGACGTACGGGTCCTCCAGCTCGGCTTCCTGGCGCTCCGGGTCGGTCACGAAGTAACCGGACACGTAGCCCTTGTCGAAGCGCATGCCCTCGGTGAGCTCCAGCTCGAGCCCGAAGGTGTTGCTCTCCTCGACGGTGACGACGCCTTCCTTGCCGACCTTGTCCAGCGCCTCGGCGATCAGCTCGCCGATGGTGCGGTCAGCGGCCGAGATCGAGGCGGTAGCAGCGATCTGCTCCTTGGTCTCGATCTGGACGGCGGCCTTGTGCAGCTGCTCGGTGATGGCCTCGACGGCCGCCTCGATGCCCCGCTTGAGCGAGATCGGGTCGGCGCCGGCCGCGACGTTGCGCAGGCCCTCGCGCACGAGCGCCTGGGCGAGCACGGTGGCGGTGGTGGTGCCGTCGCCCGCTACGTCGTCAGTCTTCTTGGCAACTTCCTTGACGAGCTCGGCCCCGATCTTCTCCCACGGGTCCTCGAGCTCGATCTCCTTGGCGATGGAGACACCGTCGTTGGTGATCGTCGGCGCGCCCCACTTCTTTTCGAGCACGACGTTCCGGCCCCGCGGGCCGAGGGTCACCTTGACGGCTTCGGCGAGGGTGTTCAAGCCGCGCTCAAGACCGCGGCGGGCGTCCTCGTCGAACGCGATCAGTTTGGCCATTGCGGTGTGGTCCTCCGGTATTGGGCGCCACCGCCGCGCTGTCTCCAGCGGCGGCAGCAGGACACGTCCTCGGCCAGGCTCGGTGCCCGCGACGGACGACTGACCGGTGGGTCAGCCTCACCGTCCCGACCTTCAGGCAGGCGGTCGGTGACCGCTCGCCTAGCACTCGACGGCGTCGAGTGCCAATGCCGTGTTTAGCACTCTCCGGGGTCGAGTGCAAGGAGCGCAGGTCAGCGTCGGTGCTCTTCGAAGAGCAGGTCGGCCGCGTCAGTGGCTCGGCTGGATGTGGATCGACGACGGCGGCGGGCGCAGCGACGACGGACCGGCGGACTTCGAGCCGCCCGGGCCGACCGGGATGTTGGGCGCCGACGACGTCGGGGCGGTGCCGCCGTTGCCGTTGTCGTCCCCGCCGAAGAGGAAGATCGCGCCGACGACCAGTCCGGCCACGACGAGCACGCCCAGCGCGATCCACAGCCACCTCAGGCCGCCGCTCTTGGACTGCTTCTCGAACGCGCCCGCGCCGCCCGCCGGGGACGGCGGGCGCAGCCGCATCGGGTCGCCGAAGGCCTGGGTCGGGTGGTTCTGCTGGCCGGGGTAGCCGGGCTGGTTCGGGTAGCCGCCGTAGCCGGGCGGGGGGCCTTGCTGAGGTTGCTGACCTGGCTGACCTGGCTGGCCCGGGTAGCCGTAGCCGGGCGGGGGACCTGCCGGGGCTTGGCCGGGGTAGCCCTGCTGGCCTGGCTGGGGCTGGCTTGGCTGGGGCTGACCGGGCTGCGGCTGGCCGAGTTGTCCGGGCTGCGGCTGACCCGGCTGGGGCTGGCCGGGCTGTGCTGGATAACCGGGCGGGGGCTGGTTGCCGTAACCGGCGGGGCCGCCGTAGCCGCCCTGGGCGGCGTATCCGGGCTGGCCGGGCTGGGCCCACGCGCCGGGAACGGCCTGGCCGCCGGGCGCACCCGGTGCGCCGACGCCGGGAGCGCCAGGACCTTGTCCCGCAGCCCCGGGGCCTCCCGGCTGCGCGACTGGCCCGCCAGGACCGGCCGGTCCACCGGTGCCAGGTCCACCAGCACCGGGACCACCAGCTCCGCCCGGACCGCCGGGAACACCGGGTCCGGCCGCACCGCCAGGTCCTTGCTGCATGCCCGCCTCCGGAAGTCCGTTCGGCCGGGCGGGGCCCGGCGGGGTGTCCGAGGTCGCGAGCGGGCCGAGCGCCACCCTGGCCGCGGCGATCATCGCGACGCAGTTGGGGTAGCGGTCGTTCGGGCTTTTCGCCATGCCCTTGCGGATGACCTCGTCCACGGCGGCCGGGAGCGCGACCACGCTCGCCACCGACGGCGGCTCGCCGCCGAGGTGGCCCTTGATGACGGCGGGGACGTCGCCGCGGAACGGCGGGTTGCCGGTCAGGCAGGCGAACAGCACGCAGGTGAGGGCGTACTGGTCGGTGCGGCCGTCGAGCGGTTCGCCGCGCAGGTGTTCCGGGGCGGCGTAGGTGGGCGAGCCGAGGAAGTCGCCGCCGCGGGTGCGGTGGCCGGTGGCGCCGCGGCGGGTGAGGCCGAAGTCGGCGACGTAGACGTGCTCGCGCGAGGTCTCGCGGCTGGTGACGAGGACGTTGGCCGGTTTGACGTCGAGGTGCACGAGGCCGTGGTTGTGCAGGGTGTCGAGGGCGTCGGCGACCTGGTCGAGCAGGCTGAGCGCGCGCGACGGGCTGATCGGGCCCGCGGACATGAGGCCGGCGAGGTCGCCGCCGTCGACCATCCGCATGGCGATGTAGAGCATGCCGTCGAGTTCGCCGAAGTCGTACAGCGGGACGACGTTGGCGTGGTCGATCGCGGAGGTGTTGCGTGCCTCGTCGACGAACCGTTCGCGGAACTCGGCGTCCGCGCCAAGGTGGTCGCCGATGACCTTCAGTGCCACCTTGCGGCCGAGCCGCGTGTCCGTGGCCTGGTAGGTCACGCTCATGCCGCCCTTGCCGAGCACCGAGTCGATGCGGTAGTGGCCCAGCTGGCGACCGGTGAGGTCCCCCGACACGTCGCCTGTCACGCAGCGCAGCTTAACGCGCCGGTATCCGCTGCCACTGCCGGTTCGCCCAACCGGTCAGCGGACCTGCCTCGCTAGACCTTGCGGACGTCCGCGGCCTGGCTTCGGCCGTCGCGGCCGGACTGGACCTCGAACTCCACCCGATCGCCCTCGTCGAGAGTGCGGAATCCGTCGGCCTGGATGGCCGAATAGTGGACGAAGACGTCCGGACCCTCGGGGGATTCGATGAACCCGTAGCCCTTTTCCGAGTTGAACCACTTGACGGTGCCGACTGCCACGGCGCCCTCCCTCGGGACAAGAATCCGCTGTCCATCAGCGTGCGAAGTGGAGTTCACGCTACCGGAATCAGCGCTCCCGGCAATGGGGTAATCGGCAGATTCCCCTTACGCCTGCGACACTCTCCGGTTGCGCGATTGGACGAGCACGGTTCCCGGTCCGGCGAAATCGAGGACGAGTCCCTCACCGGTTCGCAGCGACTGCGGACCGCTCGGATCAAGCGCGCGCAACCGGCATTGCACGGTGTCGGGATAGGCGAGGAGATAGTCCGGGCGCACGGTCACGATCTCGCCGCGGCCGAGGTCGAACGAGTCCACCGGGCCGGGCGCGGTGAGCAGGAGCGGGCCGCGGCCGCTGTAATGCTCGAGGAACCCGGAATCGGCGCCGAACAACTGCTGCAGCGGGGCCCAGTTCTGGTCGACGCGGACCGTGCCCGGCCGGGCGAGCACGCCTTCGCGGTGCACCGACCAGCCGGTGGAACCGGTCAATTCGAGCGGATAGACGTCGCCGGGCCCGAGCGGGGCCAGATCGACCCAGCCGCCTTCCTGCGGCGCGGTGAACACCGAAGGTCCGCCCTTGCGGCCGCGGTTCTGGTTCGTCTCGGCCACGTTGAAGCTGCTGGCCAGCAACGATTCCGAGGCGGCCTGCACGGCTTCGCCGGGGGCGAGCAGCACGCGGGCGACGCCGAACCCCGGCGTGTGCCTGGTGTGGACGCGCATGTCAGCGGGGGTTCGCGAGCGCGGCGCGCCCGGGCTGGTTGCGGACCCGAAACTGCATCAGAACTCTCCCCGTACTCCCCGGCTTGTGCCGGGAGAGTGTTGCACGACGGGCAGCAAGAGGGAGGATGGTCCGCGTGATCTCCGTCGACGCCTACCGCGAGACCGTGACCGAACTGCTCGGCCGCGCGCCTGTCCGCACTGTTCCGGTGGCCGAAGCCGCCGGGCTCGTCCTGGCCCGCGACGTGCTCGCTGACGTGGCCCTGCCGCCCTTCGACAACTCCGCGATGGACGGGTACGCCGTGCGCGCGGCGGACGTCGCCGAGGTCCCGGTGACGCTGCCGGTAGCCGACGACATCCCGGCCGGCCGGGTCGACGTCAAGCCGCTCGAATCGGGTACCGCTCAGCGGATCATGACCGGCGCGCCGCTGCCGCCGGGCGCGGACGCGATCGTGATGGTCGAGGACACCGACCGCGGCACCACGGACGTCCAGATCTCCCGCGCGGCCACTGCCGGCAACCACATCCGCCGGATCGGCGAGGACGTCACGAAGGGGACCGTCGCGCTGCACGCGGGCACCGTGCTGAGCCATGCGCACCTGGGCCTCGCCGCCGCGGTCGGTTTGGCGGAGCTCGAGGTGTTCCGGCCGCTGTCGGTGCTGGTGGTGTCGACCGGCACGGAACTGGTGGAAGCCCCGAACCCGTTGCAGCACGGGCAAATCTACGAATCGAACAGCGTGATGCTGGCGGCGGCTTTGCAGGGTCTTGGTTGTCGGGTCGAGGTCGTGCGCAGCGTGGTCGACGACGTGGAGGAATTCCGCAAGATCATCGAGCCGCGGCTGGAGTCGGTGGATCTGCTGCTCACGTCTGGCGGGGTGTCGGCCGGGGCGTATGAAGTGGTGAAGGACGCGCTGACCGGACAGGGCGTGGAATTCCAGAAGATCGCGATGCAGCCGGGCGGGCCGCAGGGGTGCGGTCGATGGAATGGCGTGCCGGTGGTGACTTTGCCGGGGAATCCGGTGAGTGTGCTGGTGTCGTTCGAGGCATTTTTGCGACCGGCGGTGCTTTCGGCGATGGGCCATTCGGACGTCGATCGGCGTCGGGTGCGGGCGCGGTTGACTGAGGACATGACGTCCCCAGTTGGGCGACGGCAGTTCCGGCGGGGGTTTTATACGCCGGTTCTTGGTGAGGTGACTGGGGTTGTCGGGCCGCGGGGCGGGCCGGGGTCGCATTTGCTGGCGGCGTTTACGCAGGCCAATTGTTTGATCGTGTTGCCGGAGGAGGTCGCGGCGGCTTCGGAGGGGGATGAGGTTGAGGTGCTGCTGCTTTAGCGGTGGCCTGTTCGGCGGTTTTGCTTGCCGGGCGGTCTGTTCGGCCGATGCTGCCGTGCCCCACGGTGCCGATCGCGCTCGTGCCTCAAGGCCGTGTTCTGGCGGCGCAGCAAGTTGATGCCGCTGTCCGGCGATTTTCTCTGTCGCCCAGCCCCGCCCTTGGAGCATTCGCGGAGTCGTCGCAACCGGATTCGGCGAGAACGCTCGGCTGAGGTTTCCCAGCCCGCCGATCAGCTGACCTGTGCGGCGATGGTCCGTGCGCACTCCAACGACTCGGTACGCGTGGTGTCCACCTCCAGGTCATAAACCATGCCCCGGTGGACCATCTCCGCCTGGGACGCCGCCATGCCGATGACCCGATCACCTCGTGCGACCTCGCGGCCCGCGGCAACCGCACTGTCGCATCGGACGCCGACCCACAGCACCCGCAGTTCGCCCAAAGCCTTCTGCCATCGCTTCTGCGAGTCCGCTCCGCCGAGGAAGACCTCGTCAACGATGACCCTGGCACCCGCACGGGCCATCGCGGCGATCCCCTCGATCCATGCCGCTTCCAGCCTTCGGAACTCCGGCCCGACAATCACCTGTCCGTCCGGCGCGAACTCGATCCCGGCATTCGACGCGGGCATCGCCTCAACCAGTGTGTCGGTCCCCAAGGCCAGCCACGGATCCGGCAGGACTGCCTGCAGACACCGAACGATCCCGGATTTCCCCGAACTGGAACCACCGTTGAGAAGGATCACCTCAGCCATCACCACGCCACGGTAGAGGCCCGACAGCAACGCTCGAAACGGATTTCCGCGAATGCCGCACCGCCTGCCACAACCCGGTGACTCTCCCCGCCAGAACACCAGCCCCGCAGTCCTCGCGGATCCATCCCGGGCCTCAAGCCGAGACCTTGCAACACCGCCCCAGCCCCCGCCAACGCAGCCCCCGCCCTCTCCGGGGGACGGCCCTTGTCCAGTCTATCCGCCCCCACCGACAGCCCCGCTCACTTCGGCCGGGTTGTCCACAGCGAGTGCGACTTGGGGAAAGTCCCGTGCCCGCCGCAACGGCCCCAGCAGCAGCACCACAAGCGACGCCAGCTGAATGCCCACCATCGCGAACATCGCCGCCCGTACCCCGGCCGCCTGTCCGAGCGCGCCGCCCAGCAAGGCGCCCAGTGGGATGGTGCCGTAGTTGACCATCGCCGAGCTCGCGCTGATCCGGCCATAAAGATGGCGCGGGCAATACCGCTGCCGGAACGTCGCGCCCAGCACGTTCGATCCGACCACGCCCGCCGCGATTCCCGCCCCGGCGAGGACGAACAGCGTCAGACCCCACCCTGGTCGGGCCAGCGGGCCGAGCAGCATCGCGGGCACCACCAGCGCCTCGCACCACAGGAATCCCCACGCGGTGCCGGTTCGCCGGGCGACCCGGCTCACCAAGGTCGCACCGAGCACTCCGCCGACTTCGCCCAGGGCGAGCACAAGTCCGACGGCACCCGGGCCCTGGCCGAGCACATCGACCAGGAACACCACTGCCACCGCGTAAAAGCCGTTCAGGGCCAGGTTCGCGACCCCGCCGGACAGGACCAGCGCCCGCAAATACGAATCCCGGGCCACGATTCGCATGCCTCCGGCGATTTCGGCGCGCAAGCGCGTACGCGGGCGGGGAGGCGGGTCGTCCGCACGCAGGAAACCTAGGCACAGCGCGGAAAAACCAAAGCTCAACGCATCCACGAGCACGCCGCTGACCGGTCCGAACGCTGAAGCCAGCAGTCCGGCCAAGCCAGGGCCGCCGACTTGAGCAGCGGATTCAGCGCCCTGAAGCCGGACGTTCGCATCCTGAAGATCCGCATCGTCCACAACGGACGGAAGGAAAGCCCGATAGGCAAGGGAAAAGAACACCGCCGCGGAGCCACCAACCAAGGCGGCAGCCAAGAGCAACCCGACAGAAAGAAACCCTAAAGTCCACGAGATAGGCACAACAAGGAAAGTCGCCATCTGAATGACGTCGCAGACCAGCATCACCCGGCGCTTAGGCCACCGGTCAACCCAAGCCCCGGCAGGCAAGCCAACCGCAAGCCAGGGAATCCACGCCGCAGCGGTCAGCGAAGCGACCTCGAACGTCGAGGCATGCAGCACCAGCAACGCCACCAACGGAACCGACGCACTGGCCACCGCGCTGCCGACTGTGCTGACCGTCTGCCCAGTCCACAAGAGACGGAACGCGGCACCCCTCACGGCTCAGCTCTGAAACCGCGCCCGAACACGAACACCGACT
The DNA here is from genome assembly GCF_040610415.1 of Amycolatopsis sp. NPDC004079. Classification (NCBI taxonomy): domain Bacteria; kingdom Bacillati; phylum Actinomycetota; class Actinomycetes; order Pseudonocardiales; family Pseudonocardiaceae; genus Amycolatopsis; species Amycolatopsis sp. NPDC004079. The sequence goes on along the minus strand of NZ_JBEXMH010000012.1, from coordinate 144,269 downwards.
GCCGCTCCACCGAAGGATCAGAAGCCGCTTTGGCGCCGAATTCCGCGAACAACGCAGCCATCCGCTCGTTCAGCTCCGCCAATTCCGCGGACGTCAACCGCATCCACGCATCAGAAGAGAACCACGCATCACGCCATTCCGCGGGAGCCGTCTCCATTTCCGAAAGCCAGCCCCGGGACAACGTCATCTGCCGATCGAGGCTCACCGTCTCCGCGACCTCCGCCACCGGATCCCCGACGAAATCCGAAGTGGCCCAGGACAACGCCTCGGAAGGACGCCGCCACCACCGCTCCCGCCGGTCCCGCGCCAGTTCCGGCGCTTCGACCACCAGACCGGCCCCGGAAAGCACCTTCAGGTGGTGGCTCACATTGCCCACCGCCTGACCGGTTTTCTCCGCGAGCACCGACGCGGTGGCCGGGCCGTCGAGTTTCAGCATGTCCAGCAGGCGGCGGCGCAGCGGATGCGACATCGCGGCCAGCACTTGGGAATCGCGGACCTCCATGATTCACAATAGTAGTTGTACAACAGCTCTTGTGCAATAGGGCGAAGGTATCCTCGCGAGCATGGGCATCATCCTGTGGATCGTCTTCGGCGCGCTGGTCGGCTGGATCGCGAACCTCGTGGTCGGCGGCCGGGAGCGGCAGCGGCAGGGCTGTCTCGTCAGCGTGCTGGTCGGCGTGGTCGGGGCGGCCCTCGGCGGGTTCGTCTACCGGCTCGCGACCGGCGAGCAGCAACACTTCGAGTTCGATTTCCCGAGCTTCGGCGTCGCCATCCTGGGCGCGATCGTGCTGCTGCTCGTGTTGCGGCTGGTCAGCGCCGCGACCGCGAGCCGCCGCGATCGTGACCGTTGGTAACGGTTTCCCGACGATCTGTCAGAACACCCCGGTCGCGGACTAAACTGACCCGTTCCGCGCCCGGGTGCGTGCTTCGTCGGGGGACGCATGCACCCGGGCCGCGTCCCGCACGAGCCGGGCGGCGTGAACAGGGTCGACGAGCTGGGGAACGGGTGCCGAGAGGACATCCCGGCGCCAGGCGCGCAACAGCTGCGCGAGCAGATCGGGTACCGCCATCGTCTCCCTCGCCAGGTCGGCCCGGGCACCGGTCCCGAGCGGCGTCAACTACCCGGTGTTATCGGATTGTTCGACGCGTCGTTACCGGTTTGTGGTCGCGCCCACCCGCGCCGGGGCAACCCTTACGACCAGGGGCCGCCGGGTCCGCCGCAGGCGGGCGGTAGCGTGGGGAAGCCCAAATCGGACCCTTACACCGACCGAGACGAACAGCGGGGAACTCGACCCATGAGCGGCCAGCCCACCGGTAACCCCCTCGCGCACGCTGTCCAGCTGGCCCGCGAGACGTTCCCGCCGATGCACCCGGCAGGACGGCCGTTCCTCCTCGGCGGTCTGGCCGCGACGATCGTGGCGCGCCGGTTCTCCAAGCGCCTCGGCGTGGTCGGCGCGCTCGCCACGGCGGGCATGACGGCCTTCTTCCGCGAGCCTAAGCGCGTGCCCCCGCTGCGGGACAACGTCGCGATCTCGGCCGCCGACGGCACCGTCTCGCTCATCGAAGAAGCGGTTCCGCCCGCCGAGCTCGGCCTGCCCGCCGAGCCGCGGATGCGGGTGAGCGTGTTCCTCTCCGTCTACGACGTGCACGTCCAGCGCACGCCGGCGGCGGGCGTGATCTCGAAGGTCGCGTACAAGCCGGGCAAATTCCTTTCCGCGGACCTCGACAAGGCGAGCGAGGTCAACGAGCGCAATTCGCTGGTGCTGCACACGGTCGACGGCCACGAGCTCGTCGTCGTGCAGATCGCCGGGCTGGTCGCGCGCCGCATCCGGTGCGACGTCCGCGAGGGCGACAAGGTGGCCGCCGGCGAGACCTACGGCATCATCCGCTTCGGCTCGCGCGTCGACACCTACCTGCCGCCGGGCAGCCGGGTCGTGGTGGCCAAGGGCCAGCGGACCGTCGGCGGCGAAACCGTGCTCGCCGAACTTCCTGCGCTGGGAGAAAGCTGACCATGGTCCGCGTGACCACCCCGGGCGTCCGGCTGCTGCCGAACGCGATCACCGTGCTCGCGCTCTGCGCCGGTCTCTCCTCGGTGCAGTTCGCCCTCACCGGCAACTACGCGATGGCGATCGGCTCGATCGGCATCGCCGCCGTCCTCGACAGCCTCGACGGCCGCATCGCCCGCCTGCTCGACGCGACGTCCAAGATGGGAGCCGAACTCGACTCGCTGTCGGACGGCATCTCGTTCGGCGTCGCGCCCGCGCTGGTGCTCTACATCTGGCAGGCGCACGGCGACCGCATCGGCTGGGTCGCGTCGCTGATCTTCGCGGTCTGCATGATCCTGCGGCTCGCCCGCTTCAACACACTGCTCGACGACACCGACCAGCCTGCGTACGCCGCCGAGTTCTTCGTCGGCGTGCCCGCGCCGGCCGGCGGTCTGGTCGCGATGCTGCCGCTGATCGCCACGCTGCAGTGGGGCGAGGGCTGGTGGTCGGAGCAGTACGTGGTGCTGGTGTGGACCATCGCGGTCGCCGCGCTCCTGATCAGCCGCATCCCGACGCTGTCGCTCAAGACCGTGAAGGCCCCGGCGAAGGCGATCGCGCCGCTGCTGGTGGGCGTCGGCCTGCTGGCCGCCGCGATCATCGTGTTCCCGCTGGTGGCGCTGGCGGTCGCGCTGGTGCTGTACCTGCTGCACATCCCGTACTCGGTCTACCGGCACCGCTGGCTCGCCGCGCACCCGGAGGCCTGGGAGGTGCCGCCGCGGGAACGCCGCGCGATCCGCCGGGCCCGCAGCCACCGACGGCTGCGGTTGCGTCCGGCCTCGGGCCGGGTCGCCGGTGCGGCGATGCGCGCGGTGCGGCGCACGAACTCGGACCTGGTGCGGAGCCGGAACCTGCGGGAGCGGGACCACAGCTCAGCCACGTCCGGGCCGACCCAGCGGCGTCGCAGCTGGCGTCGGATCGGCATTCGCCGCCGGTAGTTTCAGGCCTTTCCCAGCGCGGACACCAGCAAGTTCAGTTGTGCCTCGAAGTCCTGTCGACAGTCGGCGTCGGTCAGCACCGGCAACAGGCGGTGCAGGTGCGGCGTTTCGCTGGGCGTCGCCATGCGGCGGAACCAGTCGTCGACCGGCTCGGCGCGGTCTAGCGGTGCCCCAGCGAGGCCGGTTTCCTCGGTGAGTGCGGCACCGAACGTGAGGCCGGTCAGCGAGCGATACGCGCGCACGGCCTCGGTGTCGTCCAGTCCGGCGTCCAGCAGGGCGCCGAGCATGCTGTCGATCACCTTCAACGCCCCTGGCGACCGCGGATTGGCCTCGTCCGCGACCAGAGTCCGCAGCACCGCCGGATGCCGCCGGAACTGCGCGTAAAGCCCCTCAGCCAGGCCGCGGACCCGGACGTCCCACGGCGCGGCCGGGTCAGGCACGGGGACCGCCTCGAACATCCGGGCCACGAGACCGTCCAGCAGATCGCCCTTGTTCCGCACGTGGTTGTAGAGCGACATCGCTTCGACGCCCAGCTCCGCGGCGAGCTTGCGCATCGACAGGGCCGCCATGCCGTGCTGGTCGACGAAAGCGAGCGCCGCGTCGAGCACCTTCTCGCGCGTCAGGGTTTCCCGGACCATCCCGCCAGCTTACGGCGTAAGTCCTCGACAGCCCTGTACTTACACCGTACGCTTACATTGTAAGTAAGGCCTGGGAGGTCCACAGTGGATGCCGTCACCCTGCTCACCACGACCCGTTCCGTCCGGCGCAAGCTCGACCTTGAGCGACCGGTACCGAAGACCGTGCTCGAGGAATGCCTGCGGATCGCCCAGCAGGCCCCGGCCGCCGGTTCCCTGCTCGCCGCCCAACGCTGGGTCGTCGTGCTCGATCCCGCGATGCGCAAGGAAATCGCGGCCGTCACCCGGGAAGCCGCGGAGGAATCGTGGCGGAAGTACGGCCACCTCGTCGACAAGCGGATGCTGGACTCGGCTCGGTACCTCGTCGAGCACCTCGACCAAGTACCCGCGCTGGTGCTGCCGTGCATGCCCGGGCCGGTGCCGACGGGCAGCGCCGAGCTTTCCGCCTACGGCTCGATCTACCCGGCGATCTGGAGCTTCCAACTCGCCTTGCGCACGCACGGGCTGGCCAGTTCGCTGTGCAGCTACCACCTCGGCGGCAGGGAGGCGGATGTCGCGCGGATTCTCGGGATTCCGGAGGACGTCACGCAGATCGGCCTGCTCGCGGTGGCGTATTCGACCCAGCAGGAGTTCTCCCCCGCCGTCCGCCCGCCAGTCGATGACATCCTGTCCTTCGACGGCTGGGCGAAGCAGTAGCTCGGGCGTCGAAGGACAGGCGACGAGTTCGAGGGGCCGAGATGGCTGAGAGCATGCGTCCCGCCTGGGTCGACGACGACCTGTTCCCGTTCGAGAGCCGCTTCGTCGACATCGACGGGCACACCGTGCACTACGTCGACGAGGGATCCGGCCCCACGCTGCTGCTTCTGCACGGCAACCCGACCTGGTCGTTCCTCTGGCGCGACGTGATCCGCGCCCTGCGCGACGACTTCCGGTGCGTCGCCCTCGACTACCCGGGCTTCGGGCTCTCGACGGCAAAGCCCGGCTATCGCTGCCTGCCCGAGGAGCACGCCGACGTGGTCACCGGGTTCGTCGACGCGCTCGGCCTCAGCGGGGTCACGCTCGTCGGACAAGACTGGGGCGGCCCGATCGGCTTGGCCGCCGCACAGCGCCTGCCGGGAGTTTTCGAACGGCTGGTGCTCGTCAACGCCTGGGCCTGGCCGGTCAACGGCGACCCGTATTTCGAGGCTTTCGGCCGCATCGCCGGCGGACCTCCGATGCGCTTCCTGGCGCGTCGGCTCAACCTCGTCGTCAAGGCGTTTCTCCCGATGGGCCACCGAAAGCGGAAGCTGACCGAGGCTGAGATGGCCCACTACCGCCGTGCGATGGACACGCCCGAGCGTCGCCAGGCCTCCGGCGTGCTCCCCGGCCGGATGCTCGCCAGCCGGGCCTTCTTCGCCGAGCTCGAGGCCGGCCTTCCCGACCTGCCGACGCTGATCGTGTGGGGCAACGCTCAAATCGGTTTCCGGCCCCGCGAGCGCGAACGGCTGGAAGCGGCCTTCCCGAACCATCAGACCGTAAGCCTTGACGGCGTAGGGCTTTACGTGGAGTCCGACGCGCCCGAGGAGTTCGTCGCCGCGATCCGCGACTGGCCAGCAATGCCGTAAGCGGCCTTTCGTTCGCCCACAACCGCCCGTCGGTTCATTAGGGTGAGCAGCGTGAGCGATCCGCAGATCACCCTGACCGTCCGGCACACGCCGTCCGCGCTCGACGCGCGGCGGGGGGTTGTCCGGCTGCACCCCGAAGTGCTCGACGCGCTCGGCCTGCGGGCCTGGGACGCCGTGTACCTCACTGGCGCGCGGCGCAGCGCCGCCTTGGCCGCGCCCGCCGCCGAGGAAGCGATGCCGGGTGTCGTGCTGACCGATGACGTCACCATGTCGAATCTCGGCGTCGCCGAGGGCGGCGAGGTCGTGGTCTCGCCGGCAGAGGTCACCGCTGCCCGCACGGTCACTGTGTCCGGGTCTCGGCTGGCGTCTGTTTCGGTGTCGCCGCAGACGTTGCGGCTCGCGCTCACCGGCAAGGTTTTGACCCGTGGCGACGCGGTTTCCCTGTTGCCGCAAGACCTCGCGCCCGCGCCGGGATCGGACGTCGCCGCTGTCCGTGGGCAGTTGTCTCGCGTAATCGGGGCGACCTGGACCAACGAACTGCTGACCGTCACGGCGACCGAACCGGCTGGCGTTGTCGTGGTCGGACCGTCCACTGTGGTCAGCTGGCGGGACGGTGCCCGCACTGGCGCGCCAACTAGCGAACCGTCGGTGCGCACCGCGACCGCGCTCGTCCGCACCACCGCTGTCACCGCGGCCGAGGACTACCTCGATGCGGAGATCGTCGAGGAGGTCGTCACAGAGGCTCGCGAGGAGGAGCTGGACGAGCCGGTGCCGGTCGCTGACCTGGTCGGGGCCGAGGGCGCGGCGCGCAAGCTGGCCGAGTGGTTCGACCTGGCGTTCCACCGGCCGGAGCTGCTGGCGAAACTGGGCACTTCGGCGCATCTGGGCGTGCTGCTGTCCGGGCCGGAAGGCGTCGGCAAGGCCACGCTGGTGCGGTCGGTCGCCGCGGCGGAGAAGGTGCGCGTGGTGTCGGTGACCGCGCCGAATATCGCTGTGCTGGAACCGAATGCGGCACACCGTTCGCTGCGCGAGGCCATCGACCGGGCCACCGGCGGCGACGGTCCAGGCGTGCTGTTGATCAACGACATCGACGCGCTGCTCCCGGCCACCCAGCCGCCTCCGGTGGCGACGGTGGTGCTGGAAGAACTGCGCGCCGCACTGCGTCAAGACGGGCTGGCGGTGGTGGCGACGACCGCGCGGGCCGAGTCGGTGGATCCGCGGCTGCGCGGCGCCGACCTGCTCGATCGCGAGCTGGGCCTGCCGTTGCCGGAAGCGAAAACGCGCGTCGAACTGCTGCGGATCCTGCTCCGCGACGTGCCGGTCGAATCCGGTGCCGACCTGGGCGTGCTCGCCGAACGGACGCCCGGTTTCGTCGCCGCCGACCTGCTCGCGCTGCGCCGGGACGCGGCGTTGCGGGCCGCGTTGCGCCAGCGGGACGTCGAGGAACCCAGGATCTCCCAGCAGGATCTGCTCGACGCGCTGGCCACCGTCCGGCCGATCTCGCTGTCCACTTCGGACAATCTGGCCACCGGCGGGCTGACGCTGGACGACGTCGGCAACATGACGTCGGTCAAGGAAGCGCTCACCGAAACCGTGCTGTGGCCGCTGCGCTACCCGGACTCCTTCGCCCGGCTCGGCATCGAACCGCCGCGCGGCGTGCTGCTGTACGGCCCGCCCGGCGGCGGCAAGACGTTCCTCGTCCGGGCGCTCGCGGGCACCGGCGCGCTGAACGTGTTCGCGATCAAGGGCGCGGAACTGCTGGACAAATGGGTCGGCGAATCGGAACGCGCGGTCCGCGACCTCTTCCGTCGGGCCGCTGACGCCGCTCCCTCGCTGATCTTCCTCGACGAGATCGACGCGCTCGCCCCGCGCCGCGGCCAGTCGTCCGACTCGGGCGTGGCCGACCGCGTGGTCGCCGCGCTGCTCACCGAACTGGACGGCGTGGAGCCGATGCGCGAGGTCGTCGTGCTGGGCGCGACGAACCGGCCCGAGCTCGTCGACCCGGCTTTGCTGCGTCCCGGACGCCTGGAGCGGCGGATCTACGTCCCGCCGCCGGACGCCGAATCCCGCGCCGCGATCCTCGCCGCGACGGCCAAGCACACTCCGCTGGCGTCCGATGTGGACCTCGCGGCCACCGCGGCGGCGCTGGAGGGCTACTCGGCCGCCGACTGCGCCGCGTTGATCCGCGAGGCGGCGCTGACGGCGATGCGCGAGTCGCTGGAGGCGCGCGAGGTGACCGCGGCGCATCTGGACAAGGCTCGCGAGGCGGTGCGTCCTTCGCTGGACGCGGCGCAGTTGGCGACTCTGGAGGCTTACGCGCAGGCGCAGCAGGAGCGGTGAGCTGCTCGTGACTGTTGGCGCCGGTTAGAACCGGCACCAGCGCTCACGACCTACTCCGCCCGTCGTGCCGAACCGCACGCCCTCCGCAGCCGCCGATTTCGCCCGCTCGGAACCGACCGAAGCGGCGCGGCGCGCGATGTCGAGGTCCGTGAGGGCCACCCTGAGGGACTCTGATTCCCTCAGGGTTCCCCTCACGGACCTCCGCAGGAGCGAAGCCACGCGGCTCGGCGGACATGACAAAGCCCGCGCCGTAGCGCGGGCTGTCATCGGTATCGGAGAAGGTCAGCTGCCCTTGTGTCCGCCGGGCTGGTAGTCCTTCGTGATGATCACGATCACGCCGGGGTTCGAGTTCTGGATGCCGTCGAACCGGGGCTGGGCCTGGAAGCCGAACTCCTTGGCCAGTTGCTTCGCGGCGGCTTCCTCGTCGGTGCCCGGCCGGAAGTAGGCCGTGGTCGCCGGGATGTTGCCCTGCGAGTAGTTGCCGACCTCGGCGACGTTCCAGCCCGAACCGCGGAAGTCGGCGGCGGCCTGTTCGGCGAGGTGCTTGACCAGCGAGTTGTTGTAGACGCGCAGCGTGACCCACTTGTTCGAGGCCTGCTGGTCCGGACCCGCCTGGCCCGGCTGCCCGGGCTGCTGGCCCGGCTGGCCGCCGGGCTGTCCGGGCTGGCCCGACGCCGGAGCCGACGACGCGGCGGACGACGAAGCCGGGGCCGACGAGGCGGGCGCCGACGAAGGCGCGGAGCTGGGCGCCGCCGAGGACGACTGTTCCGGCGCGGACGACGAGCCGCCGGGTGCGGTGGGCTCGCCGGACGTGCTCGGTCCGGCGTTCTGGTCGCCGCTCGTGTTGAGCACGGTGACCCCGCCGATGACGGCCGCGACCACCGCGATCCCGATCAGCGCGACTCCCGCGGCCTTCAACGGCCGGGACAGTCCCGAGAAGACGCTCATGACAGCTCGATCCCCAACCGCCGGGCCCCGCGTTTGCGCTGACGGGCGGCGCGCGTTTTGCGCAGCCGCTTGACCAGCATCGGATCGGCCGCGACGGCCTCCGGCTTGGCCAGCAGCGTGTTCAGCAACTGGTAGTAACGGGTGGAAGACAGTCCGAAGCGCTCCCGGATGGCGTTCTCCTTCGCCCCGGCGTGGCGCCACCACTGCCGCTCGAACGCGAGAATGTCCAGTTCGCGCTCGGTCAGGCCACCGACATTTTCCGGCGGCGACGGCTGGTTTTCAGCCATCGACTCCGCGGCGTCCATGCGGTCCTCGCAATCGGTGTCGGCAGTCCTTCCGCGGGCGTCATTCAACCACGGAACCCATGCTCGACATGGGCATCCGACCCGGCGCGTCACGGTCCGATCCAGGTGTACCAGAAGGGTCCGACTAAACTCGGCGTCCGTGACCGTCCACCCCATCTGCATCGCCGGCGAACCCGTGCTGCACCAGCCCACGCGCGAGATCACCGAGTTCGACGACAAGCTCGCCACCCTCGTCGAGGACATGTTCGAGACCATGTACGCGGCCGAGGGCGTGGGCCTCGCGGCCAACCAGATCGGGCTCGACCTGCGAGTGTTCGTATACGACTGCCCGGACGACGAGGGCGTCGAGCACAAGGGCGTGGTGGTCAACCCCAAGCTGGAGACCTCCGAGATCCCGGAGACCATGCCCGACCCGGACGACGACTGGGAGGGCTGCCTCTCCGCCCCGGGCGAGTCGTACCCGACCGGGCGCGCCACGTGGGCGAAGGTGACCGGCTTCGACGTCGAGGGAAATCCGATCGAGGTCGAGGGCACCGGTTACTTCGCGCGCTGCCTCCAGCATGAGACCGATCACCTAGACGGCTTCATCTACTTGGACCGTCTCGTCGGCCGCCACGCGCGCGCGGCGAAGAAGATGCTGAAGAAGAACAAGTGGGGCACGCCCGGCCTGACCTGGCTGCCGCCCAAGGAACCGGCAGACGCCTGACCCGCACCGCGTCTCTTCATTTTCCCGAAGGCCTCCCCGAATTTCGCCGGGGAGGCCTTCGTTTTGTTTCGGCCAGACGGGCGGCAGGGTTGTGCCGAACCGACACGGCATGGCATCGTCGGACGAGCAACCTCAACCGAATGCAACGCGGGAGCTCGCGCCTTGGCGGGCTGAGAGGGTGGCTGGTGTCCATCTCGCGGACACCCGGCGTCACCGACCGCATGAACCTGACCGGGTAATGCCGGCGTAGGGAGTGAACGTCGTTGACGACGCTGGAAAATCAGGGTGCCATCGCCCCGTCCGTCACCACCGGGCCGATCACCGGCTCGCACAAGGTCTATCACCGCACCGAATCCGGGCTGCGGGTTCCGGCGCGGCGGATCGACCTGTCGAACGGGGAGCATTTCGACGTGTACGACACGTCGGGGCCCTACACCGATCCGGACGCGAACATCGATGTCCACAATGGACTGCACCCGCTTCGGTCCGGCTGGGCTGACGGGCGGGAACACAACACCCAGCTGGGCTGGGCGAAAGCCGGGGTGATCACCCGGGAAATGGAGTTCATCGCCGCGCGCGAACGCTGTACTCCGGAGTTCGTGCGGGACGAGGTCGCCCGCGGGCGCGCGGTGATTCCGGCCAACCGCAAGCACCCGGAGACCGAGCCGATGATCATCGGCAAGAACTTCCTGGTGAAGATCAACGCCAACATGGGAAATTCGGCCGTCTGGTCCTCTGTGGAGGAAGAGGTCGACAAGATGGTGTGGGCCACCCGCTGGGGCGCCGACACGATCATGGACCTCTCCACCGGCAAGCGGATTCACGAGACGCGCGAGTGGATCGTGCGCAACTCGCCGGTCCCGGTCGGCACCGTGCCGATCTACCAGGCGCTGGAAAAGGTCAACGGGGAGCCGGAAAAGCTCACCTGGGAGATCTACCGCGACACCATCATCGAGCAGTGCGAGCAGGGCGTCGACTACGTCACGGTGCACGCCGGCGTGCTGCTGCGCTACATCCCGCTGACCGCGCGCCGGGTCACCGGCATCGTCAGCCGCGGCGGGTCGATCATGGCCGCCTGGTGCCTCGCGCACCACCAGGAATCCTTCCTGTACACGCATTTCTCCGAGCTGTGCGAGATTCTGCGCGAGTACGACGTCACGTTCTCCCTCGGCGACGGCCTCCGTCCCGGCTCGATCGCGGACGCCAACGACCGCGCGCAGTTCGCCGAACTGGAAACCCTCGGCGAACTGACGCACATCGCCCGCGAGCACGACGTGCAGGTGATGATCGAGGGCCCCGGCCACGTGCCGATGCACAAGATCAAGGAAAACGTGGAGCTGGAGGAAAAGCTCACCGGCGAGGCTCCGTTCTACACGCTCGGCCCGCTCGCCACGGACATCGCTCCGGCGTACGACCACATCACCTCGGCGATCGGTGCGGCGCAGATCGGCTGGTACGGCACGGCGATGCTGTGCTACGTCACGCCGAAGGAGCACCTCGGCCTGCCCAACCGCGACGACGTCAAGACCGGCGTGATCACCTACAAGATCGCCGCGCACGCCGCCGACCTCGCCAAGGGCCACCAGTACGCGCAGGACTGGGACGACGAATTGTCCAAGGCCCGCTTCGAATTCCGGTGGAACGACCAGTTCAACCTGTCGCTCGACCCGGACACCGCGCGGGCTTTCCACGACGAGACGCTGCCCGCGGAACCGGCGAAGACCGCGCACTTCTGCTCGATGTGCGGGCCGAAGTTCTGTTCGATGCGGATCACGCAGGACGTGCGCAAGTACGCCGAGGAGCACGGTCTGTCCTCCGTGGAGGCTATCGAGGCGGGCATGGCCGAGAAGTCCGCGGAGTTTTCCGAGCAGGGCAACAAGGTCTACCTGCCCGTGGTCAACCAGTGACAGTCACGCCCCGTACCGCCCTCACCATCGCCGGGTCCGATTCCGGCGGTGGTGCGGGCGTGCAGGCGGATCTGCGCACGTTCTTCGCCAACGGAGTGCACGGGCTCGTCGCGCTCACCGCGGTCACCGTGCAGAATTCGCTTGGCGTGCAAGGGTTCTCCGAGATTCCGGTCGACGTCGTCACCGCGCAGATCAAAGCGGTCGCCGAGGACATGGGCGTCAACGCGGCGAAGACCGGCATGCTCGCCACCGCGGAAATCATTCAGGCGGTCGCGAAAACGCTCGACGAAGTCCACATCGGACGAAGCACGGACACGCCGTTCGTGGTCGATCCGGTGGCCGCGTCGATGACCGGCCACGCGCTGCTGCGCGAAGAAGCGCTGGAAGCGATCCGGACGGAATTGTTCCCGCGCGCCACGCTCATCACGCCGAACCTCGACGAGGTCCGGCTGCTGACCGGCGTCAGCGTTACCGACACAAAGAGCCAACACGCAGCCGCGGAAGCGTTGCTGGAGTTCGGTTCCCAGTGGGTCCTGGTCAAGGGCGGCCACCTCTACGACGCCGCCGATTGCGTCGACCTGCTCACCGACGGCTCAGCGGTGATCGAGCTGAGCGGCCCGCGCATCGACACGGAAAACACCCACGGCGGCGGCGACACCATGGCGTCGGCGATCACCTCGTCGCTCGCGAAGGGCGCGGACGTGCCCACCGCGGTCGCGGAGGCGAAGCGGTTCATCGAACGCTGCGTCCTGGAGGCTTATCCGCTCGGCGCGGGCGTCGGCCCGGTTTCCCCGTTCTGGCGGCTCGCGAACCCGCAGTGAATGCGACACTGGCCGGATGAGCGAGACACCGGAAGCGTTGTGGGCGAGGCTGCCGCTTGAGGTTCAGCACGAGGTCGACGGTCTGGTCACCGAGCACCGCACCGCTTCGGCGGTCAAAACGATCCGCAAATCGGGCGTCACGCCGCGACCGGGGATCGCCGAAGCGCAAGCGGTGTACCAGCATCGGATGTCAGTGCTGAAGCCGCCGCCGCGGTTCTAGCCGCGCGAATCCACCGTTGGCAGCACGGTCGTGAGGCCGGTCCAATCGGACGTCACCACGGAAGCGTGCTGCTTGGCCAGCTCAGCCACTCGCTGAGTCGCCTGGTCGACGGTCGGATTGTGGTCGTCGATAGCGGGCGCGACGTTCTGCCCGTCCGTCATCACCACGTAGTAGTGGTTTTCGTCGTACCAGGACATCCCGGCCTTCGCGAGCCATTCGCTCGCGTCCCCGTCGAAAACGACAAACCACGGTTTCTGCTCCGCGGAGTATTTGTCGCGCGGGTCGCCGCCCGCGGCGCCGTGCACGGTCGGGAAGATCTGCACTGAATCCAGCTTTCCGGCGGCCTTCTGATCCAGCAGGTAACCGGCGTACTCGACGTCGGTGTGCAGCGTGTCCGTCGGGTTTCCCTCTTCGACCGTGCCGGGGATGATCTCGGTGAGCACCTTGCCCCGCAACGCGTCCAGTGTCGGCCAATTGTCCGCTTTGGACGCTTCGTCGAGCGTGGCGTGGCTGCCGAGGAGATCGGCGGGCTTGAACACGGCATCGCCCAGGTGGTCGCGGAAGGCGGCGTCGAGCTGGGCCGGGCCGAGGCCGGTATTCGCCGAGAAGCCGGTCTTCATTTCGATCTTCAGCGTGAGCGGCGCGCGCCCGGGATGCGCGCCGAGCCAGATCCGGATGTCGTCCAGGCACGATTCGAGGTCCTTGTTCGTCCCGCCGGAGTAAAGGTCCGCCGCCGAATGCGCGTCGACGCAATTGTTGCTGTTGCCCAGCGGGTTGGGGTGGCTGACCTTCCACTCGTGGGTGAAGAAGTCCGGCCAGACGTCGAGTTCGAGCAGCGACGAGCCGTTGTCCAGCGCCTGGGCGAGGTACGGGTACGCGGCCGGGTCGTAGGTGTTGTGCACGCCGACGGTGGTCACGTGGGAGAGCTTGGGGCTGTCCGCGCTGGCGACCCCCGGTACCGCCAGCGTGGACAGGAGCAGGAGACCGGCCGCGGCGAGCTTCACTGATGTCTCCTTCGTCACGGGGACCAGCACGAACACTTACTGTGCCATCGTGGTGGACTGTGAATGAAGCACAGTTGCCTCAATGGACCAGACCAGAAGTCGGAACGCGCACATGACTGAGAACCCGAGCCCGCCCTCCGCGCTCACCATCGCCGGATCGGACTCCGGCGGGGCCGCCGGGCTGCAGGCGGACCTGCGGACCTTCCTCACCTGCGGGGTGCACGGCCTGGTCGCGGTCACCGCGGTCACCGTCCAGAACACGCTCGGCGTGCACGACCGCGCCGATCTGCCGCCGCACATCGTGGCCGGGCAGATCGAGGCGGTCGCGGCGGACATGGGCGTCGGCGCGGCGAAGACCGGCATGCTCGCGTCCGCGGAGATCATCCACGCGGTCGCGGCGGCCTGCGACAAGGCCGGGATCGGGCGCGACGGCGCGATTCCGTTCGTGGTCGACCCGGTGGCCGCGGCGATGACCGGCCAGTCGCTGTTCGACGACAACGGCCTCGCCGCGCTGCGCGACGAACTCCTGCCGCGCGCCACCGTGCTCACGCCGAACCTGGACGAGGTGCGGCTGCTGACCGGCATGACCGTGACCGACCGCGATGGCATGCACACCGCGGCCGTCGTGCTGCACCAGCTCGGCCCGAAGTACGTGCTGGTGAAGAGCGGCCACCTGCAGTCCGACCCGGAGTGCGTCGACCTGCTCTTCGACGGCACGACGTTCGTGGAGCTGCCCGGACCGCGCTGGAAGACCCCGCACACGCACGGCGCCGGCGACACCATGGCGTCCGCGCTGACCGCCGGGCTGGCGAAGGGCATGTCAGTGGTCGAAGCGGCACGCTACGGCAAGTGGTTCGTCTCGCAGGCCGTCGAACACTCGTACCCGATGGGTGCGAAAGTCGGCCCGGTGTCGGCGTTCTGGCGGCTGGCCCCGGAGGAGCGCTAGCCCTCGTCGGAGATCAGGGCCTCCAGCGCGGGCAGCGCGGCGATGATCGACTCGCGGGCCTCGGGCGTGAGTCGGTCGAGGCGGCGGTTGAGCTCCTGCACGCGGGTGGAGCGCACGCCGGAGACGAGGCGTTCGCCTTCCTCGGTGGCGCGGGCGAGCCAGGCGCGGCGGTCGACCGGGTCGGACTCGCGGGTGACGTAACCGGCCTCCACCAGCGTGGCCACGATCCGCGACATCGTGGCCGCCGCGACGCCTTCCTTCGCGGCGAGGTCGCCGAGGCGCAGCTCGCCGAAGTGCACGAGCGTGGCGAGCGCCGAGATCGACCCGTGCCCAGGCCCGGGCGCGCCGGCCTGGCGCAGCGAGCGGGAAAGCCGTCCCACCGCTAGGTACAACCGGCCCGTTACGTCCTGGACCGAGGAAAGAGTCACGATCGGCTCCTTCTGACGCTGGTGCCCGCCGCTGGGTGCGCCGGAAAGGGTGCCGTCAACCATACGGCGTACCCGTGCACAATCCGCGTCAAGCGCGGGCGAAATCACCATTACCCCGCCATTTGTGCAGCTTGCCCGCCCATTTAGAGCACTGACACGTCGAGCGGAAGCTCCGCGGGCGGCGGCAGCGGCGCGGCCGTCTCCGCACGGAACGACTGCAGCAGATAGCCCGCGAGCCGAAGCGACGCCGCCGGTGCCGCGGCCCCCGCGCCCGACCGCAGGCCGCCGTTCGCCAGCAAGACCAGCGACAGGTCGGAAACCGCGAAGTCCGCCCGCAGCGCACCGGCTTCTTGCGACCGGCGGATCAACTCGACGAAGCCCCGCAGCGCCCGGTCCCGAAACTCCGCGAAACGCGCCTGATCCGGCAGCGCGGTCACGATCGCGGCGGAGAAACCGTGGTTGCGCGCCTGCATCGCGCACACTTCCTCGATCACCCGGCAGAAGCCGCGCCACGGGTCGGGGTCGGCGAGCGCCTCGTCGAGCATCGCCGCGCATTCGGCCATCGGCTCGGCGAAGGCTTCGGCGACCAGGTCGTCCTTGGTCGGGAAATGGCGGTACACCGTGGCCACGCCGAGACCCGCGCGGCGCGCGAGTTCGCTCATCGACACGTCCAGGCCCTCGGTCTCGAAGGTGCGCTTCGCGACGTCGAGAATCCGCGCGCGATTGTGGGCGGCGTCGGTGCGCAACCGAGTCGGTTTTTCCGGCACTCTCTCACTTTACGCGAATCGGAAGACCCTTTCCACTTTCCGTGCTAGAAGTGGAACATGCCTTCCACTTCGATGCGAGCCATCACCTACGACCGCTACGGACCGCCGGAAGTCCTGCGCGAGACCACTGTCCCGACACCGGCGCCCGGCCCCGGCGAAGTCCTCGTCCGGGTGCGCGCGCTCTCGGTCAACGGCGGCGAACTCTCCATGCGGTCCGGGAAGCTGCTTCCGTTCAGCGGCAAGCGTTTCCCCAAACGGATCGGCGTGGACCTGGTCGGCGAGGTGGCGGAACCCGGAACGAGCCGGTTCGCCGCCGGCGACCTCGTCTGGGGCGGCGGGCGGCGGATGGGCACCGCCGCCGAGTACTACGTGATGGCCGACGATCGGCTGGACCACGTGCCTGCCGGGCTGGATCCCGCGCAGGCCGCGTCGCTTGCGGTGGGCGTCACCGCGATTACCGCGCTGCGCGACAAAGCCCATCTGAAGCCGGGCGAACGCCTGCTGATCCGCGGCGCGACGGGCGGGGTCGGTTTTGTGGCGACGCAGCTCGGCAAAGCCATGGGCGCACACGTGACCGGACTGACGAGCGCCAAGAACCTAGAACTGGCAAGGGAACTCGGGGTGGATGTCGCGCTCGATTACCGCGATCCTGGTGATCTGGGGAGGTTCGACGTCATTCTCGACACCGTCGGCCGCGACCTCGACGCGTTCCGGCGGCTGCTGACCCCGCGCGGGCGGATGGTCGCGATCGCATTCGACCTCGACCGTCCGGTCCGCACGCTGGGTTATGTGGCGGCGAACTCGCTGCGCCCGAACCGGTGGGTGCGCGGTTTCAGCGGGAACCCGAAGGCGGATCTGCTCGCTGATCTGAGCCGGTGGGTGAATGCCGGGTTGGTACGGCCGTTGGTGGACCGGGTGTTTCCGTTAGCGGACATCGCCGACGCACACCGCGCGCTGGAAAACGGCGGTGTGCGCGGCAAAATCGTCGTCGAGGTGTAGGTCAGCGAGGCGGACTGGAGGCCTGCGCCCAAAACCGCTGCGGCACCCGTCCCGCGCCGCGCGCCAAATACCCGGCCTCCACCGCACTCCGCATCGCCAACGCCATTCGCTCCGGATCCGCCGCCCGGGTCACCGCCGTTGACAGAAGCACTGCCGAGCAGCCGAGTTCCATCGCCAGCGTCGCGTCCGACGCGGTACCGATCCCCGCGTCCAGCACGATCGGCACCGACGCGCGCGAGACGATCAGTTCGATGTTGTGCGGGTTCCGGATGCCCAGCCCGGTGCCGATCGGGGCGCCGAGCGGCATCACCGCGGAGCAGCCCGCCTCCTCCAGGCGGAGGGCGAGGACCGGGTCGTCGTTGGTGTACGCGAAGACCGTGAATCCGTCCGCCACCAGGCGTTCGGCGGCGTCAAGGGTCTCCAGTGGATCGGGCAGCAGCGTCCGGTCGTCGGCGTGCACCTCGAGTTTGATCAGGTTCGTTTCCAGCGCCTCGCGGGCCAGTTGGGCGGTGAGCACGGCTTCGGCCGCCGTCCGGCAGCCCGCGGTGTTGGGCAGCAGCTCGATGTCCAAGCGCCGCAACAACTCCAGCACTCCGGAGCCGCCCTCGGCGTCGGCTCGGCGCATTGCCACGGTGGTCAGCTGGGTGCCCGACGCGACCAGCGCGCGTTCCAGCACTTCGAGATTCGCCGCGCCACCGGTGCCGATGATCAATCGCGACGACAGCTTGTGTTCGCCGATGATCAGGTCGTCCATGCTCAACCTCCTTGAACCGCGGTCAGCACTTCGAGGTTCGCGCCCTTCGGCACGACCGCTTCTTCCCATTCGCCACGCCGCACGACCTCGCCGTTGACCGCGACGGCGACACCCCGACGTTCCGCTCCCAGCGCGTCGAGGACCGCGGAAACGGTGCTGTCGTCGGGAAATTCCCGCCACTCGCCGTTGACCTTGATCTCCATCAGACTCGCTCCTTCTCGACCAGACGGGCGGGCGTCGCCGCGGCGACCTCCGGCGACGGGGCTTCGCCGGCAAGCCACGCGACCACGGCGTCCGCCGTCGCGGGTGCCATCAGCAAACCGTTGCGGTGATGCCCTGTCGCCGCGTACACGCCTTCGCTCACTTCGCCGATGTACGGCAAAGCGTCGCGGCTCGCGGCACGCAGTCCGGCTGCGACTTCCACCAGCTCGTACTCCGTGATGCCGGGCAAAATCCGCTCCGCGTTCTCCAGCAGCTCGCGTACGCCACGCGCGGTGACAGCTTGGTCGAAACCCGCTTCGTACTGCGTCGCGCCAAGGACCAGTTCGCCGTCTTCTCGCGGTACCAGATAGATCGGCCGTCCCTCGACCATCGCGCGCACTGTGTACGGCGGAGGCGGCAGACAGCCCCGACGCGGACGCAGTCGCAGAATCTCGCCCTTCAGCGGGCGTACGGCGTGCTCCAGCAACGGATGCAGCTGACCGGTCCACGCACCCGCGGCGAGAATCACCGGTCCGGACACTTCGGAGAGGCTCTCGAGCCGCTCGCGACGGAACTCGACCCCACGCTTCGTAGCCGCTTCGCTCAGCGCCGTAAGCAGTTTCCGGTTGTCCACGGCTAAATCGCCCGGCACATGCAGGCCGCTGCGAACCGCGCCGAGGCCCGGCGCG
Organism: Amycolatopsis sp. NPDC004079; assembly: GCF_040610415.1. Lineage (NCBI taxonomy): Bacteria > Bacillati > Actinomycetota > Actinomycetes > Pseudonocardiales > Pseudonocardiaceae > Amycolatopsis > Amycolatopsis sp. NPDC004079. The sequence goes on along the minus strand of NZ_JBEXMH010000012.1, from coordinate 126,015 downwards.
AGCCGCTTCGCCTCGCGCCCGGTGAGCGTCTCGACGTCGCGGCCGAGCGAACGCAGGTACCCGGCGAGGATGTCGAGGTGCCCGGCGTCGGCGCTGTCGAACCCGACGACGATCGTGCCGTGCTCGGCCAGCCCGGGATCGGTCCCTTCGGCGGCGAGCTCCCGCGCGAAGCCGGGCCAGCGCCGCAGCGACGCTTCCCCCAGGCTGAGCACGGCTTCCTCGCCCGGCCACGCCTCGGTGACCGGGGCGAGCATCCCGCCGGCCAGCCAGGACGCGCCGCCGCGCACGGGATCCGGGTCGACGACCGTGACGCGCCATCCACGGGCGGCCGCGCGCCAGGCCGCGGACAGCCCGATGACGCCGCCGCCGACGACAGTGACGGTTGTGGTGCTGGTGTTCACAGTGGAATCACGCTCCCTGCGCCGGCATGACCCGGATCAGGTTCCACGGTCGGAGCGGCAGCTCCCTCTCAGCCCGTGCCTCGGGCTCCCGTGCGGACTCCCACACCGTAGCGCGCGGGTAACGTCACCGCCATGCCTGCCTTGACCGGAGACCAAATTCGCACCCGTCTCGCCGACGCCCGGCTGTACTTGTGCACCGACGCGCGCGCTTCTCGTGGAGACCTCGCGGAGTTCGCTGACGCTGCGTTGGCCGGGGGCGTTGACATCGTGCAGCTGCGGGACAAGACCGGCGGTGCGCCGCTGGAGGCTAAGCAGGAGATCGCGGCACTGGAGGTGCTGGCGGAGGCTTGTGCGCGGCACGGGGCGTTGCTGTCGGTGAATGACCGGGCGGATGTGGCGCTGGCCGTAGGCGCGGACGTCTTGCACTTGGGCCAGGACGACATCCCGGTCTCGCTGGCGCGCCGCGTCCTTGGCGACGACGTGGTGATCGGCCGTTCCACCCATTCGGAGCAGCAGGCCGCCGCGGCCGCGGCGGAGACCGGCGTGGACTACTTCTGCACCGGCCCGTGCTGGCCCACCCCGACGAAACCCGGCCGGTTCGCGCCGGGGCTGGGCTTGGTCCGGTCCACCTCGGCTCTCGGGACGGAGCGGCCCTGGTTCGCGATCGGCGGGATCGACGAGGCTCGGTTGCCGGAGGTGCTGGACGCGGGGGCTTCTCGGGTGGTCGTCGTTCGGGCGATTACCGAGGCGGAGGATCCGAAGGCTGCCGCGGAGGGGCTGAAGGCGCGGCTTTCGTAGAGGGCCGTGAGGGGAACCCTGAGGGACTCAGAGTCCGTGAAGGTTCCCCTCACGAATCGCCGCAGGGAGCTACTCGCCACCGTTTGACGGGACGGCGGGAGCGGTCGGCGTCTGACTCGTGGCGGGAGCCTGCGAGCTCGTGGTCGGGTTCGAGGACGTGGACGGCGGGCGCGTCTGCTGTGTGGGCTGCTGTGAGGACGGCGGAGCACTCGGCGTCGTGGTCGGAGTGGACGTCGGATTGTTCTGCTTCGACTCGCCGGGCGGGGGCGTCTGCGGTGCGGTACTCGGCGTGTTGTCCGGGTGATCATCCCGCTGCTGGCTGGTATCCGGCTGCCGAGGAACCAACCCGGTCGACACGTTGCCCTTGGTAGTCAAGTCCAGACCGACCAGAACAATCAACGCGACAACGAACGCAGCCACGCTAGAAGCGATGATCAACGGCCACCGCATCTTCCGCAGCTTCTCACCCAGACTGTCGGACTTCTCCGGTTCAGTCGGCTTCAGTTCGGACAACCGAACCGTAGGCATGTTCGCTAAATCGGCCGGGAGATACACCGTTGGCGCATCGCCAGGGCCAGCCGACGCCACGTCCTCAACCGGCACCCGCACCGGAGCGAGCCCGGCCCGGCTGCGTCGTGCGGCCGTCTCCATCGCCTTCCGCGCGGCATCACGAGTTCGCTGCAGGGAACGCAGATACAACTCGCCGCCGACCGTGCTGACCACGCTGGCCACCCCGGCGCCGATGACTGTTCCCGCGACCCCCAGCGTCGAGCCCAGCAACGCGGCGGTGACCGCCGCCAGCGCCGCGGCGAGCACCGAGGTCGTCCGGAGTTTCTTCTTGTCCTCCGCGGTTTCCTTCTGCTCCTCGCTCATGATTCCGATCTGATCGTTCCCGGCCGTGTCCTGTTTCTTCAACGGTTAAGTCGCTTGAGACGCTCCCTTCGTTGCCCAGGCGTGAGGGACGCCACGTTGACTGTCCAAAATGGATAGACTAAAGCTCACACTTTCCTGACATACTCGCCGCATGCACCTCGTGACGATCTCCGACATCGAAACCGCGGCCGGGCGGGTGAAGGGCACCGCGGTGCACACTCCGCTGCTGCGCCAGCTCTGGGTTCCCGGCGAATTCTGGGTGAAACCCGAGAGCCTGCAACCGATCGGCGCGTTCAAGATCCGCGGCGCGTACAACGCGATCGCCGCACTCACCGACGCCGAACGGAAACGCGGCGTGGTCGCGTATTCAAGCGGCAACCATGCGCAAGCGGTCGCCTACGCCGCGCGCGAATTCGGGATTCCCGCGGTGATCGTGGTGCCGGACGTCACTCCGCGGCTGAAGGTCGAAGCCACCCTCCGCTGGGGTGCGGAAGTCCGCGAAGTGCCGATCGCGGAACGGGAATCGGCGGCGCTCGCGCTCGCGGAGGAACGCGGTCTCACGCTGATCCCGCCGTTCGACCACCCGGACATCATCGCCGGGCAGGGCACGGTCGGCCTGGAAATCGCCGAGGACCTGCCGGACGTCGAGACCGTGCTGGTCCCGGTCAGCGGCGGCGGCTTCGCTTCCGGGGTCGGCACCGCGATCAAGGCGAAGTGCCCGAACGCGAAGGTCTACGGCGTCGAACCGGAACTGGCCGCCGACACCGCGGCCAGCCTCGCCGCGGGCGAGATCGTGGACTGGCCCATCGCCGAACGCGCCCGCACCATCGCGGACGGTCTGCGGGCGCAACCGTCCGAGCTCACGTTCGCGCATCTGCGGCACGTCCTGGACGGCGTGATCACCGTGACCGAGGACGAAATCCGCGACACCGTCCGTGCGCTGGCCCAGCAGGGCCGTCTAGTGACGGAGCCCAGCGGGGCCACCGCCCCGGCCGCTTACCTGCACCACGCGGACGAACTGCCCGGCGGTCGCACGGTGGCGATCGTCTCCGGCGGGAACATCGATCCGGCGATGCTGGCCGAACTGCTCGCCTAGACCCGAGCGCCCCAACGCCACATTGGGTGCATCTGACGCACCCAATGTGGCGTTCGGTGCATCCCACGCACCCAACGCCACATTGGGGCGCTTAACGGGACCGCTGCGGTCACCAGTTGACGGTCTGGCCCTGGCGGTCCAGGTAGTGCAGCCCGCCCTTGCCCGCCCAAGCCTCGATCGTGTCGGCGACGCCGGGGATGCTCTCGTCGATAGTCAGCCGGGCACCCGGCCCGCCCAGGTCCGTCTTTACCCAGCCGGGCGCCATGAGCAGCAGGGTGCGCGGGTCGTCGGCGTGCCGGGCGGCGAAGCTGCGCATGAGCTGGTTGAGCGCGGACTTGCTCGCCCGGTAGACCTCGAAGCCGCCCTTGGTGTTGTCGGCGACGCTGCCCTGGCCCGACGACATCACGCCGATGGTGCCCGTCGCGGGGACCAGGTCCCGCAGAGCCTCGACGACGCGCATCGGGCTCAGCGCGTTGGTCACCATGACCTGGGCGAAGTCCTCGGTGGACACGTCGGCGAAGGTCGCCGAGGGGTCGGTCGTGCAGTTGGTTCCGGCGTTGACGAACAGCAGGTCGAACGCCGATCCGGCCAGCCGTTCGCGCAGCGCCGCGACTTGATCGGGCACCGCGATGTCGACGGTCTCCACCGCGAGCCCGGCCAGCTCGTGCAGCGGGGAGGGCGTCCGCTCGGTCGCAGTGACCTGCCAGCCGCGGCCGAGGAACTCGGCGGCCAGTGCGTAGCCCAGCCCCCGCGACGCCCCGATGATCAGCGCGCTCTTGGTTTCGGTCATGACCGCCTCCTTAGCTATCAATTGATAGCTAAGCTACGCCGCCGAGGAGATACCTGTCAAAAGATAGCTATGCTGACCGGGTGAAAGACGACCAGCTTTTCGAGCTCGCCGACCTGATCCTCGCGGTGGCCCGGCACATCAACGCCGCCAAGGAGGCCAACGCCGAGTCGGGGACGCCGCTGGAAGGCGCGGTGATGCGGTTCGTCGACCGGCACCCGGGAACCACGGTCAACGCAGCGGCCGAGGCGACTCAGATGATCTCCAGCAACGTCAGCCGGGCCGTCCGGGGCCTGGAAACCAAGGGGCTGCTGCGCCGGGAAGCCGACCCCGACGACGCCCGCCGGGTACGCCTCTACCCCACCGAAAAGGCCGCGGAGAACCTGCGACGGCTGCGCGACACGTGGTCCGCGCTGCTCGACGGGACGTTCACGGACGCCAAAGAGATCGACACCTTGATCACGGCGCTGCAAAGCATCGAGACCCGGCTAGTCGCCCGATCCCGCGGCTGATCCGCGCAACCGGGCCAGCACCGCGTCCAGCCCCTGTCGCACCGTCTCCGGCATTCCTTCCGCCCGAAGATGCCTCAGCAACTGCTCGTTGATCCCGCCCGGAGTCATGTGCCGGGCAGTCAGCTCCGCCAATGGCCCGCCGCCGGCCAGTGACTTCCCGACCTGCGCGAATATGTGCGTCACGTACGCCGAAGCAACGTCCGCCTCGACGCCCTGCGCGGCCATCCACCCGGCAATAGTCGCCAGGTAATCCAGGTGCGCGGCGAACGTCGACGTAGCCGCACTGAACGCTTCCAAACCCGGCTCGTCGCGAGGCACCACGACGCCGCCCACGCGCTCGAACAATTCGCGCGCGACGCCGTCCTCCGGGTACATCGCAGTCAGGCTCTGCCGCTGCGCCGCCTGCGGCAACGGAATCGACCGCACCACTCGCGAAGCCGGAGCGACCAACTCCCGCAACTGCTCCACCCGCACCCCGGCCACCGCGCTGATCACCACGTGCTCCGGCCGGAACGACAGCTCAGCCGCCACTTCACGCAGCACCGGCGGCCGCACGGCCAGCACCACCGTGTCCACTTGATCAAGCACTTCCTGGTTGCTCGCGCACACCCGCACGTCCGGATACCGCGCGGCCAGCCCCGCGCTGATCTCCCGCGAGCGCGGCGACAACGCGACCGGCAAGCTCCCGTCGAGCCCGGTCACGATGGCAGCGGTCAGTTCCCCCGCACCAACAAACCCCAGCACACTTCCCCCACCGAAAGATCAGCTACGCCCGCCTGGATGGACGTGCGTGGGCGGTCCTTCCACCCCGCAATGCAGACAATCCCCGGGATGCGGCGAGTCGTCCGGCTCAGCGGCGCCGAGCACCCCGTTGTGAATTCCCAACGCGATAAGCCCGCCGACGATCGCGAGCACCGCGCAGATCACCAGCGCCGTCTGCCATCCGGCAGTCAGCGCGGCCGGATCCCGATACGCCGAACCAGTCAAACCAGCCGCGGCGGGCAATACCGCCACCGCCAGAAGTCCACCCGATCGGGCGATCGCATTGTTGACCCCGGACGCGACCCCGGCATACCGGTCCGGCGCGGCGGCCAGCACCGTCGCGGTCACCGGAGCGACCACAGTGGCCAGCCCCAGCCCGAACACCACGACCGCGGGCAGCACCGACCCGAGGTACGACGAACCCGGCCCGACCCGAGTCAGCAGCAACATCCCGACGCCGACCACGATCGGCCCGACCACCAGCTGCAGCCGCGGCCCGATCCGCTGCGCGAGCGCCCCCGACCGGCCGGAAAGCAGCAGCATGATCACCGTGATCGGCAACCCGGCCAGCCCGGCGAGCGTCGGCGAATAACCCAGCGACACCTGAAGCTGCAGAACCAGCAGCATCATCACGCCGCCGAGCGCCGCGTAAACCACGAACGTCAGCGCATTCGAAAGCGTGAACGTGCGGTCGCGGAACAACGAAGGCGGCACGAGCGGTTCGGCAGCACGGTGCTGGAGCCAAAGAAACAACCCCAGCCCGGCGACGCCGACCACCAACGCGACCAGCACGACCGGATCGCCGATCCCGCGCACCGGCGCCTCGACCAGCGCACCGGTGACCCCGGCCAGCCCGAGCGCCCCGACCGCCGCGGCGACGTAGTCCGGATGCCCGGTCGCCGCGGTATCCCGCGACTCCGGCACGAACCGCCGCGCCATCAGCACGACGACCACTGCGAGCGGCAAGTTGATCAGGAACGCGAGCCGCCACGACCACGCCTGCACCAGCAGTCCGCCGAGCAACGGCCCGACCGCCGCCGCGATCCCGCCGAGCCCGGACCACGAGCCGATCGCGCGCGCCCGGTCCTCGTGCGAGAACGACGACTGCAGGATCGCCAGCGAACCCGGCGTCAGCAACGCCCCGCCGATTCCCTGCAGCACGCGGAACAGCACGAGCAGCTCGGTCGACGTCGCCGCCGCGCACAGCCCGGACGCGAGCCCGAACCACACCACGCCGACCAGGTACACGCGCCGCCTGCCGTAGCGGTCGCCGAGCGACCCGGCGACCAGGATCAGCGCGGCGAGCGCCAGCAGGTAGCCGTCGAGAATCCACTGCAGACCGGCGACCGACGCGCCGAGTTCCTCGCCGATCCGGGGCAGCGCGACGTTCACGATGGTGCCGTCGAGCATCGCCATCCCCGAACCGAGGATGGTCGTCCAGAGCACGCCGCGAGCCGCGGGCGTGCCCCAGCGGATACCGCTGTCCCCCGCGATGCTCACGCGGTCAGGGAAGCAGCGTGGTGACGAACTTGTACCGGTCGCCGCGATAGACCGCGCGGGCGAACTCGACCGGCTTGCCGTCGGTGGCGAACGAATGCCGGGTCAGCATCATCACCGGCATGCCGACGTCCGCGCCGAGGATCTCCGCTTCCTGCGGCCCGGCCAGCGACGTCTCGATCGTCTCCTCCGCGCGCTCCAGCTCGACGCCGTAATGCTCGCGCAGCACCGCGTACAGCGAACCGCCCGCGGTGATGTGCTTGCGCAGCCCGCGGAACCGGCCGAGCGGCAGGTGCGTGGTCTCGAGCGCCATCGGCTGGCCGTCGGCGAGCCGGAGCCGGCGCAGCCGCAGGATCTTCGCGCCGTTGCGCAGCTGCAGGAGCTTCGTCATCTCGCCCTCGACCGGCAGCTCCTCGAGCTCCAGCAGCTGGGACGACGGCTTCAGGCCCTGCTTGCGCATGTCCTCGGTATAAGAGGACAGCTGCAGCCGCTGCGCGAGCTTCGGCTCGGCGGCGAACGTGCCCTTGCCCTGGACGCGGTGCAGTCTGCCCTCGGCGGTGAGATCCGCCAGCGCCTGGCGCACGGTGGTGCGCGAAACGGTGAACTCGCCCGCCAGCGCCCGCTCGGTCGGGATCGGCGATCCCGGCGGCAATGCGTCGAGCAGGTCCAGCAGATGCTGCTTCAGCGCCCAGTACTTGGGTTCGCGCTGCCCTCGCGCAGCAGTCCCCGCCTCGCTCGCGGGGGGTGTCTCCAGCATGCCCGGCTCCCTCAGTCTTCCCACATTAAACGCGCCACTGCCCCGTGAGGAAACGTACCCTTCTCCCGACCCGCTCCGCCCGGCTAGCATTGGTCTAGACCTGACCGGACGCCGCTCAGCACACCGGGACACCCGTCCCGGCGGAGAGGAAAGTGATGACCCAACTACGTCCCGGCGAGCACATGGCCGCGGAAATCTCGGAGCAGCCCAGCGTTCTCGCCGGGCTGGTCGAGCGGCGGTCCGGCATCGCGGAAGTGGCGGAAAAGATTTCACAGAACCCGCCGCGGTTCGCGCTGCTCGCCGCTCGCGGTTCGAGCGACCACGGCGCGCTGTACGCGAAATACCTGATCGAGGTACTTCTTGGCCTGCCGGCGGGGCTCGTTTCGCCGTCCACCGCGACGCTCTACGGCGCTCGCCCGGACCTGCGCGACGTGCTCTTCATCACGGTCAGCCAGAGCGGCGGTTCGCCCGACTTGATCGAGGTCACCGAGGCCGCTCGCCGGCAGGGCGCGCTGACCGTGTCGGTCACCAACACCCCGGACTCGCCGCTGCGCGCGACTTCGGAGCTGGGTGTCGACATCGGCGCCGGCGTCGAAAAGGCAGTGGCGGCTACCAAGACGTACTCCGCGACGCTCATGGCGCTGTACCTCTTCATCGACGCGATCCGCGGCGGCAAGGGAGAGGACGCCGGGAAGATCGGCGAACTGGCCCAGCAGACGCTCGACGGCGCGGCCGAAGGCGTGCAGCGTGCGGTGGACCGGTATCGCTTTGTCGACCGCGTTCTCACCACCGGCCGCGGCTACTCCTACGCCAGCGCGCTCGAAGCGTCGCTGAAGCTCGCGGAGACGAGCTACCTCGCGGCCCGCGCGTACAGCGGCGCGGACCTGCTGCACGGTCCGGTCGCGGCGGTCGACGGCGAGACCGCCGTGCTCGCCGCCACCAGCCTCGGCCGCGGCGGCGAAGCCATGCGCGAGGTTCTCGAAGCGGTCGGCGAGCGCGGCGCAGACGTGCTCGCGGTCGGCTCGGCGGCGCAGGACGTGCCTGCCGCGCTGCGCATCCCGGTCGCCCCGACGGTCGAGGAATTGGCTCCAGTACTGGAAATCCTGCCGATCCAGCGGATCGCGCTCGGGCTGTCGCTCGCTCGCGGCGGCAACCCGGACAACCCGCGCGGTCTGCTGAAGGTGACCAAGACCCGGTGAGTCTCGTAGTAGGCGTGGACGCCGGCGGCACCTCGACGCGAGCGATCGCGATCGACGCCGCCGGCGTCGTGCACGGCACCGGAGCCGCGGGCGGCGCGAACCCCAATTCGCATCCGCCCGCGGAGGCGGCGGCCCGGATCGCCGGAGCCATCGAATCCGCTTTGGACGGACGGACCGACGTGCTCGGCGTCGTGGTCGGCATGGCCGGCGAGAGCAAGCTGTCCGACCCGGCGGTCGCCGCGGAGTTCGCCGCGGCGTGGGAGCGGATCGGTCTCGGCGGCCTGGTCCGGATCACCGGCGACGCCGAGGTGGCTTACGCCTCCGCGACGGCCGAGCCGGACGGGACCGTGCTCGTCGCGGGCACCGGCTCGATCGCCGGGCGCATCCGCGGCCGCCGGATGGTCAGCACGGCGGGCGGCCACGGCTGGCTCCTCGGCGACGAAGGCTCCGGATTCTGGCTCGGCCGCGAAGCCGTGCGCGCCACGCTCGCCGCGCTCGAAGGCGACGGCCCGCTCGGCGGATTGGCCGAGGCGGTCCTCGCCGAAGCGTTCGGACCGTCCGCAGTGGACTTGTCGGACCGCTCCAAAGTCATGTGGGCACTGGTGACCCATGCCAACGCGGAACCCCCGGTCCGGCTCGCCCGGTACGCGCCGCTGGTGAGTGCCGCGGCCGCCGCCGGAGAGCCCGTCGCGGAGGAAATCGTCGCGCGCGGCGCCCGGCATCTCGTGCGCGTGGCTCGCGCCACGCGCGAGCCGGGAGAAAAAACTCCGATCGTGCTCGTGGGCAGCGTGCTGGCCGAAAACAGCCCGGCCGGGGCTCGCGTGCGGGCCGAATTCGCCGGGCTCAACGTTCTGACCAGCTCCGATGGCGTGCTCGGCGCGGCGTGGCTCGCGGCGGTGGGGGCGTGGGGCGAGGACACCCCGCGACCATCCCGACGGGTGAATGCCACCAAAACTTGAGTGGAAGAGTCGAAACCGTCGACTCAACCCCTCCGGGCCGGGTACCGTAGGAACCGGCCCCCGGACCCTCCCCCCTCGCCGGGGGCCGCCTTAACTTCCGGGTCCGTTTTCGGACTCGCCCGCACCCGGGTCTTTCGCCAGGCGAAGGCCCGGGTGTTCTGCTGGGAGGCTCCGGTAAAGGACCCAGCCGCTCACCGCCACCGTCGCCGCCACCAGCGGCCAGGAGAGCACCGTGCGCGCCACTCCGAGCGCCACCACCTGCCCGGTCCACCACAACAGGCCGTAAACGACCACGCGCAGCAAGTACTGCAGCACCCACACGCCGCTCGCCCACGAGTACGCGCGCAGCAGAGCCGGATCGCGCCGCCAGCGGGTCTTCTGCCCGAGGAGCAATCCCACGATCACGCCGAGCAACGGCCAGCGCACCGCGACGCTCGCCGCGAACAGCAGCGCGCTCGCCGCGTTCGAGAACAGCTGCAGCAGGAAGAAGTCCTCGGCCCGGCCGGTGTGCATCGCGATCAGCGCGGCGATCACCACCGCGGCGAGGCTCACCACCACCGCGCGCGCCTTGTCGCCGCGGATCAGCCGGTACGCGCCCAGCAGCACGGCGACGCCGATCGCGACCCCGGCTCCCCAGGCGATCGACTGGGCCGACACGAGCCAGCCGACGACGAACGCGGCGGGCGGGATGCTGGCGTCGATCGCGCCGCGCCGCCCGCCGAGGATCTGCGTGAGCGACTCCCGCGCCGGCCCCTTCGCAGTCTCGTCTGTCACAGCTTCCAGCCTGCCGCAACTCGCGGCGGACCCCCAGGTCGGGAGACCTACCCCACACGGCGCCCGGTACCGGCCCGATCGTGAGCTTCGTCCCGGTGAAAATGCCGTAATAGGGAGGCGGCAACCCCCGACAAGGTAAGAGACTGTGACATCGGCGGGAACCGGTCGTGTCCGGCGGGAAGGATATGGGGATATCCGACTGTTAGTTGGGGTGTACAACTACATCCGGGACTTCACGGGGAACAGGCGCGCACCAGCGGGAAAGGGGAACCCAGCGTGTACGGGATCAACAGCTACGTAGCCATCGGGGACAGCTTCACCGAGGGACTCAACGACCATCGGGGCGACGGGACGTTCCGGGGCTGGGCCGACCGGCTCGCCGAGATGCTGGCGGGCGGGGAGCCCGGTTTCCAGTACGCGAACCTGTCGCTGCGCGGCAAGATGCTCGACGAGATCATGGACGAGCAGGTCCCGATCGCCCTCGAGCTGAAGCCCGACCTGGTCACGCTGTGCGCGGGCGGCAACGACGTGATCGTGCCGGGCGCGGACGTCGACGCCATCGCGGCGCGCTTCGAGGCGGGGGTGGCGAAGCTGCGCGCGGCCGGGATCCCGGTGGTGATCTTCAACGGGCCGGACACCAAGCAGCTGTCGGTGATGAGCGTGCTGCGCGGCAAGGTCGCGATCTACAACACGCATCTGTGGGCGATCGCGGCCCGGCACGACGCGAAGATGGTCGACATGTGGCACATGGAGCCGCTGCACGACCGCCGCGCCTGGAGCGACGACCGGCTGCACTTCACGCCGGACGCGCACCGCCGGATCGCGCTGCTCACCGCCGAGGTGCTCGGCGTCCCGGTCGACGAGGACTGGCGGGAGCCGTACCCGGCGAGCAGCGAGCCGGCCACCTGGATGACGTCGCGGCGGTCCGACCTCGCGTGGACCAAGATGCACCTGCTGCCGTGGATCCGCCGCCAGCTGCGCGGCGAGTCCATGGGCGACGGCCTGTCGCCGAAACGGCCGGAGCTGGCTCCGCTCGTCCCGCTCGTGCCGGACAACCCGGCGAGCATCGACCTCGACATGCGGGGCGACGTACGGGGCAACGCGACCGCCTCCTGACCGCCATTCGCTCGACCGTGCCGGTACCGGTGACCACCGGTACCGGCACTGCTGCGAGAGCCACCCGAACGGCGGCCGTCACCAGGTCGCCAAGCGGAGCGGCCCGGCATAGGGTCCCTTTATGTCCGGTGCACGAGGGTGGCTTCGCTTGATCCCCGTCGCAGTGGTGGTCACGGCGCTGCTCGCGGGCATCGTCACTTGGCTGCAGGGCAGCGGAATCCAGGACGACCTCGCCGCGCGATCACGCTCCGCGCTCGACGCGGCCGGTCTCCGCGGCGGCGACGTGAAGTTCTCCGGACGGCAGGCGACCCTCGAAGGGTTCCCGGCCGAAGACGCCGGCCGCGCGCTGGGCATCGTGCAGGGAGTCGACGGGGTCGAGTCGGCGCAGGCCTCCGGCGGCGCCGGGCCGGTGCAATCCGCGCCCTCGCCCTCGCCCGAACCGTCGTCGACACCGCCCGCCAGCCCGCCGCCGAGTTCGTCCGCCCCGCCGTCCGCGCCGCCGACCGACCGCGACGGAATCCAGGCCGAGCTGGACCGCAAACTCGCTGCCGCGCCGATCACCTTCGATCCGGACACCGCGCAGCTCACCGATCAAGGCGAGCAGGCCGCGCGCGACCTCGCGCCGTTGCTGCGCGCCGCACCGGACAACTTCCGCTACCGCCTCGTCGGCCGGGTCGCCGACGGTCCAGGCGGGCGCAGCGCGGCGCTGAAGCTTTCCCGCAACCGGGCGCTGGCCGTGATCCGGTTGCTGATCCGCGAGGACGTGCCGCCCGACCGATTGCTCGCGGTGGGCAGCACGAGCGCGGGCGGCACGAGCGGTTCGGACAGCGGGAACGACAGCGACCGGCGGGTCGAGATCACAGTGGAACAGAGGTGATGGCGGATGCTCTGGCTCTTCGGGCAGATCTGGCTGTGGCTGCTCGTCTCGTTCCTGCTCGGGGCGGCGGTCATGTGGCTGTTCACGCGCGCGTCCCGGCCGAAGGCCGACGCTGACGCCGAGGCAGAGCCGTACCGGCCCGCCGTCGCGCCGGTCGAGACGCCGGCCGAGGAGACCCGGCACATCCCGCCGGCGAACCCGTACGAGGACTACGAGGAACCGGCGTACCCGCACTACGACGACCAGCCTGAGCGCGTCTACAACGACTATCCGGACGTCGACCCGGACGAGCCGTACAACGGGCAGCACGCGACGCACGACCCGGCCGGGCATCCGCTGCCCGATCCCGAGCCGAGGCTGTCCGGCGAACTGAGCTGGCCCGAGGACGACCAGCGGAGTCCGCACTGGCCGCACGACGAACCCGCGCCCCGCCGACCTGGACGCAGTGGCTGACACCCACCTGGTAGATTCGGCTACGCACGGTAAGCGGGCGCCGAGGGCCCCGGACGACGTCAGGAGGTCCGATGGCGCTTCCGCACTGGACGCCACAGAACCTGCTGCCGCCCGGCCGCCACCACGCCGACCTCGCCGACGTCTACGAGCGGCTGGTCTACGACGCGCCGCACCAGAACGAGCGCGAGATCCTCTTCAGCGCGCTCAACAGTTACCTCGGGGTCGCCCAGCGGGTGATCACGTCCGGGCGGGCCTGGCTCGGCGGCGCGTTCGTCACCCGCACGGCGCATCCGCCGCGCGGGCTCGACGTGGTGCTGCTGCCCGACGAATGGGGCGCGTTGAAGCGGCTCGACGACAGCGGCCGCACCGCGCTGTACGGCCTGCTGACCCTGCGCGGCATCATCGTCGGCCAGCCCGCGATGTACCTCGACCAGATCCAGCCCGTCGGCGGCATGCTCGACGGCTTCCTGTGCCGTCCCGGCGACGAGGACGTGTGGGAATCGGTGTGGGCAGAAGGCGGCAGGGGCGTCCCGGAGATGGTGTGGTGAGGAACGAGTTCCGGCGGATCGCCGACGAGATTCCCGGCGGCACGTGGCTCGACGACCTCGCGCGCGCCTCGGCGATGGCGGCGAACGCGAAGTTCGAGCGCACCTGCCGCGCGCCGCTGCTGCACGTGTCGGTGATCGGCGAAACGCACATAGACGCCTACACCTTTTCCGACATCAGCCGCGCGCTGCAGGACGCGACGGCGAAGATCGGCCACATCATCCGCAATCCGTCGAATGAGGTCACGTTCGTTCAGCAGGCGGACCGCGACAAGGCCCCGTTGATCCAAAAAGGACAGGCGGGCAACGCGATCTTCTTCGGTTTCCCGGAACCGGCGGTCGACGACGCGCTGATCCACGACGGCATCGAAACGCTTTCCGAGCGCGCGGTGAAGGAACTCTGCGATTTCCTGCCCGCCAACGGTTCCGACGACGGCGCGCTCGACGCGGTGCTGCTGCAGCGCGACACGGTGCGCAACGCGGTCAGCGACGTCGTCAACGCGGTCAGCAAGCACGCGGGCATCGGCATGGCGCTCACGCCCACCGCGGGCGAGCAGGTGACCCGGAGCATGACCACCGAACAGGCTCGGGTGCTGCAGGGCAGCCTGCGCGAATCGCGCGAGGCGGTCGGCTACGAAACGGTGACCGGACGCCTCGACGGCGTGCGCACCCGGCGGCGGATTTTCTATCTGGAGCGGGAATCCGGCGGAACCATTCAGGGCGCGGTCGCCCCGGATCTGCTCGACCAGATCAAGGAGAATCTCGATCGCCCGGTGACCGCGCGGTTGCGCGTGGTGCGCACGACGACCATCGACGGGCGGCGCGGCAGGCCGGTGCACGAACTTCTCGAGATCACTCCGGAAGTCAGCCTTTTCGATCAGTGAATGGCGCGCGGGGACGACCGCGTCGCCAGGTCAGGGCCGTCGGGTAAGCGCGCGGTCGCTCTTCGGAATCATCGGCGGGTCCTTTTCGGCCAGTAAATGGCGCCACTTCGCGCAATCCGGCGGGAAATGACCCCGATTGGCCGAACGCGGTAAATGAATGACATTATCTCTCGATAACGATTATTCCAACTTCGCGGGCATCTGCGTTAGCGTCTTCGCCAACACAGCGGAAGAGGCACGCATGACGACCGAGCAGCCGTATCCGGCCGCACCCGCACGACACAGCCGGACCACTACTCGCCCTGGTCCGCACCGTCCAGCACCGCAAACGCCCTCCGGGACGCCCCAGCAGGCGCCGCCCCGGAGGAAGACGAACTGGCCCGGCGGCCTCGGAGTCACGCTCGGCCTCGCCGCGGCCGGTGTCGCGTTCCTGCCGGATTGGGGTTTCCTCGCCTGGCCGCTCGCCGGCGTCGGACTCGTCGGCGGAATTGCGGGAATCGTACTTTCCTCCCAGGGCACAATGCGCGGATTGGGTGTCGCACTCACCGGAACCGCGCTTTCCGCACTCGCCGTCCTGTTGTGCGGCGCGATGGCGCTGTACCCGTCGATGTTCGGCACCGCACGGGCGGGCGACCTGCACATCCCGCCGCAGCCGGGCGAGAAGCATTCGGTCGACTTCGTGGTGACCTCGGCGGGCGGCGCGACCGTTCGCTACGGCACGCTGAACGACCAGCGCACCGCGTCCACCCCGCCGAGCACCGACGACTGGCACGGGCACGCCTCCTACAGCGGCGGCGCGCCGATCCTTTCGCTGACCGCGGACACCGCCAACGCGGGCGTGACCAACCAGATCAGCTGCCAGATCCTCGTCGACGGCAAGAAGGTCGCCGAGAGCAGCGGCAGTTCGATCGCGCTCTGCACGTCGAACGTCGAATAGAGCCTGGCGGCCGGCCGGCCTACCCCCATCTCGGCCGGCCAACCGCCACCGAGCCGCTCCTGGCGGCTCTTCCAGGTCCGCGCGGTGCTTGCCGCGGTCCCGTCGCCGGCTTCACAGCCTGCCCCTCCCCTAGGGCTCCGCCAGCGTCGCGGCCGACCCTACGCGCGCTGACCGCCCGATGGCTAAGAATCCGCTAAGCGGACGCGATTATTACCATGCAGACCTGCGAAAACACAGCTGAACGTTGTACAAGAGCCGGGCCCGCCGACTGCCCGCTCACTCCCCATGCCAGGAACTTGAGCCGCGCGACGCCGGACCGCTGATCGTCCACAAAGGACGCCAATGGTGGCGGAATGCCCGATTTGTCACCACGTGTCCGGGTCTTGAAGTCCGTGAAGGACTCCTTGAGGGAATCAGATTCCTTCAAGGAGTCCTTCACGGACCACAACCCGGCTTCCGTTCCCAGGTCCGGGGCCCACCGCGACGTGCGCTCAACCGGATCAAGTCAGCTGAGCTGCGGAAACACGCCGGAATCGCGTCCGCATCGCAGCCTTAAGTTCCTGGCATTGACTCTGATTCCCCCACGGACCTGGGGGACGCAGCGCCGCCTTGAGGTCCAGGCATCGCCGCTCACCCCAGGTCGGCCGCTTCCTTCCGCAAGTCCTCGACCTGCCGAGGGTTCATCCGCTCGTACAGCGCCACCGCCCGCCAGTACTGCTCCTTCGCCGGGTCCAGCCGCTCCTGGGCGCGCAGGATCCGGGCCAAAGTCATGCGCAGGATGCCCTCCTGCAGCTCGAACTGCCGCGCGACAGCCAGCGACACGGCCTCCCGCGCGTAGCCTTCGGCCGCGGCCAGATCGCCGATGTCCAGGTGCAGCTCAGCGAGGTTGTTCAGGGACACCACGGCGTAGCTGTCATCGCCGAGTTCGCGATCAATCTTCAACGAGGCCAGTTGGTGGGTGATCGCCTCGGCGGGACGACCGGCGCGCTTCTCCGTCTCGGCGCAGTTGTTGAGCGCCTGGCCGCGCAGTTCGAGGTCACCGGTGCGTTCGGTCTCCGCGACCGCCTCCAGCAGCCGTTCGATCGCCTCGCCGTAGCGGCCGAGCAGGGTCAGCACGCTGCCGAGGTGGATTTTGGCGACGATGAGCGAACGTCCGTCGAGCACCGCCGCCAGACCGACCGCGCGTTCGGCGTCCGCGATGCTGCCGTGGGCCAGCTCGAAGGTGAGCGCGATGGCGCAGCGCGAGATCAACATCCAGCACTGGCCGAGCGGTTCGTCGGCGGCCTCAGCGGCAGCCAGGCCGAGGTCGACCAGCCGGATCCATTCCTCGTACAGCGGGCAGACGACCCGGTAGGTGTGCGCGACCCGGGCGAGCCGCCAGACGTCGGCGTAGCGGCCGTCGGCGTGTGCGGCGTCCAGGACGGCCAGCAGGTTCGGCCATTCCGCGGCGAACCAGTCCTGCGCCTGGGCGAAGGTTTCCAGCGGCGGCAGCGCGTCCGGCGGCACGAGGCCAGTCAGGTCGAGCGGGTCGACGATCCGCAGCATCTTCCGGCGCGCGGTGTCCGAGGCGGCCTGGTGGTAGCGGATCGCCCGGTCGAGCACCGCCGCGCGTTCCGCCGGGTCCAGTTCGGTTTCCGCGAGTTCGCGCAGATAGAGCCGGACCAGGTCGTGCGGGGCGAAGGCGTCGCGCGAGGTTTCGGCGATCAGGTTGTGCGCGGCGAGCGTGCGGAGTTCGCGGCGGGCCTGCGCCACCGGGATCTCCGCGATGGCCGCCGTCAGGTGCGGTCCGGTGTGCCGGGCGGGCACCGCGCCGAGCCGCAGCAGGGTCCGGGCGAGGCTGTCCGGCAGGCCGCGGAACGAGACGTCGAACGCGGCCCGCACGCCGTCCTCGGCTCCGGTGACATCCAGGCCCGCCAGCCGGGTGCGTTCGTTCCCCAGCTCGCCGACGAGGTCCTTGAGTGTCCATTGTGGACTGGCGGCGAGCCGGGCCCCGGCGATCCGCAGCGCGAGCGGCAGGTAGCCGCACAGCCGGGCCAGCGCGTGGTTGAGGTCGAAGTCGGCGGGCCCGGCCAATTCCTCGATCACGCTCACCGCGGCTTCCGGCGCGAGCGTGCCGAGCACGCGCAGCTTCGCCGCGTGGGACACCGCCAGCGCTTCCAGCCGCGACCGGCTGGTCACCACCGTCATCGACCGCGCGCCCGGCGGCAGCAACGGACGCACCTGTTCGGCCGAACGCGCGTCGTCGAGCAGCACGAGCATCCGCCGTCCGGCGATCAGCGAGCGGTACAGCGCGACGCGCTCGTGCACTCGCTCCGGCACCTCGTCGGCGGGCACGCCGAGGCCGAGCAGGAACTGCGACAGCAGATCGCCCGGTTCCAGCGGCGGCTGGTGCGGGTCAAAGCCTTGCAACGCCGCGTACAGCACGCCGTCCGGGAACAGCCGGGCCGCGCGATGCGCCCACCAGATGACCAGCGCGCTCTTGCCGACCCCGGCGGTGCCGGACACGATCACGGTGCTGTCGCCGCGTTCAGCGAGCCCGTCGAGCCACTCCACCTCCGCCTCGCGCCCGGCCAGCGTCGGCAGCGCAGGCGGCAGCTGAGACGGCGCGACGGCCTGCTCCGGCACCGCGCTCTCGTGCGCGGCGAGATCGTCGTTGAGCACCCGCTCGTGCAGCGAACGCAGATCGGCTCCGGGTTCGACGCCGAGCGAGCCGAGCGTGGCCCGCGAGACGGTGCGGTACAGCTCGAGCGCTTCCCCGCGCCGCCCGGCGTGGTAGAGCGCGCGCATCAGCTGCCCGGCGATGCGTTCGGCGAGCGGGTCGGCGCGAACCAGCGGGCTCAGCTCCACGATCAGCTCGTCGTAGCGGCCGAGGTCGAGATCCGCGTTGACCCGGGCGTAGCGGATCGCGTGCCGCAACTCGTCCAATTCGGGCGCCCGCACCGAATCGGGCACGCCGGACAGCGTCGGGCCCTGCCACAGCGAGAGCGCTTCGGCGAGCAGCTTCGAGGCGCTCTCCGGCGGTTCCAGCGCGGCCTGGTCGAGCAGCGCCCGCGCGCGGTGCGCGTCGATCCGCTCCGGGGCGAGGGAAAGCTGGTAGCCGGGCGGGCGGGTGTTGATCACCGCGACCGGTTCGGCCATCTCCCGCAGCAGACGGCGCAGCTGCGACACGTTGCCGTGCACGATGGTGCGGGCGGTGGCGGGCGGATCGTGGCCCCACAGCGCGTCGATGATCTCCTCGAGTGGCACCACCTTGCCCACGCGCAGCGCGAGCAGCGCCAGCAGCCCCCGCACCCCGGGGCCGCCGACGGGAACCGCTTGGCTGCCGTCGAGCAGCCGCACCGGGCCGAGCAGTTCGACCCGCGCGCCGGCATCGGCCATGCTCGCGCGCACCTCCCAGGCTCTCCCCCAGCCAGACAGGCCAACTTACCGTCAGCGGCAGCTCACAGAAACCGCTCTTTCGTGAATTTGCTCATCCGACCAAAGGCAGGCCGTCCCTCACCCCGGCACGTAACCGTTGCTACGAAGCTGTTAGGCCGTGGCTGTGGTCGGATTGGCAACGATCGGCACAGCCGCCCCCTGAACAGACGAGTCCGGCCCCCGCACCATCAGTCCCGATCTGATGGTGCGGGGGCCGGACTCAATGATCGTCGGCCGGGCCGCCAGGGGGCGCGGTCCACCCGTGCATCGCGGCCGTCCGCCCGCGGTTCGGGGGGCTCACCCCGAGCAAGAACCCGGACCGCCGCGGACAACCATGCCTCCGCAGACGAGCTGCGAGGTGGCGACAACGTAACAGGGCGCACATTCTTCGTTACGAGCGACCCGCCGGTTGGCGAAGGTAACGCTGGTCACCGCGCGATCGGCGCGGGGTTGCGGCCCGCGATGAACGACGGCCGCCGCTCGCCGGCGGCGAACGGCTCCTGCAACGCGTTCTCCACGCTGTTGAACACCAGGAAGATGTTCGAGCGCGGATACGGCGTGATGTTGTTCGACGACCCGTGCATGATGTTCGAGTCGAACCACAGCGCCGAACCGGCCGACCCGGTGAACTGGTCGATGCTGTAGTCGGCGGCGAGCTTCGTGATGTCGTCCGGCGACGGCACCCCCACCCGCTGGTCCTTGAGCGAGCTCTTGTAGTTGGCGTCCGGGGTCTCGCCGACGCACTGCACGAACGTGCGCTGGGAGCCCGGCATGACCATGAGCCCGCCGTTGTAGGGGTAGTTGTCGGTGAGCGCGATCGAGCAGCTCACCGCACGCGGCGACGGCATGCCGTCCTCCGCGTGCCAGGTCTCGAAATCGGAATGCCAGTAGAAGCCGGTGCCCTTGAAGCCCGGCATGTAGTTGATCCGGCTCTGGTGGATGTAGACATCCGAGCCGAGGATCTGCCGGGCCCGGTCGAGCACCCGCGGATCTCGGATCAGCTCGGCGATCAGGCCGGAGATCTCGTGCACGTCGAAGATCGAGCGGACCTCACCGGTACGGGACTCGGTGATGACGCGCTCGTCGTCGCGCAGCGACTCGTCCGACGACAGCCGGACGACCTCCTGCCAGTACGTCTGGACCTCACCGGGCGAGAGCAGTCCGTCCACGACCGTGTAGCCCTTGGCGTCGTGATTCGCCAGGGTCGCGGCGTCGATCGGGCCGTCAGCCTCGGTACCCCACACAGTGGGGTGCACGCGCGGAAGGTGCTCCGGCGTACCGGTGATCCGGGTCGGGTAACCGTCGTCGACCCGGGTGTCCATGATCGTCACAGTGGCTCGCCTCCAGTTCTTCTGGCGTTTCTTCTTTCTCGGGGTGGTGGTGGGAGCGGCGCAGCGTCAGGAGTCTTCGGTGACGAGCGGGTAGACCCCGTTCTCGTCGTGCACCTCGCGGCCGGTGACCGGCGGGTTGAACACGCACACGCACTTGATCTCGGTCTTCGGCCGGACCTGGTGCTTGTCGTGGTCGTTCAGCAGGTACAGCGTGCCCGGCTTGAGCGGGTGCACCTCGCCGGTGGCGAGGTCTTCGATCTCGCCTTCACCGGAAGTGATGAAAACGGCCTCGATGTGGTTGGCGTACCAGAAGTCGTTCACCGTGCCCGCGTACAGCGTGGTCTCGTGCACCGAGAAGCCGACGCCCTCCTTCGCGAGGATGATGCGCTTGCTTCGCCAGTTCTCGGTCTTGATGTCGGCGTCGGTGTCGGTGATCTCGTCGAGCGTGCGGACCAGCAAGTGAAGGGCTCCTTCTTGTTCTTCGGGGCGGTTACTTCAGAACGGCGGCGATGGATTCCTCGATGATCGCGAGGCCTTCGCTCAGTTCGTCGTCGGTGAGGGTAAGCGGCGGCAGCAGTTTCATCACTTCGCCGTCCGGACCGGAGGTCTCCATCAGCAGGCCCCGCTCGAAGGCCTCCTTGCAGACCGCGCCCGCGAGGTCGCCGTTCTCGAACTCGAGGCCGCGCGCCAGACCGCGGCCCTTCGCCACGAGATTCGCCTCCGGGTAGCGCTCCACGAGGTCCTTGAAGGTGCTCGCGATCCGCTCGCCCTTGGCCTTGGTGGACTTCTCCAGCTCGTCGTCGCTCCAGTAGACGCGCAGCGCCTCGGTCGCGGTGACGAACGCCGGGCTGATGCCGCGGAAGGTGCCGTTGTGCTCGCCCGGCTCCCAGACGTCCAGCTCGGGCTTGATCAGCGTGAGCGCCATCGGGAGGCCGTAGCCGCCGATCGACTTCGACAGGCAGACGATGTCCGGCGAGATGCCGGCGTCCTCGAAGCTGAAGAACGGGCCGGTGCGGCCGCAGCCCATCTGCACGTCGTCGAGGATGAGCAGGATGTTGTGCCGCTTGCACAGGTCGTCGAGGCCCTTGAGCCATTCCAGGCGCGCGGCGTTGATGCCGCCCTCGCCCTGCACGCCCTCCACGATCACCGCGGCGGGTTCGTTCAGGCCGCTGCCGGAGTCTTCGAGCAGCTTCTCGAAGTACATGAAGTCCGGCATCGCGCCGTCGAAGTACTTGTCGTAGGGCATCGGCGTGGCGTGCACCAGCGGGACGCCCGCGCCGCCGCGCTTCATCGAGTTGCCGGTGACCGACAGCGCGCCGAGCGTCATGCCGTGGAACGCGTTGGTGAAGTTGATGACCGATTCCTTGCCGGTCACCTTGCGCGCCAGCTTCAGCGCGGCCTCCACGGCGTTCGCGCCGCCGGGGCCGGGGAAGACGATCTTGTAGTCCAATTCGCGCGGGGCGAGGATCTTCTCCTGGAAGGTCTCCAGGAAGTCCCGCTTCGCGACGGTGAACATGTCCAGCGCGTGCGTGACGCCGTCGCGCTGGATGTAGTCGACGAGCGCCTTCTTGAGGTACGGGTTGTTGTGCCCGTAGTTCAGCGCGCCGGCGCCGGCGAAGAAGTCGAGGTAGGCCTTGCCGTCCTCGCTGTAGATCCGGCTGCCCTGCGCCCGGTCGAAGACGACCGGCCACCCCCTGCTGTAACTGCGGACTTCTGATTCGAGCTCTTCGAAGATGCTCATAACGATTTCTTTCGCTCCTACTCGGCGAAATTGACGGGTTATTAGCGACGCAACGGCCCGATGCGGTAAAGATCCTCGGGTTCGTGCGCCTCCCCCTGCGGAAAATCAGCGACTTCGAACAACCGGCGGTGTTCCAGATCCGCGTTCCAGCGCTTCGCGAACGACTCGAACAGCCGGATGGAGGCTTGGTTGTCCGGAGTGATCGTGGTTTCCAGGTACCGCACGCCCTCGCCGACCAGACGCGTGTACAGGCTGTCCAGCAACTGCCCGGCCAGGCCTTTTCCGCGTTGCGACGCGTCGACGGCGACCTGCCACACGAGCGCGACGTCCGGTGCGGACGGCCTTCGGTAAGCGATCACGAATCCGACTGGCTCGCCGTCGACGCGGGCCACGACCGAGGTCTCCGCGAAATCCTTGCACCACAACAGGTACGCATACGGCGAGTTGAGATCAAGCTTCTGCGAATCGCGTGCGATTCGCCAGAGAGCGGCACCATCGGCCTTGGTCGGGATTTCGATCAAGTGCTTTCCGGACATACTTTGGAAACGTAACAGAGAATTTTCGCGCCGCCAGCGATCCATGCCACGTCCACCGCCCTCACCAGGGATGACGTGGATACCCCGGTGAGGAGGACCACAAACATGTTTAGCGGCGCCGAGTTCTGGGCACGCGTCCGCCTGGGCCGCACACCTTCGGTATGCCACCTGTGACACCAGACCATGGGCCCTCGTCGGCGCTACCGCAACTCCAGCGCCGGAAATCGTCTTCTACCTGGGGCTCAGCGTGGACTGTCCGCACGCGACCGCCGCTTCTTGCGGCCGCGCCGCCCGAGCCCGGACAGCGGCGTCCACACCGCGGGCAGCAGGAGCAGCGCGACGACGGCGAGCCACCACAGCGGAGCCTGCCCGCGCCGCCATCCGTCCACAACGGCGCCGAGCCAGCCGAACAACGGCTGCGCGATCGGCGGCAGGAAGGCCGCGAACAGCAACGCGGCTATCACCAGCACGCCCAGCACGGTGAGCACCATTCGCCACGTGCGCCTCAACGTCAGCAGACTCACCACAAGGAACACGAGCGCACCGCCGGCGACCGGCAGGCCGAGCCACTGCAGGACGGATCCGCCTTCGCCGCCGAGCACGAATCCGGCGATCGCGGTGATGGCGGCGGCGAGCAGGTTCCAGGGTCGGCCCAGCCGGGTCGCGCCTTGGGTGACCCACCACGAACTACGACTGCTGAGCTGCGCGAATTTCGCCAGCGGCTGGAGGGTTTTCGGGACCCGCGTGGCGGTGGAAGCGGCGTTGAGACCGGCGGCTCCGGCTTTGACAATGGTTTTGGCGAGCAGAGTACTGCCGAGTTCGTCTTCGAAGCGTTCGGCGGAGACCTGGCAGGCTTGGAAAGCGCGCTGAGCCGCGTCCTGCTGACCGGAGTTTTCCGGCTGGGCGGCGGCATTCTGAGTTTCTTGTTCGAGCGGCCGGGAAACCATCAGCTTCCGGAAACTCTCCGACGCTTTTCCGTTGCCCTCCTTCGCGTCCGCCTCGGCCTGGTGCGCGAGCACCGGCAGTTCCTCCCGCGCGATGGCCAGCTGCCGCGACTTCGCCAGCACCATCGACGTCACCGGAAGGCTGGTCGGCGCCTCTTTCCCGAAGTCGACCGGCGACAGATTCGCGTCCAGGCCAAGAAAAGCCAGCTCGTCGCCCAGCTGTGCGAGCAACGCGGGCAGGTCCGCGGGCATCCCGTTGTCCGCCGGAGAAGGCGGCTGCCAGCCGATCTCGCGGAACGTCGTCCGCACCTGCTCCCGGAATTCCTCCGGGCCCACGATGTCGCGCAGCACCCGCAGGCGTTTCGGGTCGAGCAGGCACTGCATCAGCCAGCCCGCGCCGTCGATCCGGCCCCACATCCAGTCGTTCGCGCGCCAGGACGCCTTGTAGAACCCACCGAAGTTGCTCGCCTGCGTGCCGGTCAGCTTGTCCCGGCCGCGCGGCCTCGCCAGATCCAGCAGGGTGCGGCTGTCCGCGCTCATCTGCACCAGGTCGACGCGCTGGTCCACCGCCGGGGCTTCGGCCAGGAGCCCGCGCGTTGCCATGTGCAGCACCAGGAACCGCGCCATCACGAACCCGTCGGCGACGTCCGCGTTGTCCAGGCCGAACCAGTCGAGCAGCGTCGTCACCGTGTCCGCGGCGTCTGCCGACCACTGGTTTTCCTTGCCCGACAACGCTTGCAGCACCGGAGCCGCCGACCGCAGCGCACCGGTCAGCTCCGGCCACGCCTCGCGTACCGCGTCCGATGCTCCGAGATCCGCCCACTCGATGGCGAGCTGGCCGATCCAGTCCGGCATCGCCGTGCCTGCCCGCGGCGGCTCGTGTCGCGCCACCCACGCGGACAGCCGGGCTTCCCGAGCCGCGCTCCGGCGGGCGGCGTGCATCTTCGCGCGCGCCTCGTTGAGCTGAGTCGCCTGTTCGAGATCCGGACCCATCCGGAAGCCCGCGTTGATCAGCTGGATGCCGGTGGCGACCGCGTCCTCCAGCGTCGAGGTGCGGTAGCGGACCATCTCGCCGACCGTGACCGACTCGCCGGGCAGCGTGTCCGGGATCCCGCGACGCAGACCGTCGGCGGCAATGTCTTGCAGCAGCGCCGAATTCCCGGCCGCCCATCCACCGTCCTCATCGGACAGTTCGTAGCGGCGGGTGACCGCTCGCACCAGGTCGGCCGCGTCGAGGGCGACCCGGCGGTCGAGGTACGCGCGGTGCACGCGGTCGTCCACCAGCTGTCCGCCGCGCAGGCCGAGCGAGGCGAGCGCGACCCGCGTGTCCCGGGTGCGCGTGACGGAAGAGTTGTGCCGGCTCAATTCCTCCAGCTCGACGCTGATGGTCTGGCTCATGATCGTCGACGCGACCTTCGCCAGCGCGGTGCCGAGCATCGGCGGCTCGGCCGGATCACAAGCGATCGGCTTGGCCTCCCCGTCGATCTTCGGGACGACGTACAGCAGCAGCCGTCGCACATCCGTCGAGGACGAGCGTTCGAAAATCTCTCGCAGCGCCGGTCGCAGCGGCTTGTTCACCAGCACGCCGCCGTCGGCGAGCCAGTGCGAACGCACCAGCTCCGTGTAGTCGGTCATGTCCGGATGCAGCCGGTCCGCCGCCTCGGGGCCGATCGGCATGCGCGACAGCTCGAAGGCGCCGGGGAAGGACGCGCTCGACCGCGCGGCGAGCGCGAGCGGGCCGTGCACCTGGTTGTTCCACAATGGACCGTCGAAGCGGAACAGCATGCGATGTTCGGTGTCCCGCACGCGGTTTCCGAGCGCGTCGTCGTACTGCGTGGTCTCGCCGTCGATCATGGTCCCGGTGAGCAGCACGGTCACGTCCGGCGGCTCGGTGGGCACGACGCCGGACCCGGTGATGTCGTGCATCGCCTGGACCAGGCCGCTCAGCAGCACCTTGTCGCCGTTCAGCACCGAACGCGGCTGCGACTCGCCGGGGTCGCGGATCAGGTTTTCCAGCGACCCGGCGGAGAACCAGGTGTCGCGCAAAATCGCCGGCGTCGACCGGTACGCCTCCGCCAAGCCGAGGCACGCGGCGTTGATGCCGCCCGCGCTCGTGCCGGTGAGCACGTCGAGGCGCACCGAAGCGTGCAAAAGGTCGAGAAGTTTCCGGTAACCGTTACTCTCGTCCGGCGTGCGCGAAGCGTGCAGCAACGCCGACGTCTCGGTAGCGACTCCCCCCATCCACACTGCCAGGCTGGATCCCCCCACCATGGCCATCGCGATCCGGATTTCCTGCGGCCACGGCACCGCCGTCTCACCCATGAGGGTCAGTCTCCCGGCCGAAGCCGCTCCTCCACAAGGGGGAGGCGTCACACGGCGAGATGCTCCAGCACGAGTACCTGCGCCTCGCCGACCGCGAACCCGAGCACCGCGCCGGTCGCGATGAGAATCCATTCGTCCTGCTGGAAAGCCGGGCGCAGCAGCTGCTCGAACTCCTCGGGCGACAATTCCTTCATCTTGCCGACCAGAACGTTCCGGATGTCCATCGCGTCGGTGGCGTAATCCTCGATGTAGCTCATCGTCTCCGGCAGCCGGGTCATGATCTGCTCCGAGATGGCCAGCTTCATGTCCTGGTAGCGGCGGCTGCCGATGGCGAAGACCAGCAACGGTTTCGCGACGTTCGCCGCCCGGCCCAGCTCGCGGTCGAGCTGCCGCTGGATGAGCGCGAGCACGCGGTCGGAAAGCGGGCCCTGCAGCACCGCCTGGATGACGTTGTGCGGCGTGATGATTTCTTTCGCGATCAGCTCGCCGTAGGCCTCGGCGACCTCCGCGCGCCGCTTGAGGAACAGGCCCTGCCAGGTGACGCCGAAGTATTTCTTCGGCTCCAGCGGGTAGAAAATCATCCGCAGCGCGAGCCAGTCGGTGAACCAGCCGGTGAAGAGACCGAACAGCGGCATGATCGGCGGGAATTTGAACAGCACCCACGCGACCATCTGGATCACGCCGATCAGGCCGCCGAACACCAGTCCGGAGCGGGCGATGAACTTGAACTCCTCCGCGCCGGCTTCCTGGAAGATCCGGTTCAGCAGCCGTTTGTCCTTGACAAGGCTGGTCACCACCATGCCCTTGAGGTCGAACACACTGTCCACATCGGACTGGATGAGTTCGAGCACGGCCTTGACCATGTGCGGCGATTCGGCCTGCACGCGCTGGATCACCAGCCGCTGCACGCCGACCGGCAGCGATTCCCAGAGACCGGGCTGATAGTGCCCGGCCACCTCGCGCACGATGTCCTCGACTGCCGCGAGCAGCGGTTTCTCGATTTCCTTCGCGATCCGGTCGGCGTCGAGCCGGGCGACGACCTCGGCCGGTTTGATCAGCTGCTCGGTCATCGTGTCGCAGGCGATGCTCGCCATCCGCGCGGCCCGTTTGGGCACGATGCCCTGCCAGCCGAAGACCGGCTTGACGCCGATGAACTCGACCGGCTGGAACATCATCCGGATCGCGACCAGCTTCGTGCCGTACCCGATCAGCGCGGCGACGATCGGGATGGAGACATAGAGCGGCCAGTGCCGGACGAAGTCGTCGAGGATGCCCGAGACGAACTCGCCCATCGGGGTCAGCCCAGGCTCGGGTCGCAGGCCTGCCAGAACTGCGCGCCGAGCCGCGAGACGTGGATGGTGTGACGGATGATCTTGATCCGCTTCACCTGCTTCTCCACCTCGCGGACCGACTCGTCGGTCAGCAGGATCTCGTACTGCGTCTCGAGCGAGGGCACCTCCTCGTCGAGTTCGACCAGCCCGAGGCCGATCAGCCGGGTCACGTAGCCGGGCACCTGGTCCGGCAGCGACACCCCGGCCGCCTTGCCGACCGTCGAGGCGTTGCGCAGCACGATCCGGCCGGTCCCGCCCATGGCGCTGCGCTCGGCGACGTCGATCGCGGGGAACGGGGAGCCGTCCGACAGCGCGGAGAGGATGCGCGCCTCGTCGGGGGTGAGCTGGCGGAGAATGATCGCGTACAGGTACTCGCGGGCGCGCTCGCGGCCGAAGCCGATGGAGTGGTTGAGCAGTTCGGCCATCGCCGCGCGCAGCGGTTCGACGTGATCGCGGGCGGGCACCAGCGTGACGGTCGTTTCGACGGCGCGGCTGCCGATGTCCGCCCGATTCATCGCGGACGCCGCGGTGAGCGCCGCGTGATAGGGATCGTCCACCTCGTCGAGGCGGCGGCGCAGCTCGCTCAGCAGCCCGCGTTCGACCTGCTTGAGGCCGCGTTCGGCGGTGTCGATCCCCGGGAGTTTGCGAGTCAGGTCGAAGCCGGTGCGCGCCGCCCATCCGGCGAGCTGGCCGGCCCGGCGGGCCAGGTTGGCCACGTCCTCGGCGGTGCCCCGGCCGTTCGGTCGCTGGTAGTCCACGGGCTGCTCCCCTCACTGTTCGCGCTGATGCTACCTGCGAGTAGGCCGGATGGCCCTGTGATGCCTGGCCGGTGGGTGTTGGATGACGCGCATGACCGCGCCGTGGGGACCGCCGATCGACGTGCTGCCGCTGCTCGTCCGCGAAGAACAGGCGCTGATCGGAGTTCTCTCCGACCTCCGGACGCCGGAGTGGGCGTCGCCCGCGCTGGGCGAATGGACGGTGCACGACCTCACCGCACACATCCTCGGCCTGAAGCTCACGCGGCTCTCTCGCGACCGCGACGGCCACTTCGGCGAGGGGACTTCTTGGGTTTCCGCCTGTCGCCAGCTGTCGCCGGAGGTGTTGTTCGCGATGTTCGTCGACAGCACGACGCAGCTGACCGAACTGTGGAAGCACCGAGACCTGGACGAACCGGCCGCGGCGCCGTTGTGGCTGACGGTCGCTCGCGATTACGCGGAGCAGTGGGTGCACCAGCAGCAGATCCGGGAGGCGGTCGAGGCCCCGCTGCTCGACGAGCCGGAGTTCCGGACGCCGGTGGTGGACACGTTCCTGCGTTCGCTGCCGCAGACGTTGCGGGCAGTTGCGGCGCGGGCCGGGCGTCAGGTGGCGTGCTCGGTGGAGGGGGCTGGGCGGTGGACTGTGCGCGCGACTGCGGTGGGCTGGACGATCGACCGGGGTGCGGCTACGTCACGGTCTCCGCTGGCGTCTCTGGCTACTGACGCTGACTCGTTCTGGCGGTTGTGCAGCGGGACGTTGCCCGCAGCGGAAGTGAGCGCGCGAGTGCAGCTCAGCGGGGATCCCGCGGTGTGCGAGATCCTGCTGGGCCTACGGGCACAGGAATGCGCCTAACGCCGTCGACGAGCCTGCTTCCGCAGCTGCAAGATACGAGCCCCGCCGATCAGCGCGACCAGCGCGGCACCCGCGATGGCGGCGAACAGCATCGCCACCGCGAGCGGCATGCTGCCGGACGCGCCGAGGAAGTGGACGGTCGCCGTGTCCAGGTTCTGCAGGATGAACACCAGCAGGAAGGCCAGCACGACGATCGCCACGATCACGGCGATCCAGGTGCCGCTGATGCGGGTGGACTTGACCTTGCCCCGACGGCCCGCGGGTTTCGCGGCGGGCGGCCGCGGTCCGGGTTCGGCTCCCGGTGCGGTGCCCGGGGCGGCGTGGTCGAGCGCGCCGGGCACCTCGGTGCCCGGCGCCTCGGGAACTTCCGATTTCGCGGCCCCGGTGGGGTCGTCGTTTCGCGCGTGGGACATACCGTGATTGTCCGCCCACTCGCCGTGATGCGCTAATTCAGAGCTTCGCGTCGACCTCGCGCAGCACCCGCAGCGTGTTGCGGCCGGCGAGTTTCGCGCAGTCCTCGTCGCTCCAGCCGCGTTCCATCAGCGCGGCGATGAGCGCCGGGTACGTCGACACGTCCTCGAGGCCCACCGGAAGCTCGCCGACGCCGTCGTAGTCGCCGCCGAGCCCGATGTGGTCGATCCCGGCGAGCTCGCGCGCGTGCTCGATGTGCGCGACGACGTCCTCGATCGTCGCCTTCGGCTTGGGCGGCGCGTCCCAGGTCTCGGCGAACCGGCCGCGCTGGCCGAGGTCGAGGAACTCCTGTCCGGCGGCCGTCATCGCTTCCCGAAGCTGGTTGTCCCATTCGGTGACCGCGGCGGAGATGAAGGCGGGCACGAAGGTGATCATCGCGACGCCGCCGTTGCCGGGCAGCTGGGCGAGCACGTCGTCGGGGATGTTGCGCGGGTGGTCGTTGACCGCGCGGCACGACGAGTGGCTGAAGATCACCGGCGCGCTGGACACCTCGATCGCGGCGCGCATCGTGCTCGGCGCGACGTGGGAAAGATCCACGAGCATGCCGATCCGGTTCATCTCGCGCACGACCTCGCGGCCGAATTCGGTGAGACCGTCGTGCTCGGGTTTGTCGGTTCCGGAGTCCGCCCAGGTGGTGTTGAAGTTGTGCGTGAGCGTCATGTACCGGACGCCGAGCCGGCGCAGAATCCGCAGCACGCCGAGGGATTCCGCGATGCTGTGCCCGCCCTCGGCGCCAAGCAGCGACGCGATCCGCCCGCCGGAGAACGCCGCCTCGGCCTCGTCGGCCGTGGTCACCAGCCGCAGCCGCTCGGGGTAGCGCTCGGCGAGCTGGTAAACCACCTCGATCTGTTCCAGGACCGCGGTGACCGCGCTGTCGCCCTTGAACTCGCACGGGACGTACACCGACCAGAACTGCAGGCCCAGCTTGCCCGCGGCGAGCTTGGGGAAGTCGGTGTGCAGCGTCGGCTGCGACACCGTGAGATCCACGCCCGCTACTGCTTCGACCGGGTTCGGACCGGCTTTGTCGCGGAGCGCCCAAGGCAGGTCGTTGTGTCCGTCGGCGAGGATCGTGGCGGCGAGCAGGTCTTGCGCGCGAGTCAGCTCGGTCATGCCTCGACCCTAGCGAGCCAAGCCCTGGCCGCGCTTACTCCTTCGACGGTCACTTGATGCCCTCCCGGCCAGCGGTGCGTCGCCGCTTCGGCGTGCCGTTCGCGAAGCTGTCGCACGAGTTCGTCGTTGGCGGGCAGCGGAGCCATCGGGTCCTGCTCGCCGTTGGAAAGGAACACGCGAGTGCCGGTGAGATCGAGCCGCGGCGGTTCCGGCAACGGGGACATCGACGAGAACAGAATGGCTTCCTTGAGCGCGTCCGGCCGCGTGAGCGTTACCGCGGCCGCGATGTTGGCCCCGTTCGAAAACCCCACCGCGACGACCCTGCTGAACCCGTACTTTTCGCTTGCTGTGCCGAGAAAATCCGCCAGCTCATCTGCCCGCGCGAGGACGTCTTGGTGATCGAAGACGCCCTCGGCCAACCGACGAAACCACCGCGCCGCACCGTTTTCCGACACCGGCCCGGTCGGCGCGAGCGTCCCCGAACCCGGGCTCAGCTCGTTCGCCAACCCGAGCAGATCGTCCGGGCCGCCGCCGGTTCCGTGCAGGAGAAGAAGCACCGGGAGATCCGGGTCGCCCTCGGTGTACTGGTGGATCATCGTCGCTCCTCGTTCGGCGGCTTCGCTTCCGGGAGTATGCGCTCCCTTCGTTTGTCCGGGTAACTTCTCGCGCGCAAGATGTATTCCGGGTAGACTCCGCGGGGTGACCCCGGATCCGCAGACGGACGACGACGAGATCGTGACGTGGTGGGGCCTCGTGATCGAGGGCTATCTGGCCACGCAGAACGCGCTGATGGGCGAGATCGCCGAGCGATTCGGCCTGGCCCCCGCGTCGTTCGACATCCTGCTGCGCCTGGTGCGCTCCCCGGAACACCGGATGCCGATGACGCGCCTCGCCACCGAAGCCGCCCTGTCGAGCGGGGGTTTCACGAAGGTGGCGGACCGGCTGGTCGCCGCGGACCTGATCTGCCGGATCCCGAGCCCGGAGGACCGCCGGGTCACGTTCGCCGCCCTCACGGAGCACGGGCTTGAAGTGGCGGTCAAGGCGAGGTCCGCTTGCGCGGAGATCTTGCGGCGGATCGTGCTTACCCCGTTGGGCCCGGATGCCGCCGGTCTGGCGGAGGCGATGCGGACGCTTCGTTCAGTGAACGGCTGAGCCCCTACGGCTTGACCGAGGGGCCGGAGTCCGGAACCCCTGCGTAGTCCGGCAGTTCGACGCCGTTGATCGCGCGCCCGACCAGCTCCATGAACCCTTCGCTGGCGAAATCGGGGCTCGGCTCGGCGTCGGGCCCGGGGACGTCGCGGCTGCGCGCGTTCAACCGGCCGATCTCCTGGTTGGCTTCGACGAACGAGCGCATGCGCGCCTCGTAGCGGGAGAACCCGGCGTCGGCGTCCCATCCGGCCTCAGCCAGGTCTCCGGCCAGCAGATAGGCGCCGACCAGGGCCAGCCCGGTGCCCTGCCCGGACATCGGCGACGAGCTGAACGCCGCGTCCCCGAGCAGCCCCACGCGTCCGTTCGACCAGCGGTCCATCACCACCTGGGCGACCTGGTCGAGGTAGAAGTCCGGGGTGTCGTCGAGGTGCGCGAGGATGTCCGGGGTCCGCCAGCCGAGGCCGGCCATCCGCTCCCGCAGCAGCACTTTCTGGGCCGCGACGTCTCGGTAGTCGACGTCGAAATCAGGCGCGGCGAAGTAGAACATCGCCATCGCGCGGGTGGCGTCCTGAATGGGGCGCAGGAGGGCGGTGCGCCCGGACTCCTGGTATTCGAGCAGCCAGCGGTCCAGTCCGAACTCGTTGGGCACGCTGTAGAAGGCCAGCACATGCCCGAGGTGCCGGAGATACCGCTCGTGCGGCCCGAAAACCATCGACCGCAACGACGAGTGCAGCCCGTCGGCCCCGACCACCAGGTCGAACCGCCGCCGGTCGCCGCCCGCGAAGACCACGTCGACCCCGCCGGTGTCCTGGGCGATCTCGGCGATCCGGTCGCCGAAGAGGTACTCGACGCCGTCGCGGGTGTCGTCGTAGAGCACCTGGGACAGGTCTCCGCGCAGGATCTCGATGTCCGCGATGAACCCGTCGCCGCCGTCGTCGTCGGCGCGGAAGGTCTCCAGCACTTTCCCGTCCGCGTCGACGGTGTGCGCGCCCGCGGTGTCGGTGCACGCCGCGCGCACCGCCGCGTCCAGGCCCATGCGCGCGATGACCTCCTTGGCCACCCCGCGCGCGTCCACCGCCTGCCCGCCGGGCCGCAACTCGGGAGCCCGCTCCACGACGGTCACCTCGGCTCCCCGCCGACGCAACCAGTGGGCCAGCGCGGGCCCCGCGATGCTCGCCCCCGCCACCAACACTTTGGTACCGCTCACCGCGTCCCCCATGGTCGCCGTCCCGATGACGGTCCGGATCGTACCGTGATTCGCCGCTCTGACCAGTGATTTCGGCTCGCGGTCACGGATAGCTGAACCCCTCCGACTCCAGCCGCTTGCGAAGCGCCGTCAAACAGCGTTTCCGGATCTTGCTCACGCTCGACTTGGCGATCCCCAATTCCGCCGCCAGCTGGTCGTGCCGCAGCTCCGGACAATGCGCCAGCAGAAGCATCATCCGCCGATGGCGCTCCGGGAACTGCTCGACCGCGCGCCACAACGCGGCCGCCAGCTCACCGGCCAGCGCCTCTTTCTCGGGCGATTCCGCTCGCTTATGCGTCTCCAGTTGTGCGTCGTCGCCAAATGTCGCTCGCGAACGCTTTTCCGCCGCTCGGAGTGCGTGCCTCCGCGCCACCGTCGTCAGCCAACCGGCCAGACGGGTCGAATCCCGCAAGATCGGCGGGCGGCGCAGGAATTCCAGCCATGCTGTTTGGCAAGCGTCATCCGCGTCCGCGCGAAGTCCCGGATTCGCGGCGACAATCCGGATCACTTTCGTCGACAACCGGCGCACCTCGTCCTGGTCCCGCAATCCCGGCTCCCTTCCTCACTCGGGAAGGCTGACGAACCGGGCATCCCGGAGGATCCGCTTTATCAGGGCGAATGCCGAATCGAGTGATCAACTTCCGCGCGAGGTATCCAGGGCCGGACGAGCGCCACGCCCGGGCTGCCGCTGGGCATGGGGTCGGTACCGGACCGCCCCGCAACGCCGATGTGACAGGCTTTCCGGTGCCGCCCCGCAGGTGGGTGGTGGAACGAACCTTCGACTGGCTGACGAGGTGCAGACACTTGGCACGGGACGACGAGCGCAAAACCGCCCGCACCGAGGCCATGATCCAGTTCGCGATGATCCGGCTCATGGCCGCGCGCCTCGCCGACGAACACATCGAACCCCGCGGCCCCATCGAAACCGAAGCAGCCCGTCGCCTGGAAGAAGACCTGAAGGACTGACCGCCCAGGTTTCCCTACCCCCGCTGAGCGACGGCCTCCGCGTAAGCCGCCGCCAGACGTTCCGTCGCCGTCGGCCCGTCGCCGTCAGGCCGGGGAATTCCCAAGTGCCGCTCCCGGAGTTCCGCCATGAATTCCTCCCACAGCGGCGGCCCGCCCGCTTCCAGCAGTTCCGCCCGCACGCGCAATTCCGGCGTCGTCGGGCGGTGCCGCAATCCCCAGCTTCCGAGCTGCACCAAAACCGGAACCAGCTGAATCGCCGCTTCCGTCAAACTGTAAGTCGCGCGCTGGCCGCGGCCGGCCGAGTCGCGCGTGAGCAATCCCGTTTCGGTCAGCGTGCGCAATCGGTCGGCGAGGATATTCGACGCGATTCCTTCCTCGGACCGCGACTGCAATTGCCGGAAATGCCGCCGGTCGCCGAACATGATGTCGCGCAGGACCAGCAGGCTCCACCGGTCGCCGATCACCTCGATCGCGGCGTTGATCGGGCACCCCGAGCGCGGACCGTCCGGCATCGCACACACCTCCTCCGACCACTTGCACTTTACCATCACCTCCGGCATAGTGCTTGCAAAAGACAAGCAGGGGGTTCCGATGCTGGTACGCGTCCAGTGTTTCAACGTTTCCGCCGACGGCTACGGCGCCGGTCCGGACCAAACCCTCGAGCAGCCGTTCGGCCATCCCGATCCGGGACCGCTCTTCGCCTGGGCCGGGGCCACCGCCAGCTGGCCCATGCGCGGCGAACCGGGCGGCACCCGCGGGCTCGACGACTACTTCACCCGCGACATGCACCGCAGCGGCCACGTCGGCGCGGAAATCATGGGACGCAACAAGTTCGGCCCGCACCGCGGTCCGTGGGAGAACCACGACTGGCAGGGCTGGTGGGGTGACGAACCGCCGTTCCGCACCCCGGTCTTCGTGCTCACCCACCACGAACGGCCCTCGATCACCTTGGGCCAGACCACTTTCCACTTCCTCGACACAACCCCGGAAGAAGCGCTCGCGCAGGCGAAGGAAGCCGCTGGCGACAAGGACGTACGGATCGGCGGCGGCGTCAACACCGTGCGCGAATTCCTCGACGCCGGTCTCATCGACACGCTGCACATCGCCGTCGCGCCGGTCGAACTCGGTGCCGGGGAACGGCTTTGGGAGAGCCCCGACGAGCTGACCGACCGCTACCACCTGGAGAAGATCCCCAGCTCCAGCGGGGTCGTGCATCATCTGTTCTGGCGCAAGTAACTCAGCGCAGGCCGGGCATCAGCCGTAACGCGTTGCCGGACAGCACCCCGTCCAGGACGTCAGCGGGCAAACCCAGATCAGCGACCGCGCGGACGTTCACCGCGGTTCCCGGCACTCCAGGCCAGTCAGTACCGAAGATCCATTTCCGCGCCAGCCGCACGAGGTCGAAGCGCGCGTAGTACTCCGGCAGTTTCTTCGGCGGCAGCCCGGCGAGGTCGAGCCACACGTTCGGCCTCGCCTGGGCCATGAACGCCGCGACGTCGTACCACCAGCCTCGGCCGCCGTGCGCGAACACGAAGTTCACCGACGGGAAGTCTTCGACCACATCGGACAGCAACGCAGGATCCCCGTAGCTGGCGCGGGAACCGGGGAAAACCGACAGTCCAGAGTGGAGGATCACCGGGACCCCGCGTTCGGCGCACAAGGCGTACACCGGGTACAACTCCTTGTCCGCCGGGGAAAACGCGCCGTGCACCGGGTGGATCTTCAACGCCACCGCGCCCAGCGCGAGCTGCCGTTCCACCTCGTCGACCAGCGGGTGGTGCAGATGCGGGTTAACGTTCGCCACCAGCCGGAACCGCTCCGGGTTGTAAGCAACCAGCGGCAGATTGTCTTCGATCGCCTGAATGCCAGTAGCCCGTGGACTGTATTCGCAGAACAACAGCACCCGGTCGACGCCCTCGCTCGCCATGAGGTCGTCCATCGCCGCGGGGAGCACCGTGCCGTCCGCGTCGTACACCGTGCGCCACGGGTATTCGCCGGCGAAGTCGCGCGCCCAGTCCAGCCAGGCGGGTTTGAGCGTGGGCAGCCGCGGAGTGTGCACGTGGGCGTCCACCACGAAGTGCTCGTCGATCATGCCGGCCAGTCGATCACGATTGCGGCTGCGGCACGAGCAGCGACTCGCGCACCATTTCGCGGATCACGTTCCGCCGGATCTTCCCGGTCGCGGTCTTCGGCAGCTCGGCCATCTCCACCACGCCGCGCGGCCGTTTGAACGCCGCCAAGCCCTCCCGGCAAAACTCGATCAGCTCCTCAGCGTCCACAGTGGCCGATGGAGCGGCAACGACACACGCCACCGGCTTGTCCAATCCGTCCTCGTCCGGCGCGGCGACCACCGCGACCTCCGCCACCGCCGGATGTTGCAGCAGCCGTTCCTCCACTTCGGACGGAGACACCCAGATCCCGCCCGCCTTCAGCATGTCGCCGAACCGGCCGAGACAGGTATAGGTGCCGTCCGAGTTGCGCACGTAACTGTCCCCGGTCCGCAGCCACGGACCCTGGAAAACCTGTTTCGTAGTCTCGTATCGCGCCCAATACCCTGTCGCGACGGACGGACCGGACACGAACAGCTCGCCCGCCCGGCCCGCTTCCGAAATGACCGCGCCCTGCTCGTCCCGGAGCTCGACGGAGTACCCCGGCACCGCCACCCCGGTGCTGCCCGGGCGCACCGCACCCGGCTGGTTGGACAGGAAGATGTGCAACGCCTCGGTCGACCCGATCCCGTCCAGAATCTCGACCCCGAACCGCGAACGGAACCGCGTGAACAACGCCGACGGCAACGGCTCCCCGGCCGAAACCGCGTACCGAACCGAGGAAAACGAGTCGTCCGGTACGTCGCTGGCCAGCAGCGCCGCATAGAACGTCGGCACTCCGAAGAACAACGTCGGCCGGTCCGCCCGCGCCCGCGCGGCGATGATCCCCGGCGTCGGACGCGCCGGCTCCAGCAGCGTCGTCCCTCCACAAGAGAGCGGGAAGAACGCGGAATTCCCCAGCCCGTAAGCGAAGAACAATTTGGGTACCGACAGGAAGCGGTCCGAAGAGGACACTCCCAGCACCTGCGACGCATAAGTCGAGCACACCGCGCGGATGCTTCCGTGCCGGTGCATCGCACCCTTCGGCTGCCCGGTCGTGCCCGAGGTGTACAGCCACAGCGCGGGCGAATCCTCCCAGGTCGGCGCGGCCACGACGTCGTCCGTCGGGGTCAGCGGCCACCGATGCGTCCGCACCCCGGCCGGGAATTCCGCCGGATCCGCCCGGTCGAGCACGACGTCGGTCACCTCGGGCGCACTGGTCAGCGCGCCGGCCGCCTGCGCGGAAAACTCCCCGGACACACAGAGCACCCGGGCCCGCGAATCGGCGAGCACCTGGCCCAGCTCCAGCCCGGTGACCATAGTGGACACTGGCACCGCGACCGCGCCGACGAGCATCGCGCCGAGGATCCCGCTCAGCAGTTCGACGTCGTCGACCATGCAGAACATCACCCGCTCCTCCGGCCGTACGCCGAGGGCGCGCAGTCCGGACGCGACCCGGTGGGTCTCGGCGGCGAGTTCGCCGTAGCTGAGCGTGCGCCGCGGCGACACGACCGCGAGCGCGTCCGGACGGCCGCGGCCGAGCAGGTACTCCGCGGCGTTGAAGTTCGCGGGAACCGTCATCGGTGCCCCCTCAGGTGAGGTACACGTACTCGTAGTCGAAAGGTTTTCCGTTGATGCCCTGCCTCGGCGGCGCGACCCAGCTGGCGATCTTCCCGCGCTCGTACACCGGGTGCATGAGCGACCGGACGAACGTCAGGTCCTCGGCCGTCGGCAGCCATTTGTGCCGCGCTGCCTCCCACGTCGCCTCGTCGACGATGCTGCCGTCCGGGGTGACGTGGTGGCCGGAGTTTATGCCCACCTCGCGGTTGAAACCAGGGTGCGGCAACGCGAACCGGAAGTCGATCCCGGCGTCGCTCAGGATCTTGTTCCACCGGTTGACCCCGGTCTGGCAGTCCGCCGTGTACTCGCCGCGCAGGTCGAGATTCAGCAGCAGGATGGCCTGCAGTTCATCGGACGTCCAGGTCCCGTCGTCGCGCGGGCGGTCGAGCAGGCGGGCATCCTCGGTGAGTTTGTGGTCGTCCTTGCGCCGCGCCTCCTGCCAGCGGCCCTTGAGCCCGGCGGTGTAGTAGTTCGCCGCGTTCGTCGACGTCTCGCTGCCGAACAGGTCGAGCGACACCGTGTAGTGGAAGTTCAGATACCGCTGGATCACCTCCAGCGGAATCCCACCGTGCGAGGCGATGTCGTACGTGTCGTGCTCGCGGATCAGCTCCGCGCTGCGCAGCACCACCCGGTCGACGCCGGTGGTGCCCACCATCATGTGGTGCGCCTCCTCCTTGAGCATGAACTCACAGGTGCGCGACAGCGGGTCGAACGAGCTTTCCTTCAACGTGCCGAGCTGGTATTTCCCATCGCGGTCGGTGAAGTACGTGAACATGTAGAAGGCGAGCCAGTCGGCGGTCTCCTCGTTGAACGCCCCGAGGATGCGCGGCGCGTCCGGGCTGCCGGAGTTGCGCAGCAACAGGCCCTCGGCCTCGTCCCGGCCTTCGCGGCCGAAGTACGCGTGCAGCAGGTACACCATCGCCCACAGGTGCCGCCCCTCCTCCACGTTCACCTGGAAGAGATTGCGCAGGTCGTACAGCGACGGCGCGGTGAGCCCGAGCAACCGCTGCTGTTCGACCGACGCCGGTTCGGTGTCGCCCTGGATCACGATCAGCCGCTGCAGGTCGGCGCGGTACTCGCCGGGCACCTGCTGCCACACCGGTTCGCCGGCGTGCTCGCCGAACGCGATCCGCCGGTCCTGTTCCCGCTCGGCGAGGAAGATGCCCCAGCGGTAATCCGGCACGTTGACGTGGTCGAAGTGCGCCCAGCCGTCGCGGCCGACGCTCACCGCGGTGCGCAGGTACACGCCCTCGGTTTCCAGCGTGGGGCCCATTTCGCCCCACCAGTTCATGAACTTCGGCTGCCAGCCCTCGAGCGCGCGCTGCAGCCTTCGATCGTCGGCGAGGTGCACGTTGTTCGGGATTTTGGCGTCGTAGTCGATCTTTTCGGGCATCGGTTCAGACCCGCTTCCTGTCGAAGACCGCCTTCTGACCGGTGCCGTAGCGCCGCAGTGCGCCCTCGGGACCGGAGGCGTTCGGTCGGGTGAAGATCCAGTTCTGCCAGGCGGTCAGCCGCCCGAAGATCTTGGTTTCGATCGTTTCCGGGCCGACGAACCGGTGGTTCGCCTCCATCCCGGTGAGCGCGTCCGGCGACAGCGACGCACGGCCTTCCAGCGCGATCCGGATCTCGTCCTCCCAGTCGAGGTCGTCCGGAGCGTCGGTGACCAGGCCGAGTTCGACGGCCTCGGCGGCGCTCAGCGCACGGTCGCGTTCGCGGGCCAGCCACGTCAGGTGGTCGTCGTCGCCGTAGAACCGCGACTCGAGCCGGGTCAGGCCGTTGCCCATCGGGAAGACGCCGAAATTGGCTTCCGACAAGGTGATCGACGCGCGTTCCGGCGAATCTTCGTTGTCGATCGGCGGCCCGTCCAGCAGATACTGCCGATCCGCCGCGAAGGCCAGCTCCACCAGCGAGCCCGCGAAGCAGCTGCCCGGCTCGATCAACGCGATCAAGGTGCGGCTGGTGACGTCCAGCCGCTTCAGCGTGCGCTTGTAGTAGTGCAGGATTTCGTTGCTCAGCCAGTCTTTCCCGCTGAGCACGACCTCCTCGTGCGCGAGCACCGCCTCCGGATCGCCCTCGGTGCGCAACACCCAGGTGCCGAGGTCCGGTTCGTTCGTGCGCAGCCGCAGGATCGCGTCGTCCAGCTCGCGGGTCAGCCGCAGCAGCCAGCCGTCGAGCCGCGGTTCGCCTTCCGGGCCGAGCACGGTGAGCGTGACCAGCGAGTTCGGCCGGTCATACGCGACACGAACGTGCCGGTACTCGATTCCGTCGTCGGTGATCGACGGCTCCAGCGGCGCGAGTTCGATTCCCTGTTCGGCAGGAAGCCGGTCGGATTCGGCGGCCAGGTCGTGCGCCCGTGACAGCACCTTCTCGCGGAACCCGACGCGCGGCACCAGCTCGTCCACCAGCCGCCAGTCGACCGCGGTCCGGCCTTTGACCCCGTCCGGCCGCGTGGCGAACACGTCCGCGAGGTCCCGGCGGACGCGCCGTTTGTCGACCACCCGGGTCAGCCCGCCGGTACCGGGCAGCACGCCGAGCAGCGGCACCTCGGGCAGCGCGACGGTGGACGAGTTGTCGTCCACCAACAGGATCTTTTCGCAGGCCAGCGCGATCTCGTAACCACCGCCGGCGCAGCTGCCGTTCACCGCCGCGACGTAGGTCTGGCCGGAGAACTCGGTCGCGTCCTCGATGCCGTTGCGGGTCTCGTTGGTGAACTTGCAGAAGTTCACCTTCCACTCGTGCGGCGACGCGGCGAGCATCCGGATGTTGGCCCCGGCGCAGAACACCTTGTCCTTGGCGCTCGTCACGATCACCGCGCGCACCTGCGGATGTTCGAACCGCAGCCGCTGGGTGGCGTCGTAGAACTCGATGTCCACGCCGAGGTCGTACGAGTTCAGCTTCAGCTCGTACCCGGGCACGAGGCCGCCTTGTTCGTCGACATCCATCTCCAGCCAGGCGACCTCGCCGTCGACGGTCAGCCGCCAGTGCCGGTAAGTGTCCGGATGCCGCTCGAAGGTGACGGGTGTGGTGGTGGTCACGCCTCCGAGTGTCTACACAGTTTCAACGAACGTCAATGTTGTGTAGACATTTGCCCGGCGACGCTCACCCGGTTGAGCCGCATGGTCGCCCAGCACGCGAATACCCACAGCGCGATCGCCGCGAACGTGTCGGTGAAGATCGTCGCGAACCAGAACGCCGGGACCCGCGGGACGCCGACGAGGAAGTGCCCCGCGCTCGCCAGCCCGGACAGCGAGTAGACCAGCAGGAACGCCAGCGACCGCCAGTACCGGCCGCGCACGTAGGCGCGATAACCGAGCGCGCCGAACGCGGTGAAGACGACCCAACTCAAGGCCACCACGACCTGCGCGACCGGCACGCTGATGCCCGGCACCTGCGGGTAGTCGGCGGCGCGCACGAGGTTGTGGGTGTAGTGCAGGACCGTGCTGACCAGGGTGAACGCCAGAATCACCCGCAGCGGGCCGAGTCCCTTCTCGTGCAGAACGTCCATGCCGCTCGCCCCCTTGCGATTTGATAGATCGCTCTAGCGGGAGAGTACTACCCGCGCTCCGCTCAGACCAGATCGCGCAACGCGCGAAGTGTGCGCAGGGTCGTCTCGATGTCTTTCTCGGACAGGCCTGAAGCGACGCCGTCCGCCCATTCGGCCTGCCTCGAGCCCAGGATTCGCAGCGCGGCCCGCGCTTTGGCGGTCAGCCGCAGCAGGGGCGCGCGGGCGTCCGCCGGATTGTCGGCACGGGAGAGCATTCCGTCTCGCAGCAGGCGATTCACCGTCTCCTGCACGCTTTGCCGCCGCAGTCCGCGCCGCCGGGCCAGCTCCGCCGCGGTGGCGGGACCGTCTTCGAGGAAGCCGACGACCTGCCATTGCGCAGCAGTCAAGCCCGCTTCCGCGGTGAGTGCGTCGCCTGCGGCCAACAGCGCGCCGTTAGCCACGAAGACCTCATTGACGAGCTGGGTAAGGCTTTCCGCGCGGGGCGTCCTCGATGGCATGCGTGCTAGTGTTCCACTTCGACAGGTACCTGTCGAAGCCTAGGGGGACACTCATGGAAATGCCCGTCGTCGGCGCCGCGCACGAAGCCCTTGCCGCACTCGTCGGAGACTGGTCGGGCACCGAAGAACTCGCCGCCGCGCCCTGGGCTCCCGCCGCGACCGCCACCGCGACCTGCAGTTACCGCCGCGCGCTCGACGGATTCGCCGTGCTGGAGGACTACGTCCAGACCCGTGAAGACGGCACACGCATGCTGGGACACCACGTCTTCACCGTCGACCCGGCGACTGGCGACACGCTGTGGTTCGGCTTCGACAGCTACGGCTTCCCGCCCGCGTCTCCCGCACGCGGCGGCTGGCGCGACGGCACCCTGCGCCTCGAAAAGCAGACCGAACGCGGCGTCGCGATCCACCGGATCACCCCGGAAGGGGACGTCCTCACCCACGAAATCGACGTCTGGCTCGGGTCCGACGACGATTTCCGCCCGTTCCTCCGTGCCCGCTACCTCCGGAGTGCGCGAGACTGACCCCATGACCGAGCAGACCCTCGAAGCAGACGGCATCACCCTGTGCCACGAATCGTTCGGCGATCCGTCCGCGCCGCCGTTGCTGCTGGTGATGGGCCTCGCCGCGCCGATGATCTGGTGGGACGACGAGTTCTGCGCCCAGCTCGCCGAGGCCGGCTTCCACGTGCACCGGTTCGACAACCGCGACGTCGGGCGCTCGCAGTGGTGGACCGGCCGGGCCAGCCTTCCGCTCGCGTACCTCCTGCGATCCGCGCCGTACTCGCTCGGCGATCTGGCCGACGACGCGGGCAAGCTGCTCGACGCACTCGACATCGAGAGCGCGCATGTGGTCGGCACGTCGATGGGCGGGATGATCGCGCAGGAGTTCGCGATCCGGCACCCGCGGCGGGTGCGGACGCTGACCTCGATCATGTCGACCACCGGCGCGCGCACCGTCGGCCTGCCCAGCCCGCGCGCCGCGCTCGCGATGCTGGCCCCGGGGCCGCGTACGCGCGAGGACTACGTGACTCAACTGGTGCGCACGTCGAGGCTGATCGGCTCACCCGGTTACGTGTTCGACGAGGACCATTTCCGCCAGCGCGCGGAACGCACGTACGACCGCGGCCTCAACCCGGCAGGCGTGTTCCGGCAGCTCGCCGCGATCCTGTCCTCCCGCGACCGGACCGCCGATCTGCGCCGGCTTTCCTTGCCGTCCTTGGTGATTCACGGTACGGCCGACCCGCTGGTGAACGTGTCCGGCGGCCGCGCGACCGCCCGCGCGCTGGGTGCCGACCTCGACCTCGTGCCCGGCATGGGACACGACCTGCCGCGCGAGGTGTGGCCGCGCGTGATCGCCGGGATCAAGCGGCTCGCTACCCGCTGATCGTCACCGAGCCCAGGTTCGAGAAGTGCGCGGCGACGCGGGATCCGGGGCGCAGTTCGACGGCGTCGGTCATCCCGCCGGTCAGCACGAGCCAGCCCGGTTCCAGCGCCAATCCGCGCGCGGCCAAGGAATTCGCCGCCAACGCCAACGCCTCGGCCGGGTGTCCCTGTACGGCGGCACCGGTCGCGGTGTCGACGATCTGACCGTCCACTTCGAGCAACGCGGCTTCCAGCGAAAGGTCCAAAGAGGACGGTGTACGGCCGACCGAGCCGAGCCCGAACAGCGCCGAGGAGCCGTTGTCCGCGACGACGTCCGGCAGCGTGAAGCGGTAGTCGCGGTACCGGCTGTCGATGATCTCGATTCCGCCGTATACCTGGGAAACCGCGCCAAGAGCGGTAGCCGCGGTGACACCCGGACCGGCGAGCCGCTCGCCGAGCACGAACACCAGTTCCGGCTCCGCGCGCGGGTGGATGAGCTGCGGCGTCGGCGCGCCCGCGGGCAGCACCATCGCGTCGGTCAGCCACGCGAGCAGGGGTTCCACGACGCCCATCCGCTGCTGTTTCGCCCGCGACGTCAGCCCGAGCTTCACCCCGATCAGCGTCTCGCCGCGTTCCTGACGCAGCCGCAGGGCTTCGTCCTGGATCGCGTAGGCGGTGGCGAGGTCGAGGTCCGGCCAGGTGTCGGTGAGCTGCGCGCTCTCTTCCGTCCGGTTGAGCAGTTCCTGCGCTGCGGCAACGATATCGGCGGTCACTTTTCCTCCTCCGGAGCGAACACCGCGGTCACGCTGCCCAGGCCGGCCATGGTCGCCACGACGGTGTCGCCGGGGCGGACGGTCTGCGCGGCGGTCATCGAACCGGGCAGTACGACGTGGCCGGGCTCCAGCGTCACGCCGAGCGGGCCGACGGTGTTGGCCAGCCACACGAGTGCGTTGATCGGCGAACCCAGCACCGCGCCGCCCGCGCCGGTGGCCGCGAGCCGGCCGTTGACGTGCAGCGTGCAGCCGGCGAGCCGCAGGTCGACGTCGCGCAGGTTGGTCGGGCTGCTGCCGAGGATGACGCCGCCGGACGACGCGTTGTCCGCGACGGTGTCGAAGATCGAGATTTTCCAGTCGCGGACCCGGGAATCGACGATCTCCAGCGACGGAAGCACGAAGTCGACCGCGCGGACGGCGTCGGCGACGGTCACGCCCGGACCGCGCAGCGGCGCGCCGAGCACGAACGCGATCTCCGGTTCGATGCGCGGCTGCAGGAACCGCGTCGTCGGGATCGGCTGGTGTTCGAGCAGGAACATCGAGCTGGTGAGGTGCCCGAAGTCGGGCTGGTTCACGCCCATCTGGCGCTGCATCGCGGCGGAGGCGAGGCCGACCTTGTGGCCGCGCACCACGTCGCCCGCCGCCACCCACGCGCGGACTTGCTCCTGCTGAACGCGGTAGGCGTCTTCGATGGTGCCGTCGGGGAAGGTCTTCACGAGCGGATCGATCGGCTCGTGGCGCTCGTACGCGCTCGTCAGCAGCGCGACGGCGTCCTGCAGCTCAGCGGGTTCCACGGGACGGACTTTGCCTGACCGCGCCGCTTGAGCCAACCCGTTCGTTCCATTCACCGGTACGGATTACTTCTCTCGCTCGCTAACCTCTTGCGCGCGAGAGTTTGTCGGCGTACCGTTCCCCGTGTTGGCTCCCAGAGAGGACGTGACCCGAAATGGCACCCACCGAGACCGAAGTCGCCCAGCTCGCGCAGGCCCGCGACCGGCTGCGGGACCAGCACCT
Organism: Amycolatopsis sp. NPDC004079; assembly: GCF_040610415.1. Lineage (NCBI taxonomy): Bacteria > Bacillati > Actinomycetota > Actinomycetes > Pseudonocardiales > Pseudonocardiaceae > Amycolatopsis > Amycolatopsis sp. NPDC004079. The sequence continues at coordinate 81,756 of NZ_JBEXMH010000012.1, read as the reverse complement.
GCACCCCGCCGCGGAGCGCCCGGCGACCGTGGGCCGCGGCATCCACCACACCGCGCTGCTGTCCAGCGACGTCGAGCGGACGATCACCTTCTACCAGGACATCCTCGGGTTCCCGCTCACGGAGCTGATCGAAAACCGCGACTACCCGGGGTCGAGCCACTTCTTCTTCGACGTCGGCAACGGCAACGCGGTCGCGTTCTTCGACCTGCCCGGCCTCGACCTCGGCCCGTACGCGGAGGTGCTCGGCGGGCTGCACCACCTGGCCCTGTCGCTCACCCCGGAATCCTGGGCGGGCGCGCGCTCCCGGCTCGACGCGGCCGGCGTGAAGTACCAGGAAGAGAGCGGCACGTCGATCTACTTCGCCGACCCGGACGGCGCCCGGATCGAACTGATCGCGGACGACCTCGGCGAGATGTACGGGTCGAAGATCGGCTGAACCACTGGACTCGATGCGTCGCCGGGTTCAGAGTGTGGGCCCATGGGCGACTGGGCGGCTTCGCGGCGGAAAGCACGGCTCGACCGGCGGGAAGCGATCGACGAACTGATCGCGCAGGCCCGCTTCGAGGTGCGGCTGCATCTGGCGGAGCCGACCGCGGTGAGCCGGTACGACGACCTCGCCGAGGTTTTCGCCCTCGGCCACGGCGAGTGTGCCGCGTTGCTGGCTCACCGCCGCTTGCTGCCCTGGTGGGAGCGACGGCTGCTCACGCGATTCGCGCGTCGGCTGCACGGCCGCGCGATCGCGGGCAGCGTTGCCGATGTACCAGCGGGTACGGCTGTTGTTCAGGCTTTCCGAGTCGAAATCGCCCGTCTCCTTCCCGACCCAGGGGACACCGGTGCCCGCTATGACGTGCAGGGACGCGGTCTGCTGACGGTCTTTCGCCTCGCGCTCGGCGCCCGCGGCGAAGCATGGCCGGACCGGCACGAGGTCGCGTCCACCGTCGCACGCAATGTTCTGGTGTGCAGTTCCGCATTTCTGCGACGGTCGCCGTGGCAGGTGCTTTGGCCGGTCTATCGCGTCCGCGGCCTGCGGTTGTGGCGGCTGTGACTGTCGTGGAATCCCTGGCTGTGCTGGGATGTTGAGGAGAGTATGAAGCCCGAAGAAATCCTTGCCAGCGCACGCACGATCGCGGTTGTCGGACTGAGCCGCGACCCGAGCAAGGCCGCGCACGGCGTACCGGCTTCCCTGCAGGCGCACGGGTTCCGGGTCATTCCGGTGCATCCGTCGGCGACCGAACTGCTCGGGGAGAAGGCGTACCGGTCGCTGGAGGAGATTCCGGAGCCGGTGGATTTGGTGGACGTCTTCCGTCCGGCCGAGGAAGCGCCGGACATCGCCCGTTCCGCGGTTGCGATCGGGGCTAAGGCGTTGTGGTTGCAGCAGGGGATCGTGTCGGCGGAGGCTCGGCAGATCGCTTCTGACGCCGGGTTGGAGTATGTCGAGGATCGGTGCACTGCCGTGGTCCGAGCGGTGGCGGCGATTTCACTGGTTTAACCGGGGAAGTCCGCGATGATTTGTGCGCATTCCCTGGAACTGTGCACTGACGTTTCGCATTCGAGGTCGTAATCGCAGCGGGCGTGCACCGAGCCCCTGGATACCGAGAAATACGTCCCCGGCAGCAATTCCAGCAACTCCGTCGCGATACTCGATTTGCCGGAACTGGACGTGCCATTGAGGAAAACGACGTGCCCGCTCATCCGACGAGCCGATACCCCACCCCGCGCACTGTCTCGATCGTCCGCGTCCCGAACGGCGCGTCGATCTTCCGCCGCAAATATCCGACGTAAACCTCGACCACGTTCTCGTCGCCCTCGTAATGCGCGTCCCACACGTGACCGAGAATCTCGTTCTTGGTCAACGCCGCCCCCTGCCTGCGCAGCAAGAATTCCAGCAACCCGAACTCGCGGGCGGTCAACTCGATGCGCGTCTCTCCCCTGTGGACAGTGCGCGCGGCCGGGTCGAGCTGCAGATCCCCAGCGGTCAGCACCGCCGGACGAGCGGGCGCACCCCGGCGAAGCAGCGCCCGCAGCCGAGCCAGCAAAACGACGAACGAGAACGGTTTCGAAAGATAATCGTCCGCGCCGAGGTCGAATGCGTCCGCCTCGTCGTACTCGCCGTCCTTCGCCGTGAGCATCAGCACCGGCGTCCAATTCTCCGCCGCCCGCAAGCGTTTCAGCACCTCATAGCCGGAAAGCTCGGGAAGCATGATGTCGAGCACCACGGCGTCGTAATCGTGCTCCATCGCCGACCAGAGCCCGTCCCGGCCGGTGTGCGCGACGTTCACCGTGAACCCCTCGGCGACCAGGCCGCGGCGAAGGGTTTCGGCGAACTCCAGCTCGTCCTCCACGATCAGCAACCGCATGCTCAGTCCTCCTCGATCCGGGGCAGTTCGATGCTCGGCAGTTCGATCACGAAGTGCGCGCCCGGGTAGCTCGGGTCGGCCACGTCGACGTACCGCGCGCGGCCGCCGTGCCGGGCCGCGATACCGGCCACGATCGACAGGCCCAGTCCGGTGCCGCCGCGCCGGCGTGACGCGTCCAGCCGCACAAACCGCTCGAACACTCGCTCCCGGTCCTCCTCGGCGACGCCCGGGCCGTCGTCGCTCACCTCCACGACGACCATCTCATCTTGCACCGAACTCGCAATCCGGATCCGCTCGCGCGCGTGCCCGCACGCGTTGTCGACGAGGTTGCGTACGGCGCGACGCAGTTGCGCCTCGCTGCCGCGCACCTTCGCCGGTCGTGCGCGCACTTCGATCTCGACAGCCGCTTCGCCGCGTACGCGTTCAGCTTCGGCACGGACGATGTCGTCTAGATCGACTTCAGTGCGCGCGGGCCGATCCGTGGCGTCGTCGGTGCGCGCGAGCATCAGAAGGTCGTCAACCAGCTCTCGCAGGCGCGCAGTCTCGCGAGTGATCACGGGTACCAGTTCGTCGGTGGTCTCCGGGTGCTGGTTCGAAACGTCGAGCGCGGTGCTGATGGTCGACAGTGGTGAGCGCAGCTCGTGACTCGCGTCGGCGACGAAACGGCGTTGCGCGGCCTGCGCCGACCCGAGCCGTTCGAGCATCTCGTTGAGCGTGACAGCGAGCCGGTGCACCTCGTCGCCGCCAGGAGGCAGCGGTACGCGCAATGCGAGGTCGCGCGTCGAGATCTCGGCGACAGTGCGCCGCATCCGCTCTACCGGTCGCAGTGCGGACCCGACAGAGCGGTACACCGCGAAGCCCGCGATACCGAGCAGTGGCAGCGAAATCAGCCCTAGTAGCAGCGTAAGCCGCGCAGACGCTTCGGTGACTGGCTCAAGCGATCGTGCCGAGATGACGGTGAACGGTCCGCCCGGCCCGTTGACGCCCTCCGAGACCAGGCGGTAGTCGCTGCCGTCGCCGTCTAAGCCGAGCGGCAGCGTTTCGACGGTTTCCTGCCCGGGGGCCGGGCGCGCAGCGGTGATGGCCGGACGGCCGACAATCGCCGGGTCGCTCGCGATCGGTGTGCTTCGCGGCCCGAGGACCTGTGTGACGGCTTCAGTGTCGCCAGTGCTCGCGACGTCGCTTGGCGACAGGTCTCGCGCGCCCGCGCGCACGAGTTGGACGGCAACCTGCCGCGCGGTACTGCGCGCGCTTTCGGTGACGCTTCGGTCGAGCGACTGCTGCAGCAGGAGCACCACGACGACGCACGCGGTCGCGATGGCAAGCGCGAGCGCGAGGACGGCAACCCCGGTTGTCCGCATCCGGACGCCTGCTGCAGCGAGAATTCTCACGCACGCAGCGTAACGAGCGCGGAGTGACGTCATCGGGCGCGGCGTGCGGCCAGCCGTTCCGTGCGCAGCGTGTCGACCTCAGACAGGTCCAACGGCTTCAGCGCGTGGCCCAGCACCCACGACAACAGCAGGTCAGCGAGCTCGGGGTTGCGCGCCAACGCCGGGCCGTGCAGGTAGGTGCCCACGACGTGGTCGGTGACCGCGCCCTCGGTGCCGTCGCCGTTGCCGGTGCCCCGCACGACACGGCCGAGCGGCGCGCTGCCCGGACCGAGCACGCTCGAACCCTGGTGGTTCTCGAAGCCGGTCAACGGCGTCTCGAGCAGGTTCGGTTCGACGATCAGCTCGGCCACCGCGCGCTGCTGAGACGGCCCGGTGACGAGGTCGAGCAGCCCCAGCCCGGCGTGGTCGACGCCGTCGACGCCGCGGAAGCGCGTGCCCAGGATCTGCAGGCCAGCGCACACCCCGAACACCGGACGGCCCGCGTCCGCCGCACTCCGCAGCCCCGCCGAGTCGCGCAGGAAGTCCGCGGCCAGCACCTGCGCCATGTCCTCGCCGCCGCCGAGCAGGTAAAGGTCCAAAGTGGACGGTACTTCGGAGTCGAGCGAGACCGGCACCACCTCGGCGTCGTAACCCCGCCACTGCAAGCGTTTGCAGAGCACCTGTGCGTTGCCGGAATCGCCGTACGTCCCCAGTACCTCGGGCAGCAGCAGGCCGATGCCGACGGTCGAATCAGACATCAGGCAACCGGTCGACCAGGTCACGGAAGGCGGTGTAGTTCGCGACGAGCTCGACCCCGCCCGGCGGCAGCGTGTCGATCGCGCTGACCGGGTCCGGGGCCGACCAATGCGGCACCTCGGCGTAGCAAAGCCGCACGGCGAGGTCCGCGCACCGCTCGCCGGCGACGACGACCTGACGGCCGCGCAAGCGCTCGAAGTGCACGTCCCAGAGCCACGACAGGTCGCGACCGTCCGCCTCGTGCGCGTTGACCGCGACAACGACCGGGGTGTCCTCGTCGAGCACACGCAACGTTTCGGCCCATCCAGCCGGATTTTTCGCAAGCATGAGCCGTACCGAGTGCCGGGTGCGGCGAATCGTGCGGTAGCGCCCGCCGATGTCAGTGATGGTGCGGAGCCGGGCCGCGGCGGTGTGCGGCGGCACGCCGACGCAGTGCGCGGCGGCGAGCGCGAGAGCGGCGTTGGCCCGGTTGGCCTCTCCGGGAAGCCGCAGGTCGAGGTCCACTTGCCGGCCGCCAGGAGTGTGGACCAGGTCGCCGTCGAGGTTCCAGGTCGGCTCCGGGCGGGCGAAAGCGCAGACCGCACAGCGCCATTCGCGATCGGTGTGGGTGATCGCGCCGCCGCAGCGGGGACAGGAGACGGAATCGCCCGACCAGCGCCGTCCGGTGCCGACCCACACCGGGCGGGCCGCCGCCGAGGCCGCGGACGTGACCAGGACGTCGTCGCAGTTCGCGACCACGACCGTGCGCGACAGCCCGGCGAACGCGGCGCGGAGATCGCGCTCCATCATCCGGACCTCGCCGACCCGGTCGAGCTGGTCCCGGCTGAGATTGAGCAGCACGAGCGCCGCGGGCTGCACCTGCTCGGCCACCCACGGAACGTAGGTTTCGTCCACTTCCAGCACCGCGTACGGCGCTTCCGGGGCGGCGGCGAGCGCGGCCACCAAACCGTCGGGCATGTTCGCGCCGTCGCCGTTGTGCGCGACCTCGGCGAGCGCTTCGAGCGCCCGGGTCAGCATCAGCGACGTGGTGGTTTTGCCGTTCGTACCGGTAATGATCACGACCGTGCGATCGCGGCCGAGCCTGCGCAGCGCCTTGGGGTCGAGCCGCAGCGTGACGCGGCCGCCGATCACCCCGCCGCGGCCCAGCCGGGCGGTACGGGAAAACCACGCGGTCAGCCGCCCGGCGGCGACCGACGCCCGGGTGCGCAGACGTGTTGGCATCACGACAAACCGTGCGGCACGAGCGCTGTGATTTTCCTGAGAGGGTGACTCCAGTCTCCGTTACCCTTTGTAAGCAGTCTTACCGATCGGAGGTTGAACCATTCGGCGCAACCTTGACCTTGCCGAATGACAGAGATCGGTCAAGATCTTCCGTCTATACATCGGAGGTGTTAGCGTCCAACCCCGCTTGATGGCACCACGCACCGGTGACCGGGAACGCAGAGCGACAGGCGGAGGGCGAACGTGGACGCAGCAGTACGCGGGCTGGACCAAAGCGGCACCCTGGAGCGCGGGCTGGCGGTGCTCGAACACGTCGGGCAGCACCAGGAGATCTCCACGAACGCGCTCGCCCGGCAACTGGGCCTTTCGCGCAGCGCCGCGTACCGGATCGTCGGCACCCTGAAGCGGCTGGAGTACCTGGAGGCGGACACCGTCACCGGACGCGTGCGGCTCGGCACCCGGCTGGTCGAACTGGGCGCCCGCGCGATGGCGGCGACCGACCTGCACCGCTGCGCGCCGCGGTATCTCACCGCGCTGGCCGAACGCTCCGGGGAGACGACGTACCTCGCGGTGCCGGACAACGACGCGATGGTCTACGTCGCGACCGAACGCAGCGCCAGCGCGGTAACGCTCTCCTGCCGCCTCGGCACTCGGCGGCCGCAGCACGCGACGTCGCTGGGCAAGGCCTGGCTGGCCGCGTTGCCGGAGGCCGACCGGGTGGAGCGCGTGCGCCGGATGAAGCTGGACAGCCTCACCCTCAAGACCATCAACGACCCGGTCCGGCTGCTGGACGAGCTGGCGCGCACCCGGCGTCGCGGCTGGGCCGTGGACGACCTGGAGAACGAGCCGGACGTCGGCTGTGTCGCGGCGGCCGTGCGGGACCATTCGGGCCGTCCGATCGCGGCGATCAGCGTCGCCGGGCCAGCGCCTCGGGTGATGCGCCGGGCGGACGAACTGGGCGCGACGGTGGCCGGGACGGCGGCGGCGTTGTCGATGCGGCTGGGGTACGTGCGCAACCGCTGAGTCTTTCACCGGATCGGGTTTTCTTGGCGGTTGTTGCGGCTCCTGCCAGCGGAAACAGGTTATCCACAGCCGTGTCGACTTGTGGACAACCCTGGGGATGGCTGCCTGCGGTCCCGGGAATTGTCGGGCCGGTGGTGGACCGTTCCCGGCATGGAGATCACCCTCGCACCGCACGGTGCCGCCCAGTTACCTCGTTCCCGCTTCCAGCTTGCTGCACGACTCGGCCCGCTCCAGAAGCAGCGCGCGCTCCCGCTCGTTGCCGGTCATCTTCGCCGCGCGCTCGAACTCGGCGCGCGCCTCGTCCCGGCGGCCGAGCTTGTACAGAAAGTCGCCGCGCACGCTCGGCAGCAGGTGGTAGTTCTTCAGCGCGGGCTCCGTCAGCAATTTGTCCACCAGCGCCAGCCCGGCTTCCGGTCCCTCGGCCATCGAGACCGCGACGGCCCGGTTCAGCTCGATCACCGGAGACGGCGTGAGCTGCGCCAGTCCCGCGTACAGCGCCGCGATGCGCGCCCAGTCGGTCTCGTCCGGCGTGACCGCCACGGCGTGGCACGCGGCGATCGCGGCCTGCGCGGAATACGGCCCGTACGTGCCGTCCGCCAGCCGTTCGGACCGGGCCAGCGCGGTGAGGCCGCGCTGGATCAGCAGGCGGTCCCAGCGGCTGCGGTCCTGGTCCATCAGCAGCACCGGTTCGCCGTTCGGACCGGTGCGCGCCGCCGAGCGAGACGCCTGGATCTCCATCAGCGCCACCAGGCCGTGCACTTCCGGTTCGGCCGGCATCAGACCGGCCAGCACCCGGCCGAGCCGCAATGCGTCCTCGCACAGCGCGGGCCGCATCCAGTCGTCGCCGCGCGTGGCGGAGTAGCCCTCGTTGAAGATCAGGTAGATCACTTCGAGCACGGCGGGCACCCGCGCGACGCGCTCGTCGCCGACCGGTGTCTCGAACGGCACCTTGGCCTCGGCGAGCGTCTTCTTCGCCCGCACGATGCGTTGCGCGACAGCGGATTCCTTCACCAGAAAGGCGCGGGCGATCTCGTCGGTGCTGAGCCCGCCGAGCATGCGCAGCGTGAGCGCCACCCGCGCCTGGGTGGACAGCACCGGGTGACACGCGGTGAACACCAGTCGGAGCAGGTCGTCCTCGATCTGCTCGTCGTCGAGCACGGCGTCGAAGTCGGGCAGCACGCCCTCGCCGAGCTGTTCGGCCTCCCGGCCGATTTCGTCGAGCTTGCGGCCGAAGGTTTCGTTGCGCCGGAACAGGTCGATGGCCCGCCGCTTCGCGATCGTCATCAGCCAGGCGCCCGGGTTGCGCGGCACGCCGGTCTCCGGCCACTGTTCGAGCGCGGCGACGAGCGCGTCCTGGGCCAATTCCTCGGCGAGGCCCACGTCGCGGGTCATCCGAGCGAGGCCAGCGATCACCCGCGCCGACTCGATCCGCCAAACGGCCTCTACCGCACTTCGCGTGTCCACCGGCCCATCAGACCGGGCCGGCCCGCCCGAGGCAACCCTCGGGCGGGCGCGGAGTCAGAGCTCGCCCGCCATCGGGCGGATCTCGACGGTGCCCGCCTGCCGGTCCGGGTTGGGCGCCCGCTTCATCAGCTCGACGATCTCGGCGAGCGACTCCCCCTCCAGAATCCACACGCCCGCGACCAGTTCCTTGGTCTCGGCGAACGGACCGTCGACGACGCTGGGCTCCGCGTCCCCGTCGAACCACAGCAGCCGGGCGCCGGCCGAGCTGGGAGTCAGCCCGGCGGCCTGCACGAGGTGGCCGGATTCGGCGAGTTCCGTGTTGAACTGGCCCATCTGCTCGATCAACTCGGCGCTGGGCGCGGCTCCCGCTTCGGATTCCTTGCTGGCTTTCACCAGCACCATGAACCGCATCAGTTCTGCGCAGCCTGCTCGCGCAGCTTCGCTTCGGCCTCCCGCAGTTCCGGGGTGAGGTTGTCGCCGAAGTCGTCGGCCTCGAAGATCCGCCGGATCTCGATCTCGTGGTGCGCGCCGTCGGTGTTGGGCACGCGCTTGATCCACTCCACCGCTTCCTCGAGCGAACGCACCTGGAGGATCCAGAACCCGGCGATCAGCTCCTTGGTCTCGGCGAACGGACCGTCGACCACGCTGGGCTCGCTGTCGCCGGAGAACTTCACCCGGGCACCCTGGGAGCTGGGAGCCAGTCCCTCGCCCGCGAGCATCACGCCGGCCCGCACGAGTTCCTCGTTGAACTTGCCCATCTCGGCGAGCAGTTCGGTGCTCGGCATCTGGCCCGCTTCGCTCTCTTCGCTGGCCTTCATGATCACCATGAATCGCATCTTCGGTACCCCTTCGCTCTCGGCTTGCCTTCACCCCTGCGTCGAACGGGCCGCGGCCGGATCGACACCGTCCCCAAACTTTTTTCCCGGTCGCGAAACTAGCAGGTCAGGCGAACTTCGGCGGACAAAACAGGCGTGGGAGAATCGTCGTCCGTGGCAGTACTCCCCGAACCTCTCCGCGCCGCCCTCGACGAAGAGCTCGGCCGGTTCCCCGAATCCCGGCTCGCGCAGGCCGTGGACCGGCTCAGCAAGCGTTATCGACAAGGCGACTCGGCAAGCTCGCCGATCCTCTCTTCGGAGCTGGATGTCGCCGCGTACGCCGGGTACCGGATGCCAGCGACGTACGCGGCAGTCAGCGCGGTGCTGGGCGAGGTGGCTGCCGCCGCGCCCGGGTTCGCTCCGAAGACGCACGTCGACATCGGCGGCGGCACCGGAGCGGCGGTGTGGGCAGCGGCCGACGTCTGGCCGTCGCTGGAGAAGTGCACTGTCCTGGAGCAGGTGGCGGCCGCGCTGGCACTGGGACGCAAGCTGGCGGCCAAGTCCGACGAGCCGGCCGTCCGCACCGCGGTCTGGCAGCGCGGGCTGGTCGATTCCGCGTCAGCCGCACCGGAAGCCGACTTGGTCACTCTCTCGTACGTCCTCGGCGAACTGCCCGAACGCGGCCGGGCCGACGTCGTTCGATGGCTCACCGCGAAAGCCGGAACCGTCGTGCTCATCGAGCCCGGAACGCCGGCCGGATTCGAGCGGATCCGCGAGGCTCGCGAGGTGCTGCGCGAGATGGGCCGCAGTGTGGTGGCGCCATGCCCGCACGACGACGCCTGCCCGATCAAGCCGGGAGAAGACTGGTGCCACTTTTCCGCCCGGTTACCCCGAAGCGGGGTGCACCGGCGGATCAAGTCCGGCACGCTGGGCTTCGAGGACGAAAAGTATTCGTACGTGGCGTCCACGTCGGCACCGGTCGACCGTCCGTCGGCCCGGATCATCCGGCATCCGCGCAAGCACAAGGGGTTCGTGCAGCTCGACCTCTGCACAGTCGACGGGCTCGCGCCCGGCACTGTCGTGTCGAAGCGGCACGGCGTGCGCTACCGCGCCGCTCGCGACGCGGAATGGGGAGACGCCTGGAGCGTGGAGTAACCCGGGTTCTTCCGCTGCGGTGTCTGGATGGCCGCGTCGGCCCCGACTGTCGGGTGTCAGCGAAACTGAACCGGAGAGGACACCCGATGGACTTTCACGAGCGTTGCGCGGAGATCGTGCGGCAGACGGAACTGCTCGCCGCGGCCGTCGAAGGCGCGGACCGGACGGCGCGGGTCGCGGCGTGCCCGGCGTGGAACCTCGGGCAACTGCTCGATCACGTCAGCACCGGTCACCGGTGGGCGGAGGAAACAGTGCGCACGCGGGCCGACCATTGGCTGCCGGACGACGAACTGCGGAATCCGGTGGACACCCCGCGCCCGGCGTCGTGGCTCGTGGACGGGGCCAAGACGTTGGCCGCGACGCTGCGCGAAGCAGGGCCGGACGCGGAGGTGTTCACGCCGGTCCCGAACGGCCCGCCGCGAGCAGCGTTCTACGCACGCCGGTTCATGAACGAGACGCTGATCCACCGCGCCGACGCGACGTTGGCCGCGGGCGGGGAATTCACCGTCACGCTGGAGGTCGCGCACGACGCGATGGAGGAATGGCTGGAACTCGGGTCGCTGCCGCAGTTGCTGGAGTACGTCCCGGAACGCCGCGAACTGCTCGGCCCGGACCGCACGATCCACCTCGCGCCGACAGACCACGCGGAGTCCTGGACGGTCGATCTCACCGGCGATCAGCTGGCCTGGCACCCGGGCCCGCCGGCGGACGCAGCGGTCACCGTGGCCGCGCCGCTTGGCGATCTCCTGCTGATGGTCTACGGCAGGCTGTCGTCGGAGACCGCGCACCGCAGCGGCGACACGGGGTACCTGGACCGTTGGCTTTCGCTCGTCGGCTTCGGCTGAGCCGGTCAGTCCCAGCGGATCGGGAGGCTTTTGAGCCCGTTCTGGAAGTTCGACCGCAGCCGGCGGGGTTCGCCCGCGAGCCGGACCTCGCCGAGCTGGTCGAACACCGCCGCGAACAACGCGCGCACCTGCATCCGCGCGAGGTGCGAACCGAGGCAGAAGTGCGGGCCGTGGCCGAACGTCAGGTGTTCGCTCGGCGCGCGCGTCACGTCGAAGACATCAGGATCGGGAAAGACCGTCTCGTCGCGATTGGCCGAGGAGAACCACACCACCACCTTGTCCCCGGCCTTGATGTCCACATCGGACAGTCGGGTGTCCTGCGTCGCGGTGCGGCGGAAGTGCATCACCGGCGTGTGCCAGCGCAGCATCTCTTCGACCGCGCCGGGCAGCAGGCTCCGGTCGTCGAGAAGCTTGCGGTACTGCTCCGGATGCGCGAGCAACGCGGCCATCCCGCCGGGCAGGCCGTTGCGCAGGGTTTCGTTGCCAGCTACGGAAAACAACCAGAAAAGGTTCTCGAACTCCTCAATCGACACGCGGCCGCCGTCGTCGTCCACGTGCTGCATCAGGTTGCTCATCACGTCGTCGCCGGGGTGCTCGCGTTTGTGCTCGCCCAGCGCGTGCGCGTAGGCGTAGAGATCCGGCATTCCGGCGCGGCTGCGCGGATCCGGCATCCGGCCGTCCGGGCCGGGTTCCGGACGCACGGCCAGCGCGGCACGGGCGAGGTCGGTGACGTCGTCGGCTTTGACGGTCGCGCTCACCGCGTATTCGGCGTCCTGGAAGCCGATCACGCGGTTGCTCCAGTCGAACATCAGCCGACGGTCCTGCTCGGGAACGCCGAACACCTCCGCGAGCGTAAGCAGTGGCAGATCCGCGGCGATGTCCTTGGCGAAATCGCATTCGCCGCGATCGGCCACCGCCGCGACGAGATCATGTGCCCAGCCTTCGATCCGCTCCGCGATCCGGCCGACCGCGCGCGGGGTGAACGCTTTCGTGAGCAGCCCGCGCAGCCTGCCGTGCTCGGGCGGGTCCATGTTGAGCATCATCCGGCGCACGTACCGCAGGTCCTCGGCGCTGGCCGGGTCGCGGATCTGGGTGCCGCCGAGCTGCGACGAAAACACCGCCGGGGTGCGGAGCACGTGCCGCACGTCGGAGTGGCGCAGCACCGCCCAGAAGTCGCCGATCCGCGTCACCGGCGTTTCGCGGCGCAGACGGGCAAGCAGGTCGTAAGGCACGCCCGTGACGTAGGTGTCCGGGTCGGCGATGACAGCACTCGACACGTTCCGACCCTAGCCCCGAGACCGCCGCCTGCGGAAAGATCCGTCCGGTGGAAAAGCTGAAGCTGCGCGTCACCGGACAAGGCGAACCGCCGGTCCTGCTCCTGCACGGGCTCGGCGCCACCGGCGCGGTCTGGGACGGCTTGACCGGCCAACTCGACCGGCGGCTGCTCGCGCCGGACCTGCCCGGACACGGCGGCTCGCCGCGGCTGCCCGAGTACACGTTCGAGGCGCTCGCGGCAGCAGTCGCCGACGCTCTCGACGAGCCCGGCCAGGTCTCCGTTGTCGGCCATTCGCTCGGCGGTGTCGTCGCGCTGGAGCTGGCGAGCGGCCGCTACGGCCTCGATGTCAGCAGCGTGCTGGCGGTGGGCATCAAGGTCGAGTGGAGCGAAGACGACCTTGCCCGTGCCGCCGCGATGGCAGCCCGACCGCCCCGGCTGTTCGAAACCCGAGAGGAGGCCGAAACCGCCTATCTGAAGATCGCCGGACTGACCGGCCTGGCTCCGGCGGACCCGGACGGCGTCACCGAAACCCCGGACGGCTGGCGGCTGGTCCTGGACCCGCCCGCCTTCGGCGTCGGCCGCCCGGACCTGCCGAGACTGCTGGCGGCCGCACGCTGCCCGGTGGTGCTCGCCACCGGCGAAAACGATCCGGTGTGCCGTCCCGAGCAGCTGCGCGCCCTTGTTCCCGAGGCGGTGGTCCTGTCCGGGCTCGGGCACAACGCGCACGTCGAGGATCCGGCCGCGGTGGCGGCGCTGCTCACCCCGCGGAGCAGCTGAGCAGGCGCTTAGACTGGCCGGGTGACGACGATCGATCCTGCCCGGACCGGGCTAGACCAGCTGCTGAAGCTCGAACCGCTCGAGCTGAACCTGTTCCGCGGCTGGTGCCACCAGGGTTCGCCGCAGCGGGCGTTCGGCGGTCAGGTCGCGGCGCAGGCGCTCACCGCGGCCGGCGCGACCGTGCCCACCGCGCGGCACGTGCACTCGCTGCACGGCTATTTCATCCGTGGCGGGCGTACCGACATGCCGATCATCTACGAGGTCGAACGCACCCGCGACGGCGGTTCGTTCACCACGCGCCGGGTCGTCGCGATCCAGAACGGCGAGAGCATCTTCAGTCTGTCGGCGTCGTTCCAGACCGAGGCGGAAAGCAGCGCGCACCAGGCGCGGATGCCAGACGTCCCCGCTCCGGACGAGGCAGGCGTCGTCGAACAGGACCGCTCGCCGATCGTCCTGTCCGCCATCGAAGTCCGCTTCGTCAGCAACCCGGAAACCGGCCTGCCCGACACCGGCCGCGGCCCGCGTCAGCAGATCTGGGTGCGAGCGAAAGACGCACTGCCGGACGCCCCGCTGGCGCACGTCTGCGCGCTCACCTACATCTCCGACATCCGCCTGGCAGGCACCGCCCTGCTGCCCCACCGAGACGACCCGGGCGAACCGCAACTGACCTCACTGGACCACGCAGTGTGGTTCCACCGCCCGTTCCGCGCGGACGAATGGCTGCTGTTCGACATGGAAAGCCCCAGCTACGCGAACACCCGAGGCCTGACTCACGGCGAATTCTTCACCACCGACGGACGGCTAGTCGCCTCAGTCACCCAAGAAGTACTGCTGCGCAGGCGCTGAGTTAGTCCGATGTAGACAGTCAGCCGAGCCGAACCCGCACCGGCCCCGCCGGTTCCGCGGCGGCCTCGGCCACGGGCGCACGCAGGATCTTCGACAACTGCCATGCCTCAAGCCCCGCGAGGACGGTGTTGGCGACCACGAGCGCCAAATACAACCCGGCCTGCACCGAAAGCTGGAACGGATGCTGGTCAGAAGCCCCCGCCAGCAACGAAATATGGCACGCGACAACGACCGCCATCGACACCGCGGACAACCCGCCGAGCACGATCAGCAACGCCCGCGACACCCGGGTGCGCCGCCAGTTCAGGTACCCGGTCTGGACCAGGCCCGGCGTGCTGACCATGACCAGCCCGCAGCCGTAACCGGAAAACCCGCCGACCACCCCGCCGCCCGCGACCAGCGCGGTAGTCAGGTGATACGAAACCGGAACCCGGTAGGCGGCGAGGATCGCGGCCACGCAGACCAGCAGCCCCAACGGCAGGTGCGGCCAGCCGTACCAGGGAAGCCGGCGCTCCATGCGAAGAATCGTCGGCAGGTCGATGTCGCGGTACGCCTCGGGGTCGCGCAAAGCCATTCGCACCGTTCCTCTCGTCCCGGAAACCCCCGGTGTGTGCGCGGTGACCGGCGAAGCCTAGGGCAGGCCGCCTGGCGGTGCAAAATCCACCTGAACCCGGCTGTGCGAGAGACCGGTTAACCTGGCCCTTGCCTTTCGCACCCGGCCACCGGATTCCGCCGCTGACCGGGGAGACCGCGTGACCCACGCCACCCGGCAACTCGCTCGTATCCTCCCGACCAGCAGGAACCATCGCCGAACCCGCATTCACTCCTTGCGCTTCCTGCGGGGTTGTCCCGGGATGTCCGGTAGAGCGATTTTCTGTCGGTGGTGCAAGTTAGGCTGCAGGCATGAACACCGAGGCACCGACCGTCGCCGCCGAAGATCTCTCCCAAGGCCAGTGGTTCTGGCACGAACCCGCTCCCGGCCTGCGTTCCTGGCCCCTGCAGGTGGCCACGGCCGAGATCCTGGAAGACGCAGTCCGCATCATCACCACCGACGAGGTCCGAGAACTGGTCTCGTACGCCCGCGACCGCCGGGTCCGCCTGGCCGTCGCCTCCTGAACCGCACCACCAACAGCACCACCACTGGGGAACTCTGGGGGACCGGGCCGACCGCACCCGCGAGCGGCCCGTCCAATATGGACACCACAGCCCACGCCGCGGCCGTCGGCCGAATCGGGCGCTGAATTTCGGTAGCTTTTAAACGACTCTTGCCACTCTGCGCTCGCCATGTCACTCAACTGCGCATCGCGCCTCGGCTGCCACGTCGCGATCATCGCCGGTCGCGCGTGAATCCGTTGTCCTGCAAGCTGGTCTCGTCCACGCCGATCTTCCAGCCGTGCCGCGCCTCTCTCCGCCGACCGGTCAGCGGGAAAGAACTCCCTGCAACAGCACGTCCAAGAGATGCCGAGCACGGGAATCCCACTCGTCCTCGTCCAGGCGGGTCAGGTAGCCCGACAAGATGAAAAAGTCGCGAGCGTCGATGTCGGGGCGGATGGTCCCCTCGGCTTTTCCGGCGTCGAGCAACAGGGTGATGGCGTCGCCAAGCGGGCCATGGCTTTCTTCCGACAAGCCTTTCCACACCGCGGTTTCCAGCGCCGCGAAGACGCCGCGCTTGACTCGCGCGTATTCGGCGATCCGGTCGAACCACCGGGACAAGGCTTCGACCGGCCCTTGCGAGGACAGCAATTCCGGAGCCAGCGCGACCAGCTCCTCCACCTCCTGCCGATACACCTCGGCAAGCAGGTCCTCGCGCGTCGGGAAGTGCCGGTAGAGCGTCCCCTGCCCGACACCAGCTGACTTGGCCACCGCGTTCAGCCGCAATTCCCCCGAACCGGCGATCGCCTCGCGAGCGATCTCGACGATCCGCTCCCGGTTCTCCCGAGCGTCGGCCCGCTGAGCCGCACTCATCGCCGACGCCCGGCACCAGTGGAAACGCACATGCCTCAACGTTATCGCGGACCAGCCGAGTGCCGCATAATCCGCGCGGCAGGATGCGGCATCCTCAGCCACCGGCTGTTCGCCGACGAATGGCGAAGAGGCGGCGGAACCGAGCGCCGCCACGATGTTTCCGCTGAGCCGCTACCGTCGCGATGCTTCCGCCGAACCGGTACCGCCGCGATGTCTCCGCCGCACCGGCAGCGCCACGATGTCTCCGCCGAGCCAGTGCCGCCGCGATGCTTCCGCCGCACCGCCACCACCACGATGCTTCCGCCGCACCGGCAGCGCCACGGTGCTTCCGCCGCACCGGCAGCGCCACGATGCTTCCGCCGAACCGGTACCGCCGCGATCTCTCCCCCGAGTCGCCACCATCGCGATGTCTCCGGTGAACCGGTGCCGCCGAGGGAGGCACCCGAGCCAAGAATCAGGCAGCGTTCCCGCCCCGGCGATATCCGCCCAAGCCTGTCCACCCGTGCCTTCGCCTCAACAACCCCGTACGAGAGGAGCTGCGGCAACCTCACCAGAAAACAGCGCATCCTCAGCCCCGCCAGGGGACGCATGCGGGCCGTGCGGCGCGTCAGACGCGACCCCAAAGGCGTTATCCAGCAATCCCGCCATTGATAACCGCCACCCCCGGTTTGAAACACGCCCCGCATAACTCACCGATCCGATTGACAACCCTTCCGAACGGGGCAGAGGCTGGGCACAAGCTGCCAACGCCCGGCGCGGTCCGGTCCGGTTACCCTGTCAACGAGCCGAAAACCGCATCGAAAGGCCAACCCCGGCACTGAAGCGCCATCCGTCACGACTTCTCTGGTGAGGAAAACGATGTCTCTCGACCACCCCGCACCCGCCAACCCGGCCACGGACCGGCGGATCGCCGCGCTCGAGGAGACTGTCGCGGGGCTGGTGCGGCGGGTCGGGACGCTCGAGGCCGAGGCGGAGATCCGCCGGGTGCAGGCGCGCTACATGTTCCTCTGCGACACTCCCTGCCCGGAGTTCGGCGTCACCAGCGACGACGAGCGGATCGACCTCATCATGGCGCTCTACACCGACGACGCCGTCTGGGAAGGCGTCGGCGAGTACTACGACGGACAGTTCGGGCGGGCCGAAGGCGCAGACGCTATCCGAGCGCATTTCCAGCGGTTCTGGGGCGAGAAAAAAGACCCCGAACTTCTGCTGAACGCGCATTATCTCACCTCCGAGCAGATTCACGTCGACGGCGACGAGGCCACCGGGCAATGGATCCACATGCAACCGTGGCTGTTCTCCGACGGGAAGGCGCTCCTGCGGTCCAGCCGGTTGAACAATGCGTTCCGTCGCGTCGGCGACACCTGGCGGATCACCCGCACCCGCACCGAAAACGTTTTCATCGCACCCCTGCCGGAAGGCTGGGCCAGCGACTATCCCTCGGCCTCGGTGCTGATGAAGCCATGAGCGACGACCCGGTCGTGCACGTGGTGGACGACGACGAGGACCTCCGGCAGTCCCTCGTATTCCTGCTGGAGAGCGTCGGCGTGCAGGCGTTGACCTATCCGGACGCCCAGACCTTCCTCGACGAGTTCGACCCGGCCGAGCCCGCGGTCGTGATCGTCGACGTGCGAATGCCCGCGATCAGCGGTTTTCAGCTGCAGGAAAAGCTCGCGGAAATCGACTGTCCGGCTCCGCTGATTTTCTGCTCCGCGCACGGCGACATTCCGATGTCGGTCCGTGCGCTCACCGCGGGGGCGGTCGATTTCCTGGAGAAGCCTTATCAGGCCCAGCGCATGGTCGAGGTGGTCCAGACCCAGCTCATCGAGGCCCGTCGGCGGTTCGCGGAGCACGCGGAGCGGCAGGCGGTCCGGGCCCGGCTCGACACGCTGACTCAGCGCGAGCGCGAGGTGCTGCGGCTGGTGGTCGACGGGATGCCCAGCCAGGCGATCGCGCACCGGCTGGGCACCAGCGTCAAAACTGTCGACGTGCATCGGGCGCGGATCAAGGCGAAGACGTCGGCGGACAGCCTCGGGACGCTGGTCCGCGACATCCTCACCCATCGCGTCACCGTTTAAGCGCGGTCTCCGTCCAGCGGCCGGTGGCCAGCAAAGCAGTCTCGCGCAAAGGACTGCCGACCAGCTGCAATCCCAGCGGCAACCCGGCGTCGTCGCGCAGGCCGGGAATGGCGATGACCGGCAGGCCCAGCGCCTGCCAAGGGCGGCTGAGCACGGGATCTCCGGTCGCGGCCAGGCCGGAAGGGGCCGAGCCGAGCGCGGCGGGAGCGAGGACGGCGTCATAACCACCGGCGATCTCAGCCAGCCGTGAAGCACCGGAAGCGACGACGGCCAGCGCGGCTTCGTAATCCGCGAGCGGCAGCTCCGCGCCGGTACGCAGCAGTTGCGCCAGCGGAGCGCTGAGCCGGTCCGCGGAAGCAAGCTCAACGGAACGTTCCCGCGCCGCTTCGTAAGCCATCACCACGGGGTGCGCGGCGGTCAAAGCGGGGACCACCGCCGGGTCTGGGAATTCGTCGACCACGGCACCGGCGGCTCGCAGTCCAGCGACCGCGGAACCAAGTGCGTTCCGCATCGCTGGAGTCGCGTCCTCGGACGACCACACGAGCAATCGCGGAGGAGAAGAAACCGCGGCCTCCGGCTCTCCCGACAACGCTGACCAGGCCAGGGCCAGATCGGAGACCGTCGCGGTGAACATGCCGTGGCTGTCGAGGCTCGGGCTCAGGCCGGTGACGCCGTCGACCGGGAACCGGCCCCGGCTCATAACTAGCGAGGCAACTCCACAGAACGCAGCTGGGCGCGTAACCGAGCCAGCGGTTTGGGAACCGAGCGCCAGCGGGACGTGTCCAGCGGCGACGGCAGCGGCGGAACCGCTGGAGGAACCGCCAGGCGTATGGCCGGGCGCGGCGGGATTATCCGTGGGGCCGGGAGCGAAGAAAGCGAATTCCGTGGTGACCGTCTTGCCGATCGGCACTGCTCCGGCGCGACGCCATTCCTGGACGATCGAAGCGTCCACAGTGGCCGGTGGAGCGTCCGCGCGCAGGACGGAGCCGCAGCGAGTCGGAAGCCCCGCCAAGTCGATGATGTCCTTGACGCCCAACGGAACTCCGCCCAGCGGGCCCGTCGACGCAGGCACGAAAGCCGACGAAACCCAGGCGTCGAACGAAGCCGCGGCGATCCGCGAGCGAGCCTCGGCGACAGCTGCTTCCGGCGTCGTCCGGCCAGCGGTCAGATCGGCGACCAGGGCGCGCAGCGACCACGGGGCGGTCACGGCTGGGTCCAGGCGGCGTCGGCGGTCCAGTAGTCCATGCCGCTCGCGCTGACCGAATGCCGCCAGCCGGACGTCCGGCGCAGCAGCGGTTCGACGCGGGCGGTGGCCTCGTCGGCGGCGTCCGGGCCGTCGGCCGGGGCCTGCCAGTGCACCCAGTCCAGTTCGCGGCCGTGCTCGTCGTGCACGAAGAGGTCGACGTGCCGCCAGCCGTAGCCGTGCGTGTCGTTGTAGCAGGTCAGGGTCATCCGGTCCACGGGTTCTCCTCGATCAGGCGCTGAGTGCGGCAAGCCGGTGGAAGCGGCGCTGGAAGTACACCAAAGCTCCGCTGTCCGGCGCGGTCAGCACCTTTTCGATCTCGACGAACAGCACCGAATGCGACCCGTGTTCCTGTTCGGCGACGATCCGGCCGACCAGCGAGGCCGCGGCACCGCGCAGGACCGGGGCGTCCTCGCTGTCGAGGTCCCAGCAGTCCTCTCCGAACCGTTCGGCGGTCGGCACCTTCGTCGCGCCAGCGAAGTGCATGGCCAGGTCCTCCTGGCCGGGGCCGAGGACGTTGACGCACACCTGGCCGTTGCCGACCAGGATCGCGTGCGACCGGCTCGACCGGTTGACGCACACGAGCACGGTCGGCGGGCTGTCGGTGACCGAGCAGGCGGCGCTCACCGTCATCCCGGCGAGGCCGTGCGGGCCCGCGGTGGTGACGACGTTGACGGCCGCGGAGAGGTTGGCCATCGCGGTGCGGAATTCGCGCTGGGTCCGGGTCAGCTCGGACACGGTGCCTCCTAGGACTGGGGCCGGGACTTCTCCGACCGTACAAAGCCGCACCGGTCGCGGGATATCGAGAACTTCCCCGGCACAGCTGAAGAATTCCTAACCCGGGCCGGTCGCGGGCAGTGCGAAGCCGAAGCGCGAGCCGCCGCCCGTGCGGTGTTCGGCCCAGATCGTCCCGTGCTGGCGGGTGATGATGCGGTGGCTCAGCGCCAGTCCGATGCCGCTGCCGCGCTCCTTCGCGGTGAAAGACTCGTCGAACGGGTTGCGCGGGAAGCCGCGACCGCGGTCGTCCACGGTGACCACGCCGGTGTCACCGTCGCGGCGCGTGGTCAACACCAGGCTGCGCCGCTGCTGCGGGCACTGTGCCATTTCCTCGATCGCGTTGAAGCACAGGTTCAGCACGACCTGGCCGGTCAGCACGCGTTCGCAGTGCACCGGCACGGCCTCGGCGGACTGATCGAAAGTCACCTCGATCGCAGCCGGTTCGGCCCGCAATCGCACGAAATACAGGCATTCCTCGACGATCTCGTTGAGGTCAGCCACCTGCTCCACATGCTCCAGATGCCCGACGAACGCCCGCACGGACGACACGATCTGACTCGCCCGCTCGATCTGCCGGACGGCGCTGTCGATGCCGTACACGACCGGCGCGGCGTCGAGCGTCCGCGACCGAACCCCGGCCAGGAAATTGCCCGCGGCGGCGAGCGGCTGGCTCAGTTCGTGCGCGATCGCCATCGCCATGTCGCCCATCGCGGTGTAGCGCGCCAGGTAGTTCTCCCGGTGCAGCTCCCGCTCGCGCCGGACCTCGCCGCGGACGCGTTCGGACACGTCGTAAAGCAGCATCAGAAACGCGTCTCCACCAGGCTCTCGAAGCCGTTCGACGCTCCCCTCCAGCCACACGCGACCCTGGATTTCCAGTCGCACCGGCGTACCCGGCGCGGCCCGCTCGCGGACCTCGTCCCAAGTGGCCGGACGGTCGTCGAGACGCAGGCCAGCGTGGTCGGTCAGGCAGCCGAGCGGCTCGTCCGGGGTCGCGCCGAACAGCTCCGCCGCGGAGTCGGTGACGAATCGCAGCGCGCCCGAGGCGTCGAGCATCACCGCGAGTGCGGACGTGTGCCGGGCGAGCGCGTCGACCCAGGACGTGGTCAACCGCAGCTCACGCTCGATTTCCTGCTCGCGTTCGATGTCGCGGAACTGCACCATCACGGCTGGGCCTTGCGCCAGTTCAACTCGGGTGGCCACCGCGTCCGTCGGGATCACCCGGCCGGACTTCGTGCGGTAATGCCATTCGATCCGGCTGACGCCCTTGTCGACCGCCTCCTGCAGCCACGCCCGGCCGATCACCCGGTCGTACTGCTGCGCGGAGCTGCTCATGTGGTTCGCCTTCAACGGCCGCAGCTCCGTGACACTCCATTCGAGCATCTCGCACGCGGCCGGGTTGGCCCACAGGATGTTCTTCGTCGCGCCGTCGTGCACGAGCACGCACGTACGGCTGGCGTTGAGCATCGCGACGAAATCGTGCGTCGTCAGCTCGGGCGCGCGCGGGTCTGCCTCCATCGGCTCAGCGTAAAGCCCCTGGCTGGCGGCCCGCACTGAAGAAATCCCCTACGCCCGCTCAGGCACTACCAATTCCCGTGCGGCGGCGAGGTTCGTACCGTCGGCAGGACCGCACCGGCATTCTGAGGAGCAGCGATGAGCGAAGTCACCATGGAGGAGGTGCTCGCCGAGCTCGCCACGCGCAAGGACGAGTTCCAGCAGCAGCGCTACGTTCCGCGGGACTTCATCGACCGGCTCAAGCAGCTCGGCATCTACCGGGCCAGCACCCCGGCGAAGTTCGGCGGCAACCCGCTCCCGCCCGCCGAATTCCTCCGCCTGATCGAGCGAATTTCCACAGTGGACGGTTCGACCGGATGGGTCGCCAGCTTCGGCTCGTCGCTGATCTACCTCGCCGCGCTCCCGCTGGACACGCAGGCCGAGCTGTACTCCGGCGGCCCGGACGTCGCGTTCGCCGGCGGTCTCTTCCCGGTCCAGCCCGCCCCGGCGACCGAAACCGGCTTCCGCGTGGACGGCCGGTGGAAGTTCGCCAGCGGCTGCATGGGCGCGGACATCCTCGGCGTCGGCATCCCCGGCGACGAATCGACCGGCGGGAAACCGCGCACCGCGCTGCTGCGGCCTGAGCAGGTCGAGATCGTCCAGGAATGGGACGTCGTCGGCATGCGCGGCACCGGTTCGTTCGACCTGGTCGTACGCGACGTCGAGGTCCCGCGCGAGTGGACGTTCATCCGCGGCGGCGCACCCATGGTCGACGAACCGCTCTACCGCTACCCCACAATCGCTTACGCCGCACAGGTTCTCGCCATCGTCGGTGCGGGTGTCGCACGTGCCGCGCTCGACCACGCCCGCGAGGTCGGCGCTGGCTACACCGGCGTCACCGGCGCGCCGAAGCTCGCCGACCGCGGCTACTACCGCACCGGGTACGCCGACGCCGAGGCCGCGCTGCGGTCCGCCCGCGCCTGGTTCTACGAGGTCAGCCACGAGGTCTGGGACACCGTCGTCTCCGGCGACGAGGCCACCGACGAGCAGAACGCCCAGCTGCGGCTTTCGTCCGCGCACCTGGCCAAGACGTCGTCCGAGGTCGTCTCGAAGCTCGTCGAGATTTCCGGCACCGCGCCGATCTACTCGACGCACCCGCTGCGTGGACTTCAGGGCGACGCACTGGTACCCAAGCAGCATGCGTTCCTGGGCCCGGCCATCCACGACGCCGCCGGCGCGGTTCTCATGGGACAGCCGCCGACCAGCCCCGGCTTCCGCTGACCAGCCACCACCACGACGAGGAGTCTCCGACTGTGAGCACGCAGCCCCTGCGGGTGCTTTTCTGCATCGGCATCAACCAGAACTTCTTCGACCTGCCCGCCGACGGCATCACCATCGGCGACGTCTGGCAGTCATTCGTGTCCATGATGGACCAGCTGAAAGCGTTGCCGGGCATCACTTTCATCGGCGACATCGACGATGACGCGCACATGGTCGGCCCGTCTGACGGCTGGCCGTGGACCTGTTACCTCCTGGCCGACGCCGACAGCCAGGAAACCGTCAAGGCCGGGGTAAACCTGCTGCGCACCGTCGAGGTCGGCGGCAACGGCGTCAAGTTGTGGCGCTTCGCCAAGATGGAAGCCCGGATCGGGCGTCCGCTGACTGTCCGCGAAGACGTCGAACTGCCCGACTGAACCGGAGACCTCATGACTGAGAACGCAAGCGTTCCCGCCGATTTCGCCGAGAGCGACCGCGTAGCCGCCCGGCTTTACACTGACCCGGAAATCTTCGAACGCGAGATGACGCAGATCTTCGAGCGTTCGTGGGTGTGGGTCGCGCACGAAAGCGAATTGGCGCAGCCGGGGAACTTCAAATCCACTTATGTCGGCCGCCAGCCGGTGATCGTGACGCGAGACCGCAAGGGCACGCTGCACACGATGCTCAACCGTTGTCGCCACCGCGGCGCGAGCCTGTGCGAGAAACCGAGCGGCAAGGCCAACGGCTTCACCTGCCCGTACCACGCCTGGAGCTACGGCCTCGACGGCAAGCTGCGCGGCATCCCTTATCCCGACGGCTACGAAGGCGTGCTGGAAAAGGGCGAGCTGTCGCTGAAGAAGCTGCGCACCGAGTCGTACGGCGGAATGGTTTTCGCGACCTTCGACGAGGACGCTGAGTCCCTTGAGGACTTCCTCGGCGACGCGAAACTGTGGATCGACCGCTTCATGAAGCAGGGCGGCGGTTATCCGATCAAGGTGCTGGGCAAGCACCAGTTCAAGTTCCGCGGCAACTGGAAAATCCAGCTGGAGAACACCACTGACGGCTATCACTTCCCGATCGTGCACCGGTCGTGGATGGCTTCGGTGGACGCGGAAACCGCCGACATGATGTCGTTCATGACCGATCCGTCGGCGATCACGCATTCGCTCGGCAACGGGCACAGCGTCATGCAGATGGTGCCGGAACACTCCGACCTGGACGTCGACGACGGCTCCGAACCGCTGCAGGGCCGCTTCGACCACGTCGTGGCCGAACTGTCGAAGACGCTGGACGAGGCGCAGGTGCGCAAGGTCGTCCGGGCCATGCACGGCACCGGGTTCAACCTCAACCTGTTCCCGAACGTCTCGATGTCCGCGGCGTTTTTCCGCGTGCTGCGGCCGATTTCGGTCAACGAGACCTTGATCGAGCACGTCGCGATCGGGCCCGACGGACCGCCGGAGCTGGACATCGTGAACCGCGAACGGCTGCGCATCCACGAGCACTTCCAGGGCCCGTTCGGGTTCGGCACGCCGGACGACGCCGAGGGCTGGGACCGCGTGCAGCGCGGTGCGCACGGCGGCCCGGACCTGCCGATCCTGGTCAACCGCGGACTCGCGCGGGAGAAGGCGAGCCCCGAAGGCTGGCCGACCTCGCACGTCACCGACGAAACCGGCATGCGCGCCGCGTACGCCCAGTGGAAGGAGATGATGGGCGATGACTGAAACCATCCCCGTCACTGACCTGCGGGTCGCGCGCGCCGTCGACCTCGTCAACCGCGAGGCGGAACTGCTGGACCGCACGGAATACCACGTGTGGGAAAAGCTGTTCACCGACGACGGCATTTACGTCATCCCGATCGACCGGGAAACCGACGATTTCGCCGGCTCGCTGAACATGGTCTACGACGACGCGCGGATGCGGCAGATGCGCATCGCGCGGATGACCGAGGGCTACGCGCTCGCGGCCGTCGATTCCGCCCGCACCGTGCGCACAGTGTCGCGATTCGTGCCGGAATCCGTTTCAGACCACGAAGTCGTGCTGCGTTCGGCGCAGATCCTGGTCGCCTACAAGCGAGGCAATCACGACCTGTGGGCAGCGGATCTGGTGCACCGCATCCAGTTGTCACCGGAAGGCCCCGAAGGCGACCGGATCGCGTTGAAGGTCGTCCGGCTGGTCAACAGCGACGAAGCCGTTCCTGCCGCGGGATTCCTGCTGTGAGCGCGCCGGTGGAACCGCACGTCGCCGTTGTCACCGGTGGCGCGAGCGGTCTCGGGGAAGCGATCGTGCGGCAGCTGCACGCCGAGGGCTATCGCGTCGCGATCGCGGACGTCAACGGCGAGGCGGCCGAAAAGCTGGCGGCAGCCCTTGGCAACTGCCGTGGCTACGCGGTCGATGTGCGGGATCGCGCGGCGCTCGCGCAGCTGAAGAACGACGTCGTCCGTGATTTCGGCAGTGTCCAGGTGCTGGTCAACAACGCGGCCCGCACGCAGGCGGCACCGCTGATGGAGATCACGCCGGAAGACCTCGACGCGGTCCTCGCGGTCAACTTCACCGGCACGTTCACCGCCTGTCAGATCTTCGGCGCGTACTTCGCCGAGCAGGGCTACGGGCGGATCGTGAACATGGCGTCGCTGGCCGGGCAGAACGGCGGCACGGCGACCGGCGGGCACTACGCGTCGTCCAAGGGCGCGATCATGTCCGCGACGAAGGTGTTCGCGCGCGAACTCGCCGCGCGCGGGGTCACGGTGAACTCGGTGTCCCCGGGGCCGCTGGACAGCCCGATGGTGCATTCGATCGTCGGCGAGGACAACCTCGAGGCCTTCACGAAGAACATCCCCGTCGGACGGCTCGGCGACCCGGCGTTCATCGCGCGGATGGTGTCGCTGCTCGCCTCGCCCGGCGCGGCCTCGGTCACCGGGGCGTGCTGGGACGCCAACGGCGGCCTTTACCTGCGCTGAACCGCTTGCCCTGAAACGGAGAGCCGATGCCGAACACCGTGGTCCGCGTGGCCGAGGTCGTCGAGGAAGCACCCGGTATCCGGGCGCTTCGCCTCGTCCGCGCCGACGGCCTGCCGTTCGACCCGCACCCCGCCGGCGCGCACGTCGACGTCACCGGCCCGACCGGGATCCTGCGCCAGTACTCGCTGTGCGGGCGGCCGGACGACACGTCGTCGCTGCTGATCGCGGTGAAACGGGAGCCGGATTCGCGCGGTGGTTCCGAGGCGCTGCACGCCGTCGCGGAGAACGACAAGCTCGAGGTCGGAGAGTCCCGGAACCTGCTCTCGCTGGCTCCGGACGCGGACCGGCACGTGCTGATCGCGGGCGGCATCGGCATCACTCCGTTGCTGAGCCTGGCTTATCAGCTGCACGCGGACGGTGCGGAATTCGAACTGCACTACTTCGCGAGCAGCCGGGAGTCAGCGGCTTTTGTTTCCCTGCTTGAAGAACAGGCTGCATTCCGGGACCGGGTACTGCTGTATTTCGGCGTACCGCGCGGCGAACAGCCCGCCGTGCTCACGGAAGTGGCTGCCGGGCTCGGTTCCGCCGGGCACGTCTACACCTGCGGCCCGGAAGGGTTCATGGAGCAGGTCACCGGCGTGTTCGCACCGGTGGTCGGCGAACCGCAGGTGCACGTCGAGCATTTCACCGCGGCCGAGGTCGACACGAGCGGCGATCAGCCGTTCACCGTCGAGCTCGACACCGGCGAGGTGTTCGAGATCCCGGCCGACCGGTCGATCCTGTCGGTGCTGACCGACAACGGGATCGAGGTGTTCAAATCGTGCGAGGAAGGCATCTGCGGCTCGTGCGTCTCCGGGGTGCTGGAAGGCACGCCGGAGCACCGGGACCAGTGTCTTTCGGCCAGCGACAAGGCTTCCGGCGACCAGATGGCGCTGTGCGTGTCGCGTGCCCGCTCGGAAAAACTGGTGATCGAACTGTACTGACGCGCCTCGGCCGGGATCCTCGTGATTCCGGCCGTCTTGTCGATTAATTGATCGATTTTATTTATCAATCCGCCGCAAATCGGACTTTGCCTCCTTCGTCACGCTTTCCCTAAGCTGTGTCCACCGTTTCCCCACCACCGGACACTCCGCGCATTCTCGCGCGAGACGACGAAAGGCCTGCTATGGCCAAGCGCGACGAAGCGCACTCTCCCGGCGTGCTGCGGCTCGGATTCGCCGCCGGCGTCGGCACTTCCCTGGAAATGTACGACTTCTCGATCTACGGCACCGCGGCGGCGCTGGTGTTCGGGTCGGTGTTCTTCAAAACCGGCAACGCCTGGTTCGGCACCTTTATGAGCCTCGCGACCTTCGCCATCGGTTTCGTGATGGCCCCGCTCGGCGCGGCGCTTTTCGGCTGGATCGGCGACCGTCGCGGCCGCCGGACCGCGCTGTACGCCGCGTTCCTGCTGATGGGTTTCGCGACGCTGGGCATGGGCGTTCTCCCGCCGTACGCGGTGATCGGCATCGCCGCGCCGCTGCTGCTCGTCGGATTACGCCTGCTGCACGGCGCCGCTCGCGGCGGGGAAAGCGCTGGTGCCGCTGTCTTCGCCGTTGAACACGCGCCGGAAAAACGGCGTGGCCTCTACGGTTCCTTCGTCGCGCTCGGCTCGCCGATCGGCGTCGTGCTGGCGAACCTCGCTTTCGCGCTGGTTCTCCTGCTGCCCAACGACGACATCATGAACTGGGGCTGGCGTCTTCCGTTCCTCGCCGGCGGCATCGTGCTGGCGATCGGCATCTGGGTTCGCCGCGGCGTTTCGGAAAGCCCGGAATTCGAGAAAATGGCCGCCGCCGAAACGCGTGCGAAAAAGCCGCTCGCCGACGTCCTCCGCTCGAATTGGCGACGGCTGCTGCTGATCGCCGGCGCGAACCTCGGCCTCACCGCCTGCACCTTCGCACTGGTCACGTTCATGCTGTCCTACGCGACCGCCGCCGCCCCGGAAGGCCTCGGTCTCCCGCGCGGCCCGATCGTCACCATTTCGACAATCACCCTGCTGTGCCACGCCGCCGCGAACGTCGGGGCCGCCTGGCTGTCCGACCGGATCGGCCGCAAACCGGTGATGCTGACCGGCTCGGTCCTGTCGATCGCCGCCGCGCTCGTGATGTTCCCGATCGCCTCGGCGGGCACCGTCAGTTCGGTGTTCGTCGCACTGCTCTTGGGTTTCACCGCCACCGGAATCCTTTTTGGACCGATGTACACCTGGTTCGCCGAACTGTTCCCGCGAGAGCAGCGGCAGTCCGGCCTCGGCGTGGGCTACCACGTCGGAGCGGTGCTGGGCGGCGGCCTGTCGCCGATGATCGCCAACCGGATCGTGGCCGCGACCGGCGACGCCCTCGCGGTCGGCTACTACCTGGCCGCACTGCTCGTGCTGAGCCTGGTCTGCCTGCTGATCCTCCCGGAAACCGCCCCCGCGCGGCGCGCCGCGAAACCGGCTCCCGAGCTGGTCAGCTGACGCGGATGCACCCCAGTCTCCCTGGTTGGGCGAGACTGGGATGGTGCTAATCCGGCCAAAAGTAGGCCGCCCCTGGAGCGGCACGTAACCGCTGCAGCGAAGTCATTAGGCCGTGGCTGTGGCCGGATTAGTACAATCAGCACAGTATGCGTGAGATCGACGAAGTCCTGGACGCGGTCGGCCCGAGACTGCGAACCCTGCGCAACCGGCGCGGCATCACCCTGGCCGACCTGTCGGCGGAGACCGGCATCTCGGAAAGCACCCTGTCCCGCCTGGAGAACGGCCAGCGCCGGGCGAACCTGGAACTCCTGCTGCCGCTGTCGCGCGCCTACGACGTCCCGATCGACGACCTGGTCGGCGCACCCCGAGCCGGCGACCCGCGCGTCCACCTTCGCCCGATCCACCAGCACGGGATGACCTACGTGCCGCTCACCCGGCGACCGGGCGGGGTGCACGCGTACAAAATGCTGATCCCCGGCAGTTCTGCGGAACCCGCACTGAAAACGCACAGCGGCTACGAATGGCTATACGTCCTCAATGGACATCTTCGGTTAATCGTAGGCGCGAAAGACCTGACGATCCCGCCCGGCGAGGCAGCGGAGTTCGACACGACGGAACCGCATTGGCTCGGCTCCGCCGACGGAGGCGCGGTGGAGCTGCTGATCCTCTTCGGACTGCAGGGGGAACGAGTGCACGTGGAGCCGCGCCCGAACTGATACCGGAAATGGCGTAACACCCGTGGCGACTAGTGCGACCTGTTTGTGCACGGTCGATCACGAAAGGCTCTCAATGTCCGCCCCTGACTATCCCCCGCCGCCCGCACCCCAGGCGGCCCCGCCGGCACCCCAGCTCCCGCCGAAGAACGGCCTCGGCACCACCGGGTTCGTACTCGGGCTGGTCGGCCTGATTTTCTCGTTCATCCCGGTCATCGGGCTCGTGGCGTGGCCGCTGGTGATCCTCGGGATCATCTTCTCGGCACTCGGCTTCGCCCGGACGCGGTCCGGAAAGGCCACGAACAAGGGCCTCTCGATCGCCGGCCTGGTGCTTTCGGTGATCGGCCTGGCGATCTGCATCGTGTGGACCGTGACGGCCGCCAAGGTGGTCAACGAAATCAACACCGAGGCAAACCGCACCGTGACCATCCACTACGAGGTCACCGGCACGGCGAAGGAAGCCTCGATCACCTACACCACAATCGGCGACGCCAACGCGTCCTCCAACCAGGACCAGCCGCAGACCTTGCCGTGGTCGAAAGACATCACCACGAAGGGCCTGGTCAAGGGCGGCAGCCTGTCGGTGACCACCGGCGCCGACGGCGGAGACGTGGCCTGCAAGGTCGTCGTGGACGGCAAGGAAGCCAAGACGGCGAAAGCATCAGGCAACTTCGCGACCGCCACCTGCGACGGCTTCTGATCTTTCCGAACGACGAGCGGGCCTGGCATACGTGCCAGGCCCGCTTTTGTCGTTCCGGATGCGGCATTCTCGCGTTATGGCTTACCTGAACGGCACTGCCACCCGAGTGGTGGACGACGAGTTCCCGGGCTGGGGCGAAGTCCAGTTCTCCGAGGCTGACGGCACCGAAATCACGCTCGTGGAGAAGTTGCCGGTACTGGACGACGACCTGACGACAGCGTCGAAGTACCCAGCGCCGATTCGCGTCCCTTGCCGAGTGGCGAAGACAGAGGACGACGGCGCGGTGGCTGTCGTCGAACTGGAGCACGGGGTCACGGACGTCGGTGACCGAAACATGTTTCGAGTGCCAGCCGGCGCGGTTATCTACGGCCGGACAGGCCCATGATCGAAACGGAGCCGGCAAGGGGGTTCGAACCCCTGACCTTCTGTTTACAAGACAGATGCTCTACCAACTGAGCTATACCGGCACGCACCCGACGACGGGCGCGCCCAAAGTATATCGGGCCGCTCCCATCGCACCCGGACAACCCGCCCCAACCCCCAGGTCAGCCCCGAAAATCGACAAGATCCAACCCCATGCGGCACGATCGATGACAGGTGTGGCGGACGCCACTGCAACAGCTGGGGCGGTACGGCCGATGGTCCCCGGGAACGAACGAGGAGGTGGGGATCGATCATGAAGATCAACGAGCGTACCGGCCAGGGGGCCGCGCGCAGACGGTGGCCGATTCTCGAGCCTCCGCACCCGCGGTCGAGCCAGCGGCATCGGCCGAATTTGCTGCGCCGTCGTGCTTGGCACATTCTCGAGGCTCCGACGGCGGAACAGCCCGCGGTCGAGTCCGAGGAGGCGCTCGGGCCCAAGCCGCCCGACGACGCGACCGTCAACTTCGTTCTGGATCTCACTTTGCGGATCGGCGAGGTGCAGATGGCCAGCGGCGCCGGCGCGTCCGACGTCACCGCGACCATCCTCGCGCTCACCTCCGCACTCGGGCTGCCGCACTGCGAGGTCGACGTCATCTTCACGTCGATCACCGTCACCTGCCACCGCGGGACGGACCTCGCGCCGGTCACCGCGTTGCGAGTGGTCCGTTCGCGCAGTCTCGACTACACGCGGCTCAACGAGACCGAGGCGCTCGTGCGCCAGATCGTCCGCGGCAACACCGGGGCGGAGGAAGCGGTCACCGAACTGGACCGGATCACCTCCGCTCCGCACCCGTACGCGCGCTGGACCGCGACCGCCGCCTGGGGCGGGCTGGCCGGGTTCATCACGCTGCTGCTCGGCGGGGGTCTCGACATCGCGCTCGTCGCGATGGTCATCTCCGCCGCGATCGACCGGATCGGCAGGCTGCTCAACAAGTTCAACCTCCCGTTCTTCTTCCAGCAGGTGGTCGGCGGGCTGTTCGCGACGCTGTCGGCGATGATCATCGTCAGCAGCAACATCCTCACCACCGACCGGCCGACGCTGGTGGTCGCCGCGGCGGTCACCGTGCTGCTGTCCGGGCTGTCCACGGTTTCGGCGGTGCAGGACGGGATCACCGGGTACTACGTCACCGCGTCCGGCCGCACGATGGAAACCGCGTTGATGAGTGCCGGGCTGATCGCGGGAGTCGTGCTCGCGCTGCGGATCGCGGTGATGCTCGAGCTGCCACGCACCCCGTTGCCTGACGTCCCCGTCTCGACCGCGCAGGACCTGCCGATCATCGTCATTGGCGGGGCGGGTGCGGCCGCCTGCTTCGCGCTCGCCTCGTACTCGAAACTGCGCGCGATGCTCGTCGCCGCCGCGGCGGGCGCGATCGGCGCGCTCGTCTACGGCGCGTTGATCCTCGCGACGCTCGACGCGGTGAGCGCGTCGGCGATCGCGGCGACGCTCGTCGGGTTCTGCGGCGGCGTCATGGCGCGGCGGCTGAAGGTTACTCCGCTCGTGGTGGCCGTGTCCGGGATCACTCCGCTGCTCCCCGGCCTCTCCACCTATCGTGGTCTATACCAATTGGCAGTGTCGCCAGGCGGCAACATCTCAACCCTGATGACCGCGGTCGCCGTCGGGCTCGCCCTCGCGGCGGGCGTTGTACTGGGCGAATACCTCGCCCAGCCGGTCCGCACCGGGCTCGGCAGGCTCGAGCGCAAGCTCTCCGGGCCCCGGCTGGCCGGGCCGATGGAACCGACCGAAAGGCGTTTGGAGTAACCAGTTGGTCACCGGCCGGTCACTCCGCGCGCGCTAGGGTTTCCAGTGGGGCCGCGACCCGCCGATGACGAGGGAGCAGCTGGAGTGACTGACGCGATCGCCGAGGAGAACAGCGCACCGTCCGCGGATTTCGTCGTGGTGGCCAACCGGCTGCCCGTCGACCTCGAACGGACCGCGGACGGGGAACAGCGCTGGACCGCCAGTCCCGGCGGACTGGTGTCCGCGCTCGAACCGTTCCTGCGGTCCCGCAAGGGCGCGTGGGTCGGCTGGCCGGGCGTGCCGGACGTCGAGGTGGACGAGTTCGACGACGACGGGCTCGTCCTGCACCCGGTGTCGCTCACCTCGGCCGAGGTCCGCGACTACTACGAGGGCTTCTCCAACGCCACGCTCTGGCCGCTCTACCACGACGTCGTCGCCCGGCCGGTTTTCGACCGGGCGTGGTGGGACAGCTACGTGAAGGTCAACCAGCGCTTCGCCGAGGCCAGCGCCACCGTCGCCGCGCAGGGCGCGACCGTGTGGATCCAGGACTACCAGCTGCAGCTCGTGCCCCGGATGCTCCGCGAACTGCGGCCCGACCTGCGCATCGGCTTCTTCCTGCACATCCCGTTCCCGCCGGTCGAGCTCTTCATGCAGCTCCCGTGGCGCGCGGAGATCGTGCGCGGCCTGATCGGCGCGGACCTGATCGGCTTCCACCGGCCCGGCGGCGCGCAGAACTTCCTGTGGCTGGCCCGGCAGCTGGTCGGCCTCGAACCCACCCGCGGCGCGGTCGGCGTCCGGTCCCGGCCGGGCATGGTGCAGGTCGGCGACCGCACCGTGCGCGTCGGCGCGTTCCCGATCTCCATCGACGCGGCGGGCCTCGACTCGCTCGCCCGCAGCAAGGGCGTCGGCGAGCGCGCCAAGCAGATCCGGCGCGACCTCGGCAACCCCAAGGCGGTGCTGCTCGGCGTCGACCGGCTCGACTACACCAAGGGCATCGACCTGCGGCTGCAAGCGCTGCACGAACTGCTGCACGAGGGCCGCCTCGAACCCGGCGACGTCACGTTCGTGCAGCTGGCCACGCCGAGCCGCGAACGCGTCGAGCACTACCAGCGGATGCGCGGCGAGATCGAGCAGATGGTCGGCCGGATCAACGGCGAGTTCGCCCGCGTCGGCCACCCGGTCGTGCACTATTTGCACCAATCCGTGAACCGCACCGAGCTGGCCGCCTTCTTCTCCGCGGCCGACGTCATGGTGGTGACTCCGCTGCGCGACGGGATGAATCTCGTCTGCAAGGAGTACGTCGCGTGCCGCCCGGACCTGGGCGGCGCGCTGGTGCTGAGCGAGTTCGCCGGCGCGGCGGCCGAACTGACCAGCGCTTTTCTCGTCAACCCGCACGATCTGGACGGGGTGAAGAACGCGTTGGAGGCTGCCATTACGCTCGACCCCGCCGAGGGCCGACGCAGGATGCGCGCCATGCGTCGACAGGTCCTCACCCACGACGTCGACCGGTGGGCGCGTTCGTTCCTCCAGGCGCTGGGTGCCGAACCGGCCGACTGACCCCCTCCCCCGTACCGCGCTGGACCTCCTGAGGAGGAGTGTTGACCGCCGAGGCGTTGCCCGCGGAGCTACGGCGCGCGATCGTGCAGATCGCCCGTACCCCGCGCCTGCTGGTCGCCTGCGACTACGACGGCACATTGGCCCCCATCACCGCGAACCCGGACGAGGCACGGCCGCTGCCCGAGTCCGTGGGCGCGTTGAGATCTCTCGCCGGCCTGCACGAAACGACCACCGCCGTGATTTCCGGCCGGGCCCTGCGCGACCTCGCGACGCTGTCGCGCCTGCCGTCCGAAGTGAACCTGGTCGGCAGCCACGGATCCGAGTTCGACATCGGTTTCATCCACGCGCTCGACGAGGACGCGAAGGCGCTGCACCGGCGGCTCGAACACGAGCTGGAACAGCTGGTGCTCGACGTGCCCGGGGTGTCGCTCGAGGTCAAACCGGCGAGCATCGCGGTGCATGTGCGCCGCGCCGAGCACAACGCCGGCCGCCGCGTCCTCGCGGACGTGCACGAAGGCCCGGCGAAGTGGGAAGGCGTCACGACCACTGACGGCAAGGAAGTCGTCGAACTGGCGGTCGTGAAGACCGACAAGGGCAATGCCCTCGACACCCTTCGCCACCAGGTCGGGGCCACCGCCGCGGTGTTCCTCGGCGACGACGTCACCGACGAGAAGGCGTTCGCCCGGCTGGCCGGGCCGGACCTCGGCATCAAGGTCGGCGACGGCGAATCGCTCGCCGAGTACCACGTGCCCGACACCGTCGACGTCGCGATGGTGCTCGCGTTCCTGCTGGAAGAGCGGCGCAACTGGCTCTACGGCGAGTCCGCGACGCCGATCGAGCGGCTGTCGCTGCTTGCCAACGAGCGTTCGGTCGCGCTGGTGACGCCGGACGCGAAGCTGACCTGGCTGTGCCACCCCGGCCCGGACGCCCCCGCGGTGTTCGCCGACCTGCTCGGCGGTCCCGGGGCGGGGCACTTCTCGATCAAACCGCACCGCAACGGGCTCCCGCTCGGCCAGCGGTACCTGCCGAACACGATGACGGTCGAGACCCGCTGGTCGCGGCTGCTCGTCACGGACTATCTCGAACCGGAAAGCCCCGGGCACCGCACCGACCTCGTGCGCGTGATCTCCGGCGAAGCGGTGGCACAGGTCGTGTTCGCGCCGCGGCCGGAATTCGGCGGCGTGCCGGTGAAGCTGGTCGCCGAGGCCGAGGGCCTGCGCGTGCTGGGCACGTCGGAGCCGTTCGTGCTGCGCTCGCCCGGCGTCGAATGGTCGATCACCTCCGACGGCCTTCAGGACACCGCGACCGCGCTCGTCCAGCCGACGCCGGAGGAGCCGGTGGTGCTCGAATTGCGGTGCGGCACCACGGATTTCACCGCCCACGAACTGTCCGAAGTGGACCGTCGCGACCGGGCGGGCCGGTACTGGAGCGACTGGGCGGCGAAGCTCAAGCTGCCGACCGTCCAGACCGAACTGGTGCGCCGCTCCGCGCTGACCCTGCGCGGCCTGGTCAACACCGACACCGGCGGCGTGCTGGCCGCCGCGACGTCGTCGCTTCCGGAGGAGATCGGCGGGGTCCGCAACTGGGACTACCGCTATTGCTGGATCCGCGACGCCGCGATGACCGTGCGCGAACTCGTGCACCTCGGTTCGCACGAGGAGGCCGAGGGCTACTTGAAGTGGCTGCACGGCGTGCTCGCCACGCTGGCCGGCCCGGAGCGGCTGCACCCGCTGTACACACTGGCCGGAAGCGTCATCGGCGCGGAGGCGGTCATCGAATCGCTGCCCGGGTACGCCGGTTCGCGGCCGGTGCGCGTCGGCAACCTGGCCAACCACCAGGTGCAGCTCGACGTGTTCGGCCCGGTCGTGGAGCTGGTCGCGACGCTGGCGAAGGTCCGCGGCGAACTCCGCGACGAGGACTGGCAGATGGTGCGCGCGATGG
Source organism: Amycolatopsis sp. NPDC004079 (assembly GCF_040610415.1). Taxonomy (NCBI): domain Bacteria; kingdom Bacillati; phylum Actinomycetota; class Actinomycetes; order Pseudonocardiales; family Pseudonocardiaceae; genus Amycolatopsis; species Amycolatopsis sp. NPDC004079. Next base: position 46,520 of record NZ_JBEXMH010000012.1, on the reverse strand, counting down.
CCGAGGCCGTCACGCGGCGCTGGAACGAGCCAGACCACGGCATCTGGGAAGAGCGGCACGTGCCGCGGCACCGCGTGTACTCGCGGGTGATGTGCTGGGTGACCATCGACCGCGCGGTGCGCCTCGGCGACGAGTACGGCCGCGGCGTCCCGGGAGCCTGGCCCCAGCTGCGCGACCAGATCAAGGCCGACGTCCTCGAGCACGGCTGGAACGACGAGGTGCAGGCGTTCACCACCGCCTACGACGGCACCGACCTCGACGCGGCGTCCCTGTTCGTGGGCCTGACCGGCCTCATCGACCCGGCGGACGAGCGGTTCCAGAAGACCGTGACGGCGATCGAGGCCGAGCTCCGCAGCGGTTCCACGGTGTACCGCTACCGGCGCGACGACGGTCTGCCCGGCGGCGAGGGCGGCTTCCACATCTGCGCGGCGTGGCTGATCGAGGCATACCTCTGCACCGGTCGGCGCAACGAGGCCGAGGAGCTGTTCGCGCAGATCGTCGGCGCGGCGGGGCCGACCGGGCTGCTGCCCGAGCAGTTCGACCCGGTCGCGGAGCGCTCGCTCGGCAACCACCCGCAGGCGTACTCGCACATCGGCCTGATCCGGTGCGCGAATCTGCTGGCCGAGAAGGCTTGATCAGGCAAGATCGTTAGCACGCCTCGGTGACAAGTGCCGTGAAGGCCGCCTTGCCGGAATCGCATTCCGTTAAGGTGGTCTTCACGAGCATTTGCACGTTCGTTCGGGTTGCCGGCGCGGAGGTGATGCGGTGAAGCAGTACTACGGGCAGCAGTCCGCGGAGTACGCCCCGCTGCCGCCGCTGTTCGCCGCCCGGGTGCGCGTCGCTTCCGTGGTAGTCGGGGTCGCGCTGGCGATCGGCACACTGCTCGTTTTCGGCATCACCGCGCTCGTGAACCGTCCGCTGCACGGGCACAGCCTGCCGCGCGGCCTGCTCGGTCTCGCCGCCCTGCTGCTGCCGCTGCTGTCCGTGCTCGCCATCGCCGTGGTGGTGCTGTCCGCGCGCCGCTGCCTGCAAGGCGACTACCTCGTGATCGCCCGGGCTCGCAGCACGCGCGCCGCGCTCACTACTTGTTTCACATTCCTGTCGGTCAGCTGCCTGATCGCCCTCGGGGTGTCCGCGCTGGTGGATCTCTGGGGCAACCACGCCAAGCTCGGCTTCACCGAACTGCTCGCGACGTTCGCGAATTTCGCCATCGGCCTGATCGGCTACAGCGCCGGGCTCTGGTTCGTCCGGCCGTCGGTGAGCACGCTGGAGAAGTTCAGCGACCACCCCATCTGGTAAGGCCGTGAACGCTCGCCTGCCATGCGGGCAAGAACAGGTATGCAGGTGACCCATGACGGTCCCGAGCCGGTGTCGACCGGCCCGCAGGACCGCCCCGACCTGGGCGGACCCGATCCCGCCCCGGCCTTCGGGCGGCTGTTCGACGCGCACGCGGCGACCATGCACCGCTACCTCGCGCGCCGCGTCGGCCCGGATACCGCGCACGACCTCGTCGCCGAGACGTTCCTCGTCGCGCTGCGCCGGCGGGAGTCCTACCGGCCGGAGCTGGGCACCGCGCGCTCGTGGCTGTACGGGATCGCGACGAACCTGCTGCGCCACCACGTCCGCAGCGAAACCCGGGCGCTGCGAGCCACCGCGCGGCTCGCGAATTCCAGCGACCGCGGCCACGGCGGGCACGACACCCGGGTCGCCGAGCAGGTGGACGCGCAGGCCCGCGCGGCACAGCTGGCCGGCGCGCTCGCGAAGCTGAGCGTCGCCGACCGCGACACGCTGCTGCTGGTCTCGTGGGCCGGGCTGGAACCGGTCGAAGTCGCCGAGGCGCTCGGCATCCCGCCGGGCACCGTGCGGTCGAGGCTGCATCGGATCCGCAGATGGCTGCGCACCAATCCAGGCGCATCGAGCCGCGAGGAGGCGAAGGACCAGTGAACGACGACACCGTGCGGCATCTGTGGTCCGACGCCGAACTCGACGAAGCCCTCGCCGCACTGCACCCGCACGAGGCGGCCACCGACCGCGCCGAACTCGACCGAGCCCGCGCGAGCATGATGCGGGCCGCCGCGGCAGTGAGCGAATCGGACGAACCCGTTGCCCCGCAACGAAAACAGCGCTCCGGCGCGTGGCGGTGGATCGCCGTGGCGGCCGCGGTCGCGCTCGTCACCGGCGGCGTGGTCGTGGTCCGGGAACTCGCCAGCGCGCCGACGACGCTGGCTCCCGCGGGTCCGGGCTCTTCGACGGACCGCCGGGAAGCGGGCGCGCCGTTCACCCACGTCGTGACCAAATACAGCCGCACCGCCTGGGTGGAGGGCAGGAGCGCGTTCACCATCCGGGAACAGCTGGACCTGTGGATCCCGGCCAACCCGGCCGGAACCTGGAAAGGCCGGTGGACCCGGTCCTCGCCGCCGGAGCTGATCACCGGGAAGGAAAAGGACAGCGGGGGCCTGCCCGGGCCGTCGCAGTACGAGGAATCCGCACCCGGCGGGCGCTTCACCCAGAACCTGCCCTTCCCGAGCCGCTCGCCGTCCGACTTCCTCTCGCCGGGCTGGTACCACCCGACCCCGGAATTCGTCGCGAGCCTGCCGACCAACGCCAGCCAGCTGACCGCTCGCCTCTTCACCGACCTCAACACTCCGCAGCCGCCCGAGGGCGACGGGCCGATGCCGCAGCCGATGAACTACAGCGGCACTCCGCAGTTCCCCAGCCGCATCAGCTATCCGGAGGGAACCGCGATGATCCTGAACGTCTTCGCTTCCGGGTACGCATCACGGGAGCTGCGAGCCGCTTTGCTGAGTGTGATGGACAAGCCTGGGTTCGGCTTCACCGCCATGCGGGAACCCCCGGACACAGCGCAGTACACGGCGTCCTCCGGCCTGTACAACCTGCTCGTCTCGGTGGACCCCGCGCAAGCCCAGCTGACCAATATCCAGGTGACCGCCCGGAACAAAAACGCCGGAGTCCCGCCCGGCACCTTGGTCAGCTCCGCGCAGTTCTCCTCCGAGACCACCGAGCGGGCGGGAGACTGATCATTTCGCGTGATTCGCCGCGTTGAGCGCGCTCGCCACGTCGGGCACCTCCAGCACCCGGATGCCGTCCGGGAGCTTGCCGGAATCCGGCGGCACCAACGCGTGCGTGAAGCCCAGCCGGGCCGCCTCGGCCAGCCGGCGGGCGACGTTCGGGACCCGCCGGATCTCGCCCGCCAGCCCGACTTCGCCCACCGCCACCAACCGCGGCGACAGGGCCACGTCGTGCAGTGAGGAGGTCAGCGCGAGCACCAGCGCCAGGTCGATGGCGGGCTCGGTGATCTTCATGCCGCCGACCGTGGCGACGTAGACGTCCTTGTCTCCCAGCTTCATCCGGCCGCGTTTTTCCATCACGGCGAGCACCATGGCGATCCGGGCCGAATCAAGGCCGCTCACCGCGCGTCGCGGCTGCGGCATGCCGCTGCTCGACACCAGCGCCTGCACCTCGCCCAGCAGCGGCCGTTTCCCTTCGACCGCGACGGTGACCGCGGTGCCCGGCACCGGTTCCGCTGTCCGGCTCAGGAACAGCCCGGACGGGTCGGGCACGCCGACGATGCCTTCCTCGGTGAGCTCGAAACAGCCGATCTCGTCCGCCGCGCCGAACCGGTTCTTGATGCCGCGCACCATCCGCAGCGTCGAATGCTTGTCGCCCTCGAATTGCAGCACCACGTCCACCAGATGCTCCAGCACGCGCGGACCGGCGACCGAACCGTCCTTCGTGACATGTCCCACGAGCACGACCGGCAGCCCGCGTTCCTTGGCCAGCGCGACGAGCCCGGAGGTGACCGCGCGGACCTGCGTGACCCCGCCCGGCGATCCCTCGACCTGCGGCGACGCCATGGTCTGGACCGAATCGACGATCAGCACGCCCGGCTTCACCGCGTCGACGTGCCCGAGGATCGCGGACAGGTCGCTCTCCGCGGCGAGGTACATCTCACCGTGCACGTTGCCGGTGCGCTCGGCGCGCAGCCGGACCTGTCCCGCGGATTCCTCGCCCGTGACGTACAGCGAACGCCCGGCCGTGACCGCCCATTGATAGGCGACTTCGAGCAGCAGCGTGGATTTGCCGACCCCGGGTTCGCCCGCCAGCAGCGCGACGGCGCCGGGCACGAGGCCGCCGCCGAGCACGCGGTCCAGCTCCGGCACGCCGGTGGCTTTCGCCCGGGCCGCCTCGACGTCCACCTCGGCGATCGGCCGCGCGGGCGCGCTCGGCGCTCCGGCGGCCACCCGCGCGATCGCCGGTTTCGCGGAGCCGCGCTCCTCGAGCGTGCCCCACGCATGACATTCCGGGCAGCGGCCGACCCACTTCGCCGCTTCGTACCCGCATTCCGCGCACCGATGGACGGTGCTGGTCTTCTTCACCACGCCGCGAGGCTATCGGCGAGCACCGACAGAAACGCGGCGGCGATCAGGAGCGCGGGTGCGCCGGCGCGGCGACCGGCAGCTCGACCACGATCGGGCCGGCGTTCTGGAAGGTGAAGGTGACCTTGATCGTCGCGCCCGGCCACAGCGGCTGCTTCAGGCCCTGCAGCACGACCTTGCCGGTGCCGAGCTGGCTCGCCGCGCCGCCGTTCTCGCCCGCCTGCGGCGCGTTCGACGCCGAGTTGGGGGCGGAGTTCGACGCGCTGTTCGAGGCGGAGCCCGGGGCCGAGCTGGGCGCGCCGTTGGCGGCCGAGTTGGTCTCGGAGGCCGGCGTGCTGTTCGCCGATTCCGGCTGCGCCGGGGCGCCCTGCTCGACCGCGTCGGCCGGGCCGATCACGAGCGAGTGGCCGGCGACGATCGCCGAGTCGCCGGAGATCTGCGCGGGCCCGGTCGCGCCCTCGGAGGTCACCGAGACGAGCTTGTCGTCCTTCTGGCCCTGGTTGATCACGGTGAGCGTGAGCGGGGCGGGCGAACCCGCCGCGTAGCCGGGGCCCTGCGCCGGGTACTGCACCGCGACGTTGCGCAGCACGATCGTCTTCACCTGGGCGTAGGTCCCGTTGACGGCGGGCTGCTGGGTGTCGGTCTGGGTGATCTGACCGGCTCCGCAACCGGCGAGCACGAGTGCGGCGCCGAGCGCCGACACGCCTGCGCCGAGCACGCGGCGATTCTGCAGCCTCACGTCAGAGTCCTTCCCTTTCACGGCCTCGTCCTTCCCGAAGACTAGCCGGGCGGTTCTCCGCGCGCGGAACCGGTGTGCGTTCCCGGCCGATCGACCGTCCACAAAGGATCCCACGGTGCCGGTCGGGGCGCTGTCGGCTCACCTGCATGAGCACGGCGAAAACCGGTTTGTCAAGCCCTGCCCAGGCCGCTGACCTGCGACGACGATCCCGGGTCGCTAGGTGGCCGCCGAACAGCCGTGATAGGATGGAGTCAGCGAAAGGGGCAGAGGACACATGGTTTTCAAGGTCGGAGAGACCGTCGTCTACCCGCACCACGGTGCCGCACTCATCGAAGCCATCGAGACCCGCGTGATCAAGGGCGAGGAAAAGAAGTACCTCGTCCTCAAAGTCGCGCAAGGGGATCTTACGGTTCGCGTGCCCGCTGACAACGCCGAGATCGTCGGCGTACGCGATGTCGTCGGGCAAGAAGGACTGGACAAGGTCTTCGATGTTCTGCGTGCTCCGCACACCGAAGAGCCCACGAACTGGTCTCGTCGGTACAAGGCCAACCTGGAGAAGCTCGCCTCGGGCGATGTGAACAAGGTGGCCGAAGTGGTGCGCGACCTCTGGCGGCGAGAAAAGGACCGCGGACTTTCAGCCGGCGAGAAACGCATGCTGGCGAAGGCACGGCAAATCCTGGTCAGCGAGCTCGCGCTCGCGGAGGGCACCGACGAGGGCAAGGCGGAAACGCTCCTCGACGAGGTTCTAGAGACCGCGACGGTCTGACCCCGGGTCCTCCGGTTCGCCGCCGAGGCAACCGGTTCCCTACGATCACGACCTGATGAACCCACAGGTGCTCAGTGTCGCGTTCGTGACTGTCGCGCACCGTCCGGCTGATCCCGAGCTCGCGCTCACGGCGGTCGGTGGTGCAGCACTACTCACGCACACCGTGCGGGGGCTGCTCGGCACACCGGAGATCGATCTGGTGGTCGCCGCAGCCCCCGAGCGGTGTGCGAAGTCGTTTTCCAAGGCTGTGCGCGGCCTCGATTGCCGGGTCGTTCCCGGCGATTCGCTCCGGCAGGCATTCGCCGCCGTCGAGCCCATTCTTTCCCCCAACGCCGTCGTGCTGGTGCACGACGCGCTGCGGGCGTTCACTCCACAACGGACGGTCCGCCACGTGCTGGCCGCGGTCCGGGACGGCGCTCCCGTCGCGGTGCCGGTGCTGCCGATGTCCGACACGGTGAAAACCACTGACGACAACGGAATTGTCACCGCCACGGTGGATCGCGACGGTCTCCGCAGCGCGCAAACCCCGGTTGGTTTTTCCCTTTCCGCATTCCGCTCCGCACTCGCCGATTCCGCCGACCCCGGCCTCGCCGACACCGCGGGCGCCGCCACCGTCCCCGGCGACCCGGACGCGATGCGCGTCGCGAGCGCCTTCGAACTGACCCTCGCCGAGGCGCTCGTCGCGGGCGGGGACCGAGAGGATCCCCTGTGACCGATCTGCGGGTAGGCAACGGCGTCGACGTCCATCCGGTCGAGCCGGGCCGGGAATGCTGGATGGCCGGCTTGCGGTGGCCCGGCGTCGACGGCTGTGCGGGCCACTCGGACGGCGACGTCGCGGCACACGCCCTGTGCGACGCCCTGCTGTCCGCCGCCGGTCTCGGCGACCTCGGGGCGGTATTCGGCACCGGCGATCCACGCATGGACGGCGCGCACGGCACCGACATGCTCGTCGAGGTGCGTGCGTTGCTGCGGGCGGAGGGCTGGCAGGTAGCCAACGCGACCGTCCAGGTCATCGGGAACCACCCGCGGATCGGGAAACGGCGCGACGAGGCGCAGCAGGTGCTGAGCGACGCGATCGGCGGACCGGTGAGCGTCTCGGGAACGACGTCGGACGGGCTCGGCCTCACCGGCCGCGGCGAGGGCATCGCGGCGGTCGCGACCGCGCTGCTGGTGCGCGGCTGAGCGAAATGCGCTCGCGCGGGAAATCGTGATATTCCATTTTCCCCGATACTTGACCAGCGAGAACAACACGGCCCGGTAAAACGATCTTCGTCGATCGGGCAAAGATCTCCGCTAACTTCTGCGCTCGTACCCGCGGCTCATTATAGTTATTTCGCGACGTTTGCGGCGGCAGGGAGCGGGGCCGCCCGGGCCAAAGGGGGACGATGCCCGTCGATGCGCATCGGTTGTCCGGAGTACGTTCGATCACCGGGAGGCTGGTCGAAGAACTGCTGAGCCGTCCGGGAGGACAGAGCAGACCACTGCCGATCGCGGTGGCGCTAGGCGTGCGCGGCTCCGGGAAGTCGGCGCTGCTGGAGGAATTGCGCACCCGATGCGAGGACATCCCGCACGCGCTCGTCGATTTCGAGCGGCGCGACTGGGAGCAGATTCAACCCCGAGAACTGCTGGGCCACTTGGCGTTTGATCTGGGGAGGCAATGGCGGCAATTCGGCCGTATCGCGTTTCCCCGGCTGTGGCTATGCATGCTCGTGCTCAGCGCGCCGGTGGAACTCGGCGACCGCAGGGCCGCGCTGCGCAAGCTCCGGGACCTGATCGGGAAAAACCAGCCGCTGGAACGCAATCGCGACGCGATCGTGGACGTCGTCAAGCTCGTCGGCGGCGTCACCTCAGGCAACAGCCTGCCCGGCTGGAACGAGGCGACCGAACTGCTGCTGCGCGGGCTCAGCTGGTATGACCGGCGGCGGCTGATGGGCAAGGTCAAGGCCATGCCGACCGGGCACGGCAACCACCAGGACTTCCTGATCGAGATCGCCAAGCACGCGCACGGCGACGAGGACGACCGGGCGGCGGTCGACGCGATCATCTGCGACGCGTTCCTCGCCGACCTGCGCCGTGCGTACTCCGGCCTCTCCGGCACCCGCCGGACGATGAATTGCCTGGTATTGCTGGACAACGCGCACACGAAGGGCGGACAGGACTTCCTGCGCGCGCTCGCCGAATCGCGCAGGCACACACCCGACGAGGCGGACCCGCTCGTGGTGATCGCGACGAGCCGGACGTGGAATCCGGACTGGGGCGAAAGCTGGTCGATGGTCACCGCGCATCCCGGCAGCGACCGGGAAATCCGCCGGAACCCCGAGCATCGGACGAGCGGTCTGGAATGGCCGGTGCCGCGGCTGCCCGCGCACGTGGAGACCGATTGGATCCCCGGCCAGCCGGACAACCGCTGGTCGCCGTGGTATCTGCTGGAACTCGGCACGCTTTCCAGCGGCGACGTCGTCGATGTCGCCGCCGCGCACGACGTGCATCCGACGTCGCGGCTGCCGCGGTTCCTGTCCCGGCTCACCGACGGACATCCCGGCGCGGTGCGGGAGGTGCTGCACACTGTCGCCGCGCGCTACGAGCCGGCCAACCCGAACACGTTGCGGGAAGCCTTGTACACCAAGGTAACCGCGGAAGACGGCAGCGATTCCACTTTGCTCGCTGAGATGTGCGACTACCTGCTGCAGGACTTTTCGACCGCGAGCCGCCAGGAACTCGTCACCGCGAGCGCCGCGGTCGACGTGGAAATGCTGTTCCACAAGGAAATTCTCGATCTGCGCAATCCGATGGGCGAGGGACCGCTGTTCAAGCAGCTCGCCGACCAGCTGTGGCTGCGGGCGGATCCGGACGATCCGTCGCGCTACGTCCTGCACCCGTGGCTGCGCCGGTTGCTGCTGCGGAAGCTGGCCACGCGCGCCGACGATCACCCGTTGAACTGGGAGAAGGTGCACACGCGCTGCCGCGATTTCTACGAGAAGAACGGCCGGGTCGCCGCCGCCCGCTACCACGATCTGGCGCTCGAAAACGTCGAGGCGGTGGTCACGCACCTGTGCAAGCCGCTCGCCGCGGCGCACGCCGAGTTCGACGTGCCGACCGCGGAAGCGTGGCTCGCCGAACTGGACACGATCACCGCCGCGCCCAACCGCCTGGTGGAGAACGCGGATCCGTACACCCAGGTGCAGCAGCACGTCGGGGAGTGGGAAGGCGAACTGGAGACCACCGTGGCGTGGCTGGTCGTTTCGCTGTGGCTGGCGCGCGATCCGCTCGGTGACCCGGGCGGCACCCTCAACGCCACGATCGAGAGCGGATTCCACCATCTGGCCCAAGGCCGGGGACGAGGATCGATGCTGCTGCACGAGCGAGCGGAGCGCTACCGATGACGCAACGGATCAAGCCGCCGCGGCCGACGTGGGCGAAGTGGCTGTGGGGCGGCGGCGCGGTGCTGCTGGTCGTGGTCATCGTCGTCGCGGCGTTCGTCGTGGTCCCGGCGATCAGCGAGGCGAATCGCACCTGCGGCACCGGCGTCGAGGAGCGCGGTGAGAATTCCGAATGCATCGGCACCACTGACGGCGAATTCGTGTTCTCCCCCGACCTCGCGGATGTGGAAAACAGAATTCATCAGGAAAATACCGAAACCGTCGGCTCCGGCAAACCGTACGTGACCATCGCGGTGCTCCTGCCGATGACGCTCACCGACCACGACATTCTCTCCCGCGAATGGGTGCGGCATCAGCTCGAAGGGGCGTATGTCGCGCAGCACCGGGCCAACAAAACGCAGTCGTGGGGCAGCGTGCCGCTCATCCGGCTGCTGCTCGCGAACCCCGGCAGCCAGCTCAAACAGTGGGAGCCGGTGGTCGACGACCTGATCGGCCGCACCGGGGCGGACCGGATCGTGGGCGTGACCGGGATCGGGCTGAGCCTCGACACCGCGCGCAGCGCCATCCAGAAGCTGTCCGACCACCGCGTCCCGGTCGTCGCGTCGCATCTGGCCGCCGACGAGTTCTCGCAGATCCCCGGGTTCCTGCGGGTGTCCCCGACCAGTTCGACCTACGGCAGTTCGATGGCCGGCTACGTGAAGCCGACCGCGCACACCGCCACCGTCGTGCAGGACCAGAACCCCGACGACCTGTACCCGAAGACGCTGGCCACGGCGTTCACCAAGACGTTCGCCGACGCCACGCACCGGATCGTCGGGCGCACCGAGTCCTACGACTCCAGCCTGCCCGGGATCGAGAACACGTTCTTGCAGATGATGCCCAACATCTGCGGCGACAACCCGGACGTCGTCTACTTCGCCGGCCGCGAGGACCACCTGAAGTCGTTCGTCGCGCAGCTCGCCCAGCGGCCGTGCCTCGAGAAGCACCTGACCGTGCTGACCGGCGACCTCGCGCAGGTCGGCCCGCCCGGTCCGGAAATGCGCCGCGGTCTCCAGGCGAACGTCACGGTCCTCGCGCCCGGGCTCGCGCACCCGCAGGCCTGGCGCGACCACCCGGAGTCGTTCAACAAGGCGGCCGTCGCGAGCTTCGAAGAACCAGGGTGCGACGGCTGCTTCACGGCGGTCTTCCCCCGGGAGCGGCTGGACGACGGCATCGCGATCCTGGCGCACGACGCGGTGCTGACCGTGGTCTGGGCCATCCGGGGGATCCCGCGGGTGTCTCCGGAGCAGGTCACCGCGCAGGACGTGCTGCAGGCCAGGAACCGGCTGCACGGACAGTCCGCGGTACCGGGAGCGAGCGGGATGATCTCGTTCGACGACCGCGGCGACCCGGTGAACAAGGCGGTGCCGATCCTGAAGGTCCGGCTCGACGCGACGCCGGAGTTCGTGGAGCTGTACGTCCCGACCGGATGAGCTGGGGGCCACAAACGGGCGGCAGCGCACCCGGAACGCCCGATAGGGTTGGCGCGTGGCCATCAACGCGGTGTTGTTCGATTTCTCCGGCACTCTTTTCCGGCTTGAGCAGCAGGACGGCTGGCTCGACGACGTACGCGACGACGACGGTTCGGCGCTCGACGTCGAAGCCCAGACCGAGCTGATGCGGCGGATGACCGCGCCGGTCGAGCAGTCCGTCGAACTGGACGAGGAGCACCTGCACGCCTGGCACAACCGCGACCGCGACCCGGAGCTGCACCGGAAGGTGTACCTGGAGGTCCTGCGGCTGTCCGGCGTGCCCCGGCGCGACCAGGCCGAGGCGCTGTACGCGCAGCTCATCGCGCCCGACCAGTGGACGCCGTACCCGGACACCGAAGCCGCGCTGAAGGCAGTCGCGAGCAGCGGGCGCAAGGCGGGCGTGCTGAGCAACATCGCGTTCGACATCCGGCCGGCGTTCGGCCAGCGCGGCTGGGACGCCCACGTCTCCGAGTTCACCCTGTCCTTCGAGGTCGGGGCCGTGAAACCGGAGCCGGAGATCTTCCAGGCGGCGATCGAGCGGCTGGGCGTCCGCGCCGAGGAGACGCTGATGGTCGGAGACAGCGAGGAGGCCGACGGCGGCGCCCGGGCGCTGGGCTGCCGGTTCGCCCTGGTCGACCCGCTGCCCACCGCGCAGCGGCCGGACGCGCTGCTGGGCGTGTTGCGGGAGCACGGCGTGCTCTGACGTCCTGCGACGTCTCCCACAGTGCTGCCGGTACCCTTTACCTCGTGGCTTTGCACCTGTACGACACCGCGACCCGTGCCCCCCGGGAGTTCTCTCCCGTCCGCAGCGGAACGGCGTCGATCTACGTGTGCGGGGCCACCGTGCAGGGAGTACCGCATATCGGGCACGTCCGCGGCATGCTGAATTACGACGTGCTCCGCCGCTGGCTGCTCCACAGTGGACTGGACGTGCTGCTGGTCCGCAACGTCACCGACATCGACGACAAGATCCTCACCAAGGCCGCCGACGCCGGACGGCCCTGGTGGGAATGGGCGGCGACGCACGAGCGGGCGTTCGAGAAGGCGTACGAGGATCTCGGCTGCCTTCCGCCGTCGGCCACGCCGCGCGCGACCGGGCACGTCACGCAGATGGTCCAGCTGATGGAGCGGCTGATCGAAGCCGGGCACGCGTACGCCGTCGACGGCGACGTGTACTTCTCGGTGAAGTCGTTCCCGGAGTACGGCACGCTCTCCGGACAGCAGCTCGACGAGGTTCAGCAGGGCGAGACGCCCACCCGCGGGAAGCGTGATTCGCGCGACTTCACGCTGTGGAAGAGCGCGAAGCCGGGCGAGCCGTCGTGGCCGACGCCGTGGGGCGACGGGCGGCCTGGCTGGCACCTGGAGTGCTCGGCGATGGCGACCAACTACCTCGGCGCCGAGTTCGACATCCACGGCGGCGGCGTCGACCTGGTGTTCCCGCACCACGAGAACGAGCGCGCGCAGTCGAACGCGGCCGGCGACGGGTTCGCCCGGTACTGGCTGCACAACGCGTGGGTGACCATGTCCGGCGAGAAGATGTCGAAGTCGCTGGGCAACACGGTCGCGATCCCGGCGATGCTGGAGCGCTACCGTGCGCCCGAACTGCGCTACTACCTGGTGCAGCCGCACTACCGGTCCACGGTGGAGTACTCCGAGGGCGCGGTTTCCGAAGCCGCGCAGGGCTACCGGCGGATCGAGGCGTTCCTGCGCCGGGCGGAGTCGGCCGGCACGGTGGACGTCGGCCCGGTCTCTTCGGAATTCGCCGCGGCGATGGACGACGACCTGGCGACGCCGGCCGCGTTCGCCGTGGTGCACAACACGGTCCGCGACGGTAACGCCGCCCTCGACGGCGGCGACACCACGAAGGCACTCGAATTGGCCGGCACGGTCCGCGGGATGACCGGCGTGCTCGGCATCGACCCGCTGTCGCCGGACTGGGCGGACGGCGGCTCGGACACTCCCGTCCGCGACGCGCTGGGCACGCTCGTGGAAGCCCTTCTGGCCGAACGCCAGGAGGCCCGTGCGGCGAAGGACTTCGCCCGCGCGGACGCCGCCCGCGACCGTCTCGTGGCGGCCGGGATCGCGGTGGAAGACACCCCGAACGGTCCGCAATGGACAGTCAGGAACTCCTGACTTCCTTCGCGGCAGCAGAGATTGAGGATTCATGGCAGGCAACTCACAGCGCAAAGGTGCCATCCGCAAGACCGGCACCAAGAAGGGCGCCGTCGTCGGTTCGGGCGGGCAGCGGCGCAAGGCGCTCGAGGGCAAGGGCCCGACCCCGAAGGCCGAGGACCGGCCCGGGCACAAGGCGTACCGCGCTGCCAACGCCGCCACCAAGCGTGACCAGGCCCGGCAGAAGAAGGCCGACCGGCCGGAGCTGATCGCCGGCCGCAACCCGGTCGTCGAGGCACTGCGCGCGGACGTGCCGGGCACGGCGCTGTACGTCGCGCTCAACATCGACATCGACGACCGGGTCAACGAGGCCGTCCGGCTCGCGGGCGACAAGGGCATCTCGATCCTGGAGATCCCGCGCGAGGAGCTGGACCGCAAGACCAACCGCGCGATGCACCAGGGCCTCGGCCTGCAGGTGCCGCCGTTCGAGTACGCGCACCCGGACGACCTGATGCAGGCCGCGCGCGACTCGGGCAACACCCCGCTGTTCGTCGCGCTCGACGGCGTCACCGACCCGCGCAACCTCGGCGCGGTGATCCGGTCCGCGGCGGCGTTCGGTGCGCAGGGCGTGCTGCTGCCGGAGCGTCGCAGCGCCGGAATGACCGCGGTCGCGTGGCGTACCAGCGCCGGTACCGCGGCGAAGCTGCCGATCGCTGTCGCCACGAACCTCACCCGCCAGCTGCGCGCGTGGGCTTCGAAGGGCCTGATGATCGTCGGCCTCGACGCTGACGGCACGGTCGACATCGACGCGCTCGACCTGGCTGCGGACCCGCTGGTCATCGTGCTCGGCTCGGAGGGCCGCGGCCTCTCCCGGCTGGTGCGCGAGACCTGTGACGCGACGGTGTCGATCCCGATGGCCGCCGGTGTGGAATCGCTGAACGCCTCGGTCGCCGCCGGCGTGCTGCTGGCCGAGGTGGCCCGCCGCCGCCGGATCGCCGGACGCGTCTGATCTCACTGGAATCACCGGCCTGTTATCGTCGATAACATGCCCGACGACGCCCGCGCCCGCATCATCGCCGCCGCCCTGGACCTGCTGTCCACCGGCGGCCCGGACGCGGTGTCGACCCGCGCGGTGAGCTCCGCGGCAGGCGTCCAGCCGCCGACGATTTATCGGCTGTTCGGCGACAAGGACGGCCTGCTGGACGCCATCACCGTCCAGGGCTACGCCGACTACCTGGAAGCGAAAACGGCCCAGCCCCCCGCCGAGGACCCACTGGAGGACTTGCGGCGGGGCTGGGACCAGCACCTGGAGTTCGGCCTGGCCAATCCTGCGTTGTACCTGCTGATGACTACCCGTCCCGGCCCCTCTCCGGCTTTGGAGAAGTCGCTGGAGATCCTCGGCGCGAGAGTCAGCCGCATCGCCTCGGCCGGACGGCTCCGAGTGCCCGAGCCGCTCGCCGCTGCTTTGATCCATGCCGCCGGGTCTGGGACGACGTTGAGCCTGATCGGTGCTCCGCCGGATTCCCGCGACCTGGCGGTCTCGGTCGCGGCTCGAGAAGCGGTGATCGCGGCGATCAGCACGGATCGGCCGGTGTCCCGCACTCCTGGACCCGCCGCGGCGGCGACGGCGTTGCGGGCGGTGTTGCCGCAGGTGTCGGGGTTGAGTGCGGCGGAGAAGGCTTTGATGGGCGAGTGGTTGGGCCGGATCACCGACTGAGCCCGGGCTGGAATTGGTTCGCGAGAGCCCCTGTTTCGGATCTCCGCTGCGGGCAACTCCCCGACGAGCCTTGCCGTCGTCGCCTCCGCAGAACGCTCGTGTCCCCCCGCCCTTCCCCACCGCGAGCGGCGGAATCCTCCCAAATCCGTCACCCTCCGTGATTCGTGCTGTGATCCGTCGGGCATCGCCCCGCAGGGCCACCCGCTCGGGCTAAGGTCTCCTCCGGAACCGAGGGGGTCCGTCACCGATGTCGTTCGTTTCGCCGCTGTTCTTGTGGTACTTCATGCCCGCGGTGCTGATCGCGGTCCTGGCGTGCCCGCGCAGCTGGCGCAACGGCATCGTCGCGGTCGCGAGCCTGCTGTTCTACACGATCGGCGCCGGCCCGTACCTGTTCCTGCTGCTGCTCTGCATGGCGGTGAACTTCCTGGCCGGACCGGCGCTGGAGCCCAGCCCGTGGGACGTCCGCGGCAAGCGCCGGAAGCGGATCCTGATCGGCGTCATCACCCTCGACGTGCTCGTGCTCGTCATCTGGAAGTACGCCGGTTTCGCGACGCAGCAGATCGCGGCCGTCGCGCACTGGTTCGGCGGCGACCTGGGCGTCGCGAACATCGTGGTGCCGATCGGCATTTCCTTCTACACCTTCCACCACATCTCGTACGTGGTGGACATCTACCGCGGCGAACGGCACGCGCTGCGCAACCCGGTGTCGTTCGCCGCGTACATCGCGATGTTCCCGCAGCTCGTGGCGGGTCCCATCGTGCGGTACCGGGAGATCGCCGACCAGCTTCCGCAGCGGCGTTCGCACCGGCTGGACGACATCGCCGCGGGCTTCCCGAGGTTCGCGCTGGGCCTGTGCAAGAAGTCGATCATCGCCGACTCGCTCAGCCCGATGGTCGAAGCCTGCTTCTCGACCCCGGCGAACCAGATGACGTTCACGACGGCCTGGCTCGGCGCGATCGGCTACACCCTGCAGTTGTTCTTCGACTTCTCCGGCTACTCGGACATGGCGATCGGCCTAGGCCGCATGCTCGGTTTCCGGCTGCCGGAGAACTTCGCCCGCCCGTACTCGTCGGTGACGATCACGGAGTTCTGGCGCCGCTGGCACATGTCGCTGTCGCGCTGGTTCCGCGACTACGTCTACATCCCGCTGGGCGGGAACCGTTCCGGCGCCGGAAAAACGTACCGGAACCTGTCGATCGTCTTCGTGCTGACCGGTTTCTGGCACGGCGCGCAATGGACGTTCCTGATCTGGGGCTGCTACCACGGCGCGCTTTTGGTCATCGAACGCCGCTTCAACCTCGGCGACTCCCCGGCCAGCCCGGTCGCCCGCATCGCCCGCCGGGTGCTGACGCTGATCCTCGTGGTGTTCGGCTGGGTCTTCTTCCGCTCGGCCGACCTCGGCCACGCGCTGTCGATGATCGGCCACATGCTGATCCCCGACTTCGGCGGCCTCGGCGACGTCGTGGAAAGCGCGCTGACGAACCAGCGACTGGTGATCCTGCTACTGGCACTGATCGTGTTCATCCTCCCGGCGCACCCGGTGACCGGCCCGCTGCTGGAATCCTCCCGAAGCCGCGGCGCGACGGCGCTGCGGATCGGCGTCATGACGGTCGGCCTGATCTACGCGGCGATCCTGGTGGCTACGGGAACTTTCAGCCCGTTCCTGTACTACCAGTTCTGATCTCGCCGCACTGCGGGACACTGGTGGCAGACATGCTTTCGGCCTCAAGGGGAAATGCCGCGCAAGCCGCCGGGCGCAGTGCGCACTGGGTTATTCCGGAACTCCCTGCGAAAGCCCCGAAGTTCAGCGAAGTCGGGGACTTCGGGCTGGCACTGACGCTCCCGGATCCCTGCGCCGAGGGTAAGATTCGTCCGTTGCCTACCGGAAGGCCCGGAACGATGACCGACCCGACCGAGCCGCCAGATTTGGCTTCCACTCCGAACGTGATCCCGTACGTCGACCCGCATGACGGGCCGCGCCGGTTGCTCACGATCGATATTTCCACGCATATTTTCCACGCCGGCGCCTACATCCCGTTCGCGGGGATCGACGGTCGGCAGTACGTCGTTTCCTGGGGCGCGGTGTCGTTCGAGGTTCCCGCTGACCGCAACGTGCACGTCAGCGTGCACCTGCAGAGCAACGGCGGGGCCGGTTACACGCCGTCGCCGTTCGCGTCGATCATTTTGTACCCGAATCCGTTACCGCAACGGTTGGCTACGCAGTTCGCACGGGCAGGCATGGGGGCGCTCGTGCCGCTACCGTAAGAGGACGACGGAGGGGGAAGTATGGGTTATCCCGGCATGCCCGGACCAACCAAACAGGCGCGGAACCTCGCTCTGGTGCTCGCCGGAGTGCTCGGACTCAGTGAGATAGTCGTGCTGTGGGCCGAAGCCGCGACCATGATCAACCATGGTTGGGACAGCGGCAGTTATGTGCATCCGCTGTTGGCTGTGCTGAGTATCGCGGTGTTGCCTGGAGCGGCATTGCTCGCGACGCGAGGTCTGCGCCCGGCGCGTTTTCTCGTCGTTCCCGCGGTTGTGCAAGCGGTGGTGGCCATTGTTTCGCTGTCGCGTTTGCTCTCGCGGCACGTGCTTGCCGTCGTGGAACTTCAGACGGGCATTGCAGCTGTCGTCGCCGGGCTGACGGCGATCGCGCTGCTGCTGCCTCCGGTCGCCAAGCTTCTTCCGGGCGCGCAACCCGCCGGAACGGGCTACGGTCCGGCGGCTTGGACAGCAGCGCCGTACCCGCCGCAGGGATACGCCGGGCAGGTCCCGCAAGCTGGGTACACGCCTCAGCCGGGCGTTACGTATCCGGGTCAGCCCGGGATTCCCGCACAGCCTGGGTTTCCTGTGCAGCCTGGGTTTCCTGCGCAACCCGGATCTTCACCGCAGCCCTGGGCTCCTGCTCAGACCGGGTATCCGATGCCGCCGCCCGGGCCGGGGAATCCCTTGCCGCAGAACGGCTACCCGGCGGCACCAGCTGCACCACAACCTGACTATCCGCCCCAGCCCGGGTACCCGCCCCAGCCTGGGTATCCGCCCCAGCCCGGGTATCCGCCCCAGCCAGGGTATCCGCCGGGCCAAGGCGACCAGGGCGGGCCGCCGCCCTCGCACTGATCAATCAGCGTTGGCCGTATCCCTTCAGTTTCTCCACCACATGCTCGATTTCCGCTGGCGGCAACAAACCCGGGCTACCGGCTGAGCGGGCCAGCAGCCACACCTGGCAGACCCATTCCAATTGCTGGGCACGGCTATACGCACTCGACAACGAGTCGCCGTAAGTGATCGTGCCGTGGTTCGCCAGGAGGCAGCCTCGGCGATCGGCCAAGGCCGCCAGCATGGCATCGGCAAGCTCGGTGGTGCCGTAGGTCGAGTACGGAGCCACGCGAGCCGTGGGTCCGATTGCCGCGAGCATGTAGTGGATCGGCGGGACTTCGGTAACCAAAGTGGACACTGCGGTGGCGTGCACCGAATGCGTGTGCACCACCGCGTTCACCGGGGCGGACTCCGGATCGACGGCCCGGGTGTACACCGCCAGGTGCATCGGAAGTTCGCTCGTCGGCTTCAGGGTGCCGTCCGCGGGGTTGCCGTCGAGGTCCACCACGGGGATGTCGGCGGGCGTGAGGGCGGCGTAGTCAACACCGGTCGGGGTTACCGCGACCAGGTCGCCAGCTCGCGCCGACACGTTGCCTGACGTGCCGACGACCAAGCCGTCCGCGGTCAGGCGGCGGGCGTACTCGCACACGGCGGCACGCTCGTTCTCCAGGATCATTCACAGCCTCCACAGTCCGCGCGCGGCAGACAGGGAAGCCTGGTAGTCGGCGTAACCGCGCTCGTAATCAGCCACATTTTCGGGCCGGGCCTCGACCGTTCGCGAGTTCGCGGCCCAGCGATCCCGATCGTACGGCCTTCCCAGCGCGTCCGCGGCGGTGAGCACGGCACCGCGGGCGCCGACGCCGGGATCGCTCGGGATCACGACCGGACGGCCGAGCACATCGGCGAAAATCCGCAGCCATTCGGGCGAGCGCACTCCTCCGCCGCAGGCGTAGAGCTGTCCCGACAGGCCGGCGGCTTCAAAGCAATGCCGTGCGGCGTAAGCGATCGACTCGCAGAGCGCCCGCACCAGGTCGGCCCGGCCGGTTTCCAGGCTCAGCCCAGAGAATTGCGCGCGAGCTCCGGCGTCGACGAATGGCGCGCGTTCGCCGGATACCGAGAGGAACGGCAGGGCGCGCACCCCGCGAGCGCCGGGACTGCTGCTCGCCAGCAGCGGGTCGATTTCCTCGACGCTGATGCCCAGCAGCTCGCAGGCCCAATCGATGCCTGCCGTACCGACCATCGCTGGCATCGCGTGCAGGTATTCGTGCTCGTCGGGCGTGCACAGGAACATGCCCGCCGGTTCCGCTTCAGGGTCGAAAGCGGGATCTGCGGTGAGCACCTGGCAAGCGAGCGTGGTCCCGGCGGTGAGGATGCCGTCGCCCGGTTTCCGTACGCCAGCACCGATTGCGCTGGCTGGGAGGTCGAAAGGCCCTGCGGTGACTGGCAGTCCTACTGGCAGCCCGAGCAATTCGGCACCGCGCCGGTCGAGCCGGAACACCGACTTCGCCGGGGCGGGTTTCGCGAACAACGAACGACGATGTCCCAGACCGCAGGCCTCGATCGCCCCGTCGTCGTAGCTGCGGGTGGCCGGGTTCAAGAACGGCAGCGACGCATCCGAAACGTCGACCGTGATCTCTCCGGTGAGCCGCTGCAACACCGCGTCCACGCAGTATCCGGCCACGGCGGCACGGTCGAGCACCTCGGGATCATGAGTGTCCAAATAGGACATGATGGCCGCGGTGCAGCCGGGGAACATGCCGGAACCGGTGCGGCGGAAGACTTCCGCGGTCACGCCGTCGGCCTGCCATTTCGCGAGCACCGTGTTCGCCCGGCCGTCGAGCCACGAGATGGCCGGGTGCACCGCGGCACCCGTCTCGTCGCGGAGCCACAGGCCGTCGCCCTGTCCGGTCAACGCCAACGCGGACGCCGGCTCGGGCAGCGCGGCCGCGACCTCGCGCACCACCGTCGCGACCGTGCCGACGACCTGGTCGAGGTCCTGCTCGACCCGGCCGCCCGGAAGGTGGCGCACCTCGGACGGCGTGCACGCGCTCGCGATGGAGCTGCCGTCCTCGTCGAACACCACGGCCTTGGTGAGCGACGTCCCGATGTCGACCCCGACTATCACGGCCGTCGCTCCAGCACCTCGGGATTCGCGAGGTTGGCGAGCTGCTCGCCGCGCGCGTACCGGCCGACCTCCGCGGCGACGATCGCGGCCGCCCGCTCGGCGGTCTGCCTGCTCGCGCCGGCGAGGTGCGGGGTCGCGATCACGTTGGGCGCGTCGCGCAGCGCCCAGTCCGCAGGCGGCGGCTCGACGTCGTAGACGTCCAGCGCGAGCGCGCCGAGCCGACCGGAACGCAGAGCCTCGGGCAGCGGCGCGTAGTCGAGCAGGCCGCCGCGGGCGGTGTTCACGAGGACCGCGCCCTCCGGCAGCAGGTCGAGTTTGCTCGCGTTGATGAGGTGCCGGGTTTCCTCGGTGAGCCGTGCGTGCAGGCTCACGACGCGACTCTGCCGGAGCAACTCGTCCAGCTCGACAAGCTGTGCGCCATCGGCCTCGACCGCGGCGCGGTCGGCGTAGGGGTCAGCCACCAGGACGTTCGCCCCGAACGCGACGAGCACCTTGGTGACCCGGGACCCGATCGCGCCGTACCCGACGAGGCCGACGGTGGTGCCGCCCAGCTCGAGCCCGGCCTGGTCGTAGGCGTAGTAGTCGCCGCGCCAGGTGCCGGCGAGCAGTTCGGCCGAGGACGTCGAGATCCGCCGCATCGCGGCGAGGATCATGCCGACGGCGAACTCGGCCGCCGCACCCGCGTTGCGTCCCGGCGCGTAGGTGACGGCGACACCCGCCTCAGTGGCGGCAGCGAGGTCGACGTTCACCGGCCCGCCCCGGCACACCGACACGAGCTTGAGCGCCGGCGCGGCGGCGAAGACCTTCTTGGTGAACGGAGCCATCTGCGTGACGACGGCCGCGGCACCGGCGAGTGCCTCGATCACCTGGTCTTCGGTACCGCTGGCCTCCAGCACGTTGCCGACCGGCCCGAACGGCTCGACCGGCCACGGCAGCGTCAGCTCGGCGACCTCGTGGTCGCCGCCGAGTTCCGCGCGGACGGCTCCGGCCAGCAGGCCGGGGCTGACGAAGTGGTCTCCCGCAGCGAGAATGTGCAACTCTGCTCCCTCACTCGCTCTGTGCCGATTGTGCGCCACGGCGGACGCCTTGGTCAGTGGGCGTTCTCGTACTCGGTGATGTGCGCGACCTTGGTCGCGCTGGCCGACGCCGGATCGAAGCGGTATCCGACCCATTCGGCCACGATCTTCTTCGCCACCTCAGGACCGATCGCGCGGGCTCCGAAGGTGATCACCTGGCAGTCGTTCGATTTGATCGACCGCTCGGCGGAGTACGAATCGTGCGCGACCGTCGCCCGCACGCCGGGAACCTTGTTCGCCGAAATCGCCATGCCGATGCCGGTGCCGCAGACGAGGACGCCGCGGTCTGCCTCGCCGCGGGCGATCGCTTCCGCCGCGGCCAGCCCCAGCAACGGGTACGCCCGGTCGTCCGCCGCGTCCAGCACGCCGAGGTCGGTCACCTCGGTGACCCGTTCGTCGGCCCGCAGCAGGTCGCGCAGCTGATTCTTCAGTTCGACCCCGGCGTTGTCCGCCGCCACCACGATGCGCATCAGTCAGCGCTCCTTTCCAGCTCCTCGCCGACAGCCGTGACCAGCAGCGAGAACGACACCGCACCCGGGTCCGAATGCCCCTCGCTCCGTTGCGCGAGCCGCGCAGCGCGTCCCTTCGCCGGACGCAAGTGCGCGGTCTCCTGCGCGGCCACAACCGCGGCTCCAGCGGCCTTCCGCCATGCCTGCACTACTTCCGAGCCCGCCTGCTCTCGCAGCGTGGCCCGGAACGGCTCGATCGCGTCGAGCATCGTCTTGTCGCCCGGTTCGGCCTTGCCCAGCTCGCAGAACGCCCGAACCGCACCGTCGACCGCGTCAGCGAGCATCACCGTGGTGACGTCCGCGGCGGCCACGCCGCTCAGACCGGCTCCGGTTTCCGCCAGCAGCACGCCGTACAACGCGCCCGAGGCACCGCCAGCCGCATCGGCGAACGCGGTGCCGGCGGCCAGCAGCGCACCGGAAACCGTGTCCGGCTCGCGCCGAGCGGCGGCGACGGCGGCGCGCATTCCGCGAGTCATGCCGAGCCCGTGGTCCCCGTCCGCGGCCACCGCGTCGAGCCTGCCCAGCTCGGCTTCGTTCTCCTCGATGCTGCGCAGAGCCGCGGTGAGGACCCGGTCGACAACGCTGGTCCCCGGAGCCTCCTCGGTCAGCAATTCGTCCACTGTGGACTCAAGCTCGACCGTGGTCAGCTCGGCACCGCTGGTGCGATAGCCCGGGGTGTCGCACGGCGCGGCGTACAACTCGGCCAATTCGTCGTCCAGCACCAGGATCGACAGCGAAACCCCGGCCATGTCGAGCGACGTGACGAACTCCCCGACCTCGGAGTGCACGGGGCTGATCCCGGCTTGGGCGAGCCGTTCGTGCACGCGGGTGTAGGTGACGAACATTTCCTCGTATTTGGTGCGGCCGAGCCCGTTCACCAGCACGACCACCCGGCCGTCGCCCTCGGGCAGCTCCGGCAGGAGGCCGTCGACCAGCTCGTCCGCCAGCTCCGCCGCGGACAACCGGCCCACCGTGCGCACGCCTGGTTCACCGTGAATGCCGAGACCCAGCTCCATTTCCCGGTCCGCGACGGTGAACAGAGGCGCGTCCGCACCGGGCAGCGTGCAGCCGCCGAACGCGACGCCGAACGTCCGCGTGCGAGCGTTCGCTTTCGCCGCGACCTCGTGCACTGCCTCAAGGCTGTAACCGCGCTCGGCCGCCGCGCCCGCGATCTTGAAGACCAGGAAGTCGCCCGCCACGCCGCGCCGACGCTCCGGTTCGGTCGCCGGGCCGCTCGCGATGTCGTCGGTGACCAGGATGGTGCGGCTCGGAATGCCCTCCGCCGCCAGCCTGCGGGCGGCGAGTCCGAAGTGGAGCACGTCGCCTTGGTAATTGCCGAAACCGAAGAGGACGCCGGCGCCGTTGTCCGCCGCCCGCGCCGTGCGGTAGACCTGCTCGGCGCTCGGGCTCGTGAACACGTCTCCGACCACCGCGCCGTCTGCAAGGCCAGGGCCGACGAGACCGGCGAACGCGGGGTAGTGCCCGCAACCGCCGCCGATCACGACCGCGACCTTCGGGCTCGCCGGAGCCTCGCGGCGAACGACGCCGTAGGCATCCGGCACCTTCTGTACCGTGCGGCCGTACGCGGTGACGAACCCGTCCAGCCACTGCCGCTTGAACGTGTCCGGGGAACCCAAGGTGGTCATGGTTCAGTCCTTCGCAGCCACCGGCTCGCCGGCCAGATAAGCCAGGAGCTTCAGTCGGACGTCGTCATTGCTCGCCGCCACCGCGCTGGCCAGCTCCAGCGCGTCCGGCTTCGGCGGGTACGTCGGGTTGGGCAGCGCGATCACGGTGAGCCCGGCCGCGGCCGCCGCCCGGATGCCGTTGCTGGAGTCCTCGACCCCGAGGCACTCGCTGCCCGCTTTGCCGAGCCGGGCCGCCGCCTCCAGGTACACGTCCGGGTTCGGCTTGCCCCGCGCGACCTCGGCGCTAGACACCGTCGCGGTGAACTCGCCGGTGAGCTGGTGTTTCTCCAGCACCGCGTCGATCACCCGGCGGGCGGCCGACGACGCGAGCGCGACCGGGACCCGCTCGCTGACCTCGCGCACCATCGCACCCGCGCCGGGCAGCAGCGGCGCTTCTCCCGCGTCGATCGAGGCGATCATGCCGTCGACCACCGCGCGTTCCACCTCGTCCGCCTGGTCCGGCACCCCGCACCGGCGGGCGAGATAGCCGGCCCATTCGGGCGCGCTCATGCCTTGTACCGAGGCCGTGTCCTCCGCCGTCCACTCGACCTGGTGGCGAGCGGCGAAAGCGACCCAGTTCTCCTCCCAGAGGTGTTCACTTTCCACCAGGACACCGTCGAGGTCGAACACCACCGCGTCGAGCGTCATCCACCAGATCCCTTCAGAGAGCGAGCCCGTTTCACACGAGCAATGTTAAGTTAACAGCGACGATGAGAAGTTCGCAAGGGTGTTCACACACAAGGAGGGCACGAGTGGGCGCACGGCTGCTGCTGGCCAGGCACGGGCAGACCGAATGGCACGCGGAGAACCGCTACGCGGGCACCAGCGAGGTAGCGCTGACCGAGGAGGGAATCCGCCAGGCCGGCGCGCTGGCCGCGTACGCCCGCCGGGTGAAACCGGACGGGCTGTTCTGCTCGCCGCAACGACGTGCCCGGCGCACGATCGAACCGGCGGCCGAGGCGCTTGGACTGGTCCCGGAAATCCTCCCCGACCTGCGGGAAACCTATTTCGGGATCGCCGAGGGCCGCACCCGCGACGAGGTGCGCCGGACCGACCCCGAGGCGGTCGAACGCTTCCTCGCCGACCCGATCGCCGGCGCGTTCCCCGGCGCCGACGATCCGACCGAAGCGGCCGAGCGCGGCGCTCGCGCGATCCGGGCGATTGCCGCCGCGACCAGCGGAACCGCACTGGTCGTCGCCCACAACACGCTGCTGCGGCTCACGCTTTGCCAGCTGCTCGGCATCCCGCTGTCCCGCTACCGCGGCGTGTTTCCCCGGCTGGACAACGCGGCCGTCACCGAACTGGAGGTGAGCGGTGACCGAACTGCCCTGGTGCGCTTCAACCTCCCAGTGGAACCGCGATAATCACGGCATGTCGAGCGAAAAGCCTGCCGGGCACCCCCGCGAGAACCGTCAGCAGCGGCTGACCGAGCACGTGTTCCAGCGGGGTTCGGCGACCATCGGCGAGCTCGTCGACCTGCTGGGCGTCAGCATGATGACGGTGCACCGGGACATCGACGAGCTGTCCCGGCGTGGCCTGGTCCGCAAGTACCGAGGCGGGGTCTCGGCGATGCCGTCGACGGTGTTCGAGAGCAACGCCGAATACCGGATGAACGCGCACGTCGACGCCAAACGGCTGATCGCGATGCACGCGGTGGAGCAGGTCGAGCCCGGCATGTCGGTGCTGCTCGACGATTCCACGAGCGCGCTCGCGCTGGCCCGGCTGCTGGTCGACGTGACCCCGCTGACCGTGGCCACGAACTACCTCGCCGCGATCGACGTCCTCAAGAACGTGCACGAGCTGCGGCTGATCTGCATCGGCGGCGACTACTCGCCCACCCACGACTCGTTCCTCGGCATGCAGAGCATCGAGTCGATCGAGCGGCTCTCGGTGGACATCGCGTTCGTGTCGACCTCGGCGATGAGCACGTCGATGAGCTTCCACCAGGAGCCCGAGATCGTGATGATCAAGCGGGCCATGCTGGCCGCCGCGCGGCACAAGGTGCTGCTGATGGACCACAGCAAGATGAAGCGCACGGCACTGCACCGGCTCGCCCCGCTGGACGACTACGACCTGCTGATCGTGGACGAGGAGGCCGATCCGCACTACGTCGACGAGCTGCGCAGCCGGGTCGAGGTTCAGGTCGCCGAACATCCCGACAACTGATCGACTTCATAACACTCTTGCGTGCGAAGTTCACACAGTCCATGATACGTTTGATCTCGACGTCATGGAGGCGTGTATGAACGAGTCGGCAACAGCGGAGTTGCCCAAGTCGGGCTTCGGGCGCTTGCTCACGAAATGGGGGCTGCCCGCGCCCCTGTTCCTCGGGTATGTCGGTCTGCTCCTGTTCATGATCGGCGACGGAGTGGAGTCCGGCTTCATCGCGCCGTACATGGCGGACAACGGCGCGGGCACGGAAATCAAAGCGTCGTACGTGATCACCGTGTACGGCATCGCCGTGATGCTGGCGTCGTGGCTTTCGGGCGCGCTGTCCGAACTGTGGGGGCCGCGGCGGGTGATGATCATCGGCCTGGTCATCTGGCTGGTGTTCGACGCGCTGTTCCTGACGCTCGGCCTCGCCAGCGGAAACTACGCGGCCATGCTGATCTGCTACGGCATCCGCGGATTCGGCTATCCGATGTTCGCGTTCGGCTTCCTGGTGTGGATCACCGCGGTGGCTCCGGTCGCGCGGCTCGGCGCGGCAGTCGGCTGGTTCTACTTCGCCTTCACCGGCGGCCTCCCCACGCTCGGCGCGCTCGTCGCGAGCTTCACCAACTCGCTGTTCGGCCACTACGGCACGCTGTGGGTGGCGGTCGTGCTGCTCGGCATCGGCGGACTCGTGGCGGTGCTCGGCGTCCGGCAGCGCACGGGATACCGCAGGCTCGCGCCGCCCGACGTGAAACCGGTGCAGAGCCTGGTTTCCAGTGTCTCGATCGCGTGGAAGAAACCGCGGGTCGGCGTCGGCATGATCGTGCGGGTCATCAACACCGCGCCCGAATTCGGCATGCTGGTGTTCTTCCCGACGATCTTCATCTCCCAGATCGGGTTCGGGGAGAGCCGCTGGCTGCTGCTGGTGTCGGTGATCTACGGGACGAACATCTTCTTCAACCTGATCTTCGGCGTGCTGAGCGACCGGATCGGCTGGCGCACCACGATTTTCTGGTTCGGCGCGATCGGCTGCGCGATCTCGATCCTGCTGCTGTACTTCGTGCCGGTCGCGATGGGCGCGCAGTACTACTGGCTCGCGCTGATCGTCGGTGCCCTCTACGGCGCGACGCTCGCCGGGTTCGTGCCGATCTCCGCGCTGCTGCCTTCGCTGGCCCCGGAACACAAGGGCGGCGCGATGGCGCTGTTGAACCTCGGCGCGGGTGCCGCGGCGTTCGTAGGTCCGGCGATCGTGTCGTTGTTCCTCGGACCAGCCGGTGCCGCTGGGGTGGTCATCATCTTCGCCGCGCTGTACCTGGTAGCCGCGGTGCTGGTGCGATTCCTGAAACTGCCTGAGGAAACCGAAAAAGCGCTCGCTAGCGACGGCAGCCTGCAGGACGTCGAAGAAAGGGTCAGCACGGCGTGAACGAGCAGGTCTCGGTCGGCATCGACGTCGCCACCGCGGGGGTTCGTGCCTTCGCGGTGCGCGGCGGCTCGGTCCTCGCCACCGCATCGGCGTCGCTGCCGGCACCGGTGCGCGCGGGCGGAGGCCGCAGCGAACAAGATCCGTCGGCGTGGTGGCCCGCGGTCTGTTCGGTGCTGAACGAGGTCACTGCCGCGCTGCCCGAGCGCGGCGCGGAAGTCTCGGCAGTGGCGATCGCGGCGACGTCCGGAACGATCGTCGGCGTCGATGCCGCGGGCGAACCGGTTACGCCCGCGTTGATGTACGACGACCGGCGCGGCGCGGACTACAACGCGAAAGCCGTAGAACTAGGCGCCAACCGGTGGCGGGCACTGGGTTCGGGAGTCTCGCCGACCGCGGCCCTCGGCCGGATCGCGTGGCTGGCCGAGCACACCGAGGCGGCGGCCGTCCGGCACACGCCGGAAATGATCGCGGAAAAACTGACCGGACATCCGGTCGCGGCGGATTGGTCGCACGCGCTCAAAAGCGGCTACGACCCGCTGGCTGAGGAATGGCCGTCCGAGGTGTTCGCCGGATTGGGCGTGCCAGACGGAATGCTGCCACCGGTGGTCGCGCCGACAACCGTGCTCGGCGAGATTTCGACGCCAACAGCCGGGTTGCCCGCCGGATGCCTCGTGGTGGCAGGCATGACGGACGGATGCGCGGGACAGCTGGCCGCAGGCGCGGTCGAACCGGGACGGTTCGTAGGGATTCTTGGGACCACTTATGTCCTGAAAGGCGTCACAGAATCATTGGTGCCGGATCCCACCGGAGTCATGTACAGCCACCGGCATCCAGACGGCTGGTGGTTGCCAGGCGGCGCGTCGAACACCGGCGGCGAGTCCGTTTCGGACAGTCCACGCTTGGCCGAGCTGGATACGGCCGCTGCGGCTCACGGACCAGCCAAGGTGGTGGCGTTCCCATTGCGACGCAAGGGAGAACGTTTCCCCTTCGCGCGCGGCGATGCGGAAGGCTTCGTCCTAGGCACTCCGACCGACGAGGCCGAACTGCACCGGGCTCAGCTGGAAGGAGTTGCCTTCCTGGAACGACTAGCACTGGATCACCTGCGACGACTGGGTGTCCCGGTCCTCGAACCGCTCCTCGCGGCGGGTGGCGGCAGCAAAAGTCCTTTGTGGACTCAGATCCGAGCTACCGTGAGCGGGCTTGGACTGCAAGTGGCACCGCAGGCAGAAACGGGCTACGGCGCGGCGTTCCTTGCGGCGGCAGGGTGCACGCCGGGCGGGCTGAGCGCGGTGTGCGAGGGGATGCCGGCGGGGTCGCTCGTCGAGCCGGATCCTCGTGAGAAAGCGGCGATGTTGGCTTCGTACCAACGGTTTTGCCGAGAGCTGCGGGACCGCGGCTGGATTGACGAGGAACTGTTCACCGTGGCGGCGGGGTGATGCGACTGGGGTAGTTGCGAGGCTAAGCCTCGGTACGTGGTCGGCCTTTGCGGGATGGGCAGCGACCGAAGGAAGGTGCGTGCCGGGGTTGGCTTTCCGCTACCGGGTCAGCGGCGCGGCGGCCGCACCGTCGCGGAGACGAGCGCGGCGATCGCGGTAAGGAACGCGAAGATCGTGGCCAGACCGATCGGCACCCCGTTGCTCTTGTGGAAGCCGAGCACGAAGTCGAGGTGCGCGCCGAAACTCGTGCCCGCCGGCATCGGCACGGCCACAACCACCACCACGTACAGCAGGCACAGCCCGAACAAGGTCCAAGCCGCCCAGACGTGCCGCGCGAGCAGGAAGCCGGCTGGCACGACCACGGCGAATGCGGAGATCAGACCGCACACGACGTTCACCCACACCATGTCCGACCACTCGCCAACCGGGCCGCCGATCAGCACGTTCGCGAAGACGAACCACACCAGCGCGATCGCCGTGCAACCAGCGAGGGCAGCCGCGACCGTCCCAGCCGGAAAGTTCGCCCGGCGGCGGATCGACGCGGGAGTCGGCGCGGGGAAACCCGGGGGAACGGACATCCGGAACTCCTGACGATCTCGGGTAGCTGCGAGCCTCTCATTCCCCGTGGCTCGATCCACCGTGCTGTCCGGTTCCGGCCATGAGATTCACTGCGAGGGCAGCCGCGACCGAACCGGCCGAAAGTTTGCCTGGCGGTGCTGGCCTCGCATCTCCCTCGACGCGTTCTATCCGACTGTCCTGCCCGACCATGGAATTCACTGCGAGGCCCGCACTTTCGCGGGCACCAGCATGATCAGAACCGCCAGAGGAGTTCGTGCACGCGGGAATTACCGGCCCTGCGTCCGCCGCCGACGTCAATTCGACCGATGACGCCCTCAACCCTGGCACCGTCGCAGGCCAAGCAGCGCTGGTGGTCGGAGTGTCGCAGGAATCAGGGCAGCAGGGCGAGCCAGGAACGGCCCGCGCGCGAGCGGCCGGTTGACAGTGCGGTGCGAGAGGCTGGCGGATGCGACGGGGCGCGGAGTCAACTGAAGGCAGGTCAGGAACAGCCCGAGCGAAGGCAACCCGGGCCACGGCCATTGCCGCTGCAAGAGGCCAGCGGTTCAGCAAATTTGGCAGTTGCTGCGGGCCAACGGCCGCCAGTGCGTCCGGGGCCGCGGAGTCGGCTGGGAAAGTCAGGAACGGCCCGCGCGAGGGCGGCCGGGGCGACGGCCATTGCCGTTGCCGGTCCGAGGGGCGGGCGGGTCTGCGGGTTTGGCGGCTTGCGGCGAGTCCGCGGCCGCCGGGGCGTCCGGAGTGGCGGATGCGGCTGGGCGCGGGGTCGGCTGGGGCAGGGCGGGTGAGTCACTCGGCGAAGGCTCGTCGGATGAAGCCTGCGGAGGCTCCGCAGGCGCCGCTTCCTCTTCCTGCGTACCGAGAAAGCGCAATGCCTCCTGGACGGCCTCGTTAGTGGCAGCGATCCGGTCGGCGACCTTTGTCCGCAGGTCCAGGGCAAGGGTGCGCGACTCGGTGGCTTCGGTCTGCTTCTGGAAGGCGTCGGCGAGCGCGGTCTCGGCCTGTGTCTTCTTGACGGCGATCTCTTCCGACGCTCGACGGTCGGCTTCGGCTCGGACTTTGGCGGCTTCGGCTTCGGCGGCGGCGTCGGTTTCGGCACGGACTCGAGCCGATTCTTCGTCGGCGGCAACGCGAGCGGCTTCGGCGGCGGCATCGGCCTCGGCGCGAGCTTGGGCTGCTGCTTCGTCGGCTTCGGTGCGGACGCGGAGGGCTTCCGCATCCTTCTCGTCGCGGATTCGGCGGGCTTCGGCGTCCGCGGCCAGGCGGGCGTGCTGGGATTCGGCGTCTGCCTTGGCTCGGGCTTCGGCTGCGGCTTCGTCGGCCTGAGTGCGGGCTGCCAACGCCGCTTGGTCTGCTTCGGCGCGGGCCGCTGCGGAGGTCTGGTCTGCCTCGGCTCGAGCGGTTGCGGAGAGTTCGTCGGCTTCGGCGCGGGCGCGGTCGGCGGTCTCGGTGCGGGACGCGATCTCCGCATCGGCCGCGGCGGTCCGGGTGGCGATGTCCTCATTAGCTGCCGCAGTCCGGGAGGCGATATCCGAATCAGCCGCAGCAGTACGGGTGGCGATATCCGAATCAGCCGCAGCCGTGCGAGTGGCAATGTCCGAATCGGCCGCAGCCGTGCGGGTGGTGATGTCCTCGTCGGCCGCTGCCAGGCGGGTCGCGATGTCTTCGTTGCCCGCCTTGAGCCGCGCTTCCAGATCCGCCAGGCGAGCCGCGATCTCCTCATCCGCGGCGGCGGTGCGAGTGGCGATATCCGCTTCCGCAGCAGCAATCCGCGACTCAAGGTCCGCCTGCCGCGCGGCCAAGTCCTTCTCCGCGGCGGCGACCCGGGCGTCCAGAGCCTCCGAGCGCGCGGCCAGGTCGGCGTGGGTCTCCGTCAGCAATTGCTGGCGTTCCGCTTCCGCTTCCTTGGCCGCTTTGTCCGTTGCCCGTTGGGTTTCGTGCGCATAGCGGTCCGCTTCGCCGCGCGTTGAGGTCGCGTCTGCTTCCGCTGAGCGGCGGAGGTCGGCGATCTCCTCCTCTGCCAGCTGCACCATCATCCGCACGCGCTCGGAGATCGCGCCCGCACCAGCCGGGCTCGAGGTGACCCGTACTAGCGCGGCCTTTGCCTCGGACAGCTCCGACTGGGCTGTCGTCAGCGCCTTCGTGAGCTCGCCCGCCGTGGCAACCGCCTCGTCGCGGCCGTGGGAGGTCGTGTTCAGCTCGCTGGTCAGCTGGGCGATGCGGGCGTCGACCTGGTGGGGGTCGTAACCCTTGCGGGTAACAGCAAAGGCGGGGTGCTGCGGCTTTTCGGGCGCGACCATCGGGCTACCTTAGTGATCGGGGCACCCGAGGCACGTACCGCCAAACGGCTGTATTACGAAGCGCGAAACCCGACGTCACGCATGGCATCCTGTCCCCTCGACCTACCGCGCGGGCGAACGGGGCAGACGCATGGACCTTTCAGCCATCGCCGCGGACCTGGCCGCGCACTGGCACGTGTACGCGACCATGCCGTTCATCGCGGCGCTCATCGGCTACCTGACCAAACGCGTCGCGATCGAGATGATGTTCCGGCCGCTCGAGTTCCGCGGCATCCGGCCCTTCCTCGGCTGGCAGGGCGTCATCCCGGCCAACTCTCGGCGAATGGCGACCACGGCGGTCGACCTCCTGACCAAGAATCTCCTCGACCCGCGTGAGGTCTTCGCTCGGCTCGATCCCGAGGAAATGGTCGCGCAGCTGGAAGAACCGCTGCTGAAGGCGGTCGACGAGGTCACTCGCGAGGTCTTCGAGACTTATCAGCCGCGGCTGTGGGAAATGCTGCCCGCCCGCGCGCAGCAGGTGCTGGTGGACCGCGTCCGCGCGCAGGCACCGGTGGTCGTGAAGCGGCTGATGCGGGAAGTGTCGGCCAATGTGGACGAAGTTCTCGACGTCAACGACATGCTGATCAACGCCATGGTCCGGGACAAATCGCTCACCTGCCGGTTGATCCGCGAGGTCGCCGCTCCTGAGTTCCGGTTCATCGCGCGCAGCGGGATCGGGTTCGGATTCGTCATCGGGCTCGTCCAGCTCATCGCGTGGGCGCTCACGAAACAACCGGTGATCATGCCGATCTTCGGTTTCGTCACGGGCTTCGTCACGGACTGGCTCGCGCTCAAAATGATCTTCTACCCGCGTCAGCCGCGTCGGTTCTTGTTCTTCACCTGGCAGGGAATGTTCCAGAAACGCCGCGCGCAGGTCGCCGCGGATTACGGTGCGTTGATCGCGGAAGAAGTCCTCACCGCGGGCAATGTGCTGGAGGCCGTGCTGACCGGGCCGCGGGCGGACAAGTTGTTCGCGCTCGTCACGCGGGAAGTCCAGCGAACCGTCGACGCGCAGGCTGGGCTGGCGAAACCGCTGGTCGCGCTGGCTGTCGGCGGGCGCGAGTACCAGCAGATGAAGCAGGCCGCCGCGGAGAAGGCCATCGCGTATCTGCCGGAGACCGTGAAGCACGTCGAGAGTTACGCGACCGACGCGCTCGACGTCCGCAACACCATCGTCGAGAAGATGCAGCAGCTGACTCCGCTGGAGTTCGAGGGCATTCTCCGGCCGGCGTTCAAACAGGACGAATGGAAGCTGATCGCGGTCGGCGCGGTGATCGGCGGTCTCGTCGGCGAACTGCAGGTCCTGCTCCTCTTGGGATAATCCGCGGCTCTGCCGTCCGTTGAGGGTGGTGGTGGGGAGGATGCGGAATGAACGCGCGGGTTACCGTTCCGTAGGCAACACGGAGGGGACGCGCGTGCACACATTCGCCGAGCACTGGCCGGTGTACGTCTCCATGCCGTTCATCGCGGCGCTCATCGGCTATGTCACCAAGCGCGTCGCCATCGAGATGATGTTCCAGCCGCTCGAATTCGTCGGCCTGCGGCCCTTCCTCGGCTGGCAGGGCGTGCTGCCCGCGAACGCCGAGCGGATGGCGACGACCGCGACCGAAATGCTCACCACCAACCTCGTCGACCCGCGGGAGATCTTCGCCCGGCTCGACCCGGCGCAGGTCGCGAAGGAGATCGAACAGCCGCTGCTGCGCGTGGTCGAGGACGTCACCCGCGAGGTGATGGAGACCTACCAGCCGCGACTGTGGGAAATGCTGCCGTCCGGCGCGCAGCAGCTGCTGCTGAAACGCGTGCAGGCGGAGGCGCCGCGGGCGATCACGAAGATCATGCGCGAGATTTCCCAGAACATCGAGGACGTGCTCGACCTCAAGCACATGGTCGTCACGAATCTGGTGCGCGACAAGGCTTTGCTCAACCGGTTGATCCGCGACATCTCGCGGCCGGAAATGCGGTTCATCGCGCGGTCTGGGATCTGGTTCGGGTTCGCTCTCGGCTGCGTGCAGCTGCTCGTGTGGACGCTGACGCGCTCGCCGATCGTGCTGCCGTTGTTCGGCCTCGCGATCGGCTGGCTGACCGACTGGCTCGCGCTCAAAATGATCTTCCTGCCGCGCGAGCCGAAACGGTTCTTCGGCTTTTACAACTGGCAGGGCGTGTTCCAGAAGCGCCGCGACGAGGTGGCCGCCGACTACGGCGACATGATCGCGCGCGAGATCATCACCGTGCCGAATCTGCTGGAAGCCGTGCTGCGCGGGCCTAAAGCGGACCGGTTGTTCTCGCTGATCAGCCGTGAGGTGCAGAAGACGATCGACGCGCAGGCGAGCGTCGTGAAGCCGTTCGTCGCGATCGCGGTGGGCACCAAACGGTTCCAGGAAATGAAGCAGGTCGCCGCCGCGAAGGCCGCCGAGCGGGTGCCGGACACCATCCGGCACGCGGAGACGTACGCGATCAACGCGCTCGACGTCCGCAACACGATCGTGGACCGGATGCGCCGGCTCAGCCCGCTCGAATTCGAGCAGCTGCTGCGACCGGCGTTCCGGCAGGACGAATGGAAGCTGATCGCGGTCGGCGCGGTGATCGGCGGGCTCGTCGGCGAACTGCAGGCGTTGCTTCTCCTCGGGTAGCGGCGCACGCGATACGGTTTCCTTCCGGAGCGGGGAGGGAGACCCGGTGGACGCGGTGCTGGACGACTTCGCGCGGCACTGGCCGGTGTACGTCTCGATGCCGTTCGTCGCCGCGCTGATCGGCTACGTCACCAAGCGCGTCGCGATCGAGATGATGTTCCGCCCGCTCGAATTCGTCGGTATCCGACCGGTCTTCGGCTGGCAGGGCGTGGTGCCGAAGCACGGCGGGCGGATGGCCGCGATCGCGACCGACCTGCTCACCGCGAACCTGCTCGACATCGAAGAGGTCTTCGCCCGCGTCGACCCGGTGATCATCACCCGCGAACTCGAGCAGCCGCTGCTGCGCGCGGTCGACGGGATCGCCCGCGACGTGCTCGAACAGCATCATCCGCGGCTGTGGGAGGTCATGCCCACGATCGCGCAGGAACTGCTGATCAAACAGGTGCAGGCCAGCACGCCGCAGCTGGTGCGGGAGTTCCTGGACGAGGTCCGCGACAACCTCGACGAGGTCCTCGACGTCCGGCACATGACCGTCGAACGGCTCACCCGCGACCGCGCGCTGCTGGTCCGGCTGATCCGCGAGACGTCCCGGCCGGAGATGACGTTCATCGCGCGCGCCGGGATCGTCTTCGGCTTCGGGCTCGGTCTCGTTCAGGCCCTGGTGTGGGCGCTGACCCGGCAGCCGCTGGTGCTGCCGATCTTCGGCGGCGCGATCGGGCTGTTCACCGACTGGCTGGCGATCAAGATGATCTTCCTGCCGCGCGAGCCGGTGCGGCTGGGCCGGGTCATCCTGCAGGGCAAGTTCCAGCGGCGGCGAGCCGAAGTCGCCCGGCAGTACGGCGAGCTTGTTGCTAACGAAGTGCTGACCGTCCCGAATCTGCTCGACGCCCTGCTGCGCGGCCCGAAGTCGGACCGGCTCGTGGCGATGGTCGAACGCGCCGTCGGGCACGCGGTGGACGCGCAGGTCAGCGCCGCGAAACCGGTGGTCGCGCTCGCTGTCGGGGCGCAGCGGCTGCAGGAGATGAAGCATGCCGCGGCGCAGCGGGCGCTGGCTGAGATGCCGCTGACCGCGCGGTACGCCGAGGGGTACCTGACCGAGGCGATGGACGTGGCGAAGATGGTCGAGCAGCGGATGCTCGCGCTGACGCCGCTGGAGTTCGAGGGCCTGCTGCGGCCGGCGTTCCGGCAGGACGAGTGGAAGCTGATCGCGGTCGGCGGCGTGATCGGGTTCCTCGTCGGCGAGCTGCAAGTCCTCCTCATGCTCGGCTGACTTTTCGGCGGTTGTTCGCGCCGGGCTCACTCGAACTGACTAACCTCAGTGACGTGTCCGAGCCACCGCAGCTGCCCGCAGTCCACGAGGCCTACCTGCCCCGCGAGCACGCGCTGCATCGCCCGCGGCACGGCAAGCGGCAGCTGACCGCGCTGGTCAGCGCCCTGTTGTTCTTCGTGACGCCCACCATGCTGTGGGTCGTCGGGGTCCGGCCGAGCGAGATCGAGAACCACAAGCTCGCCGGATTCCCCAGCCTCGGCGAGGGGTTCACGTTCTTCACCAACCTCCCCAAATGGGCGACGGACCAGCTGTCGTTCCGCGCGGGCGCGATCAACGCGGCGAACGGGATCAGCGAGGGCGTCTTCGGCGAGGCCGCGCCGCTCGACCAGGGTTCGGCGTCGAACAACGGCCCGATCCCGGCACCGCCGCTGCAGCAGCCGGGCGCGCCGAACACAGGTCCGACGGTGCCGAGCGGACCGGGTTCCAGCCAGGCCGGCTACCGCAAGGTGGTTCAGGGCGCGGACGGCTGGCTGTACTACGGCTACGACTCCGAGGCGAAGTGCACGCCGACCCAGGACATCGACACCACGATGAAGCGGATCGACGAACTGCGCGCGGCTGTCGAGGCGTCCGGCCGGAAGTTCGTGTTCGTGGTGACGCCGGACAAGACGACGATGGTGCCGCAGTTCCTGCCCGCCAGCTACCCGGGCAAGGAATGTTCGCAGGCCGCCTCGCCGAACGACTGGTACAAGATCACCACCGAAGGCCACTCGCTCGACCTGCGCCCGCAACTCGCCGCCGAAGCGGCCAGGGTCGGGCACCCGATCTACGCCCCGAACGACACGCACTGGCGCGACGAAGGCGGCCTCGTCCTGACCCGCGCGCTCGCCGAGACGCTCAAGCCGGGCTCCACGAACAGCTGGCTGAGCGCCCCGGACGGCCAATACGACGCGGTCGCGGACCTGCCGCTGCTGCTCGGCCAGACCGGCGTCAAGACGAACACCCGGTACAACCTGCGCCCGGACGGCGTCACCGACCGCGCGGGAGAATTCGTCGGCAGCATCGACCAGCCGGTGCACCGCTCGGCCCCGCCGATCGTCGGCACGATCGACCAGCCGACCCTCGTCTACGGCGACTCGTTCAGCCTCGCGTCGTCGCGGTACCTGGAGGCGGCGTTCACGAATCTCACGTATCTGGCGTATTCGACGGACAAGACGCCGCAGTCGCAGGCGGTGGACCAGTTCGTGAACTCGCACGTGGTGGTGCTGCAGGCGGTGGAGCGGAATGTCGCGGGCGGGTTGGTGCCGTTTACTGACGAAGGGTTTATTTCGGCGGTGAAGACGGCGTTGGCGCAGCATCCGATCCGGTAGCCAGTGAGCGCAGATCGGCCTGAGCCGCCAGCAGATCGCGCAGGGTTTCGTCCACGGTTTGGCATTGCTGGTGCCCACAGTTTCCCGTGAATACCGTCGCGCGCATGGCACCCGAACAGCGAAACAGCCCGGTCGTGGTTTTCGGCGCGGGCGGCCGCGCCGGGCTCGCCATAGTCGCCGAGGCTCTGCGACGCGGACGCCCAGTGCTCGGAGTCGTTCGCGACCCGGCCCGGCACTCCGAATTGGCAGCCCGCGGGGAGGGCGTCACTGTCGTCGCGGGCGATCTGACCGCCCCGGACAGCGTCGCGGCTGTGGTGCCTGACGAGGTCTCGGCATTAGTGAATGCGGTGACACCGTTTACCGCACCGCCTGAATCGTTCGAAAACTTCGACCCCGACTACTACGTGCGTTTGGTCGAGAACCTCGCCAAGGCCGCGCGAGGATCAAGAGTGATCGAAATCGGTCTCGCCGCGACTCTTCGTACCGGCAGCGGCCGAGTGTTCGAGGACGACTCGGCCTTTCCCGCTTTCTTGCGCCCCTTCGCCGAAGCCCGGTTGAAGGGCCTGGCCGCCTGGCGGGAACAAGCCGCGGCAGTGGACTGGCTGGTCATCACTCCGCCACCCGGGTTGTCGCTCGAAGCACCGGCGACCGGCGAGTACCGGATTGCGGGCGACGTCCTCGATTCCCGAGCAGCGGCAATCCCGTTGTCCTACGCGGACCTGGCGACAGCCGTCCTCGACCAGATCGACCAGACGACGATGTCGCGCCAGCAGGTGACCGTCTACGGCTAACCGACCGGAACCGGAGCCGCTTCCACCGGGCTGGTCCGCACCCCGCGCCGACGGTCGCGGACCCACGCGAGCACCCGGCACACCAGATAGATCAAGAACGAAATCGAAGTCACGAACGCGCTCACCGGCAGCCCCGGCGCGAGCGACAGCACGATCCCGCCCAGTGCGGAAATCTCCGCGAACACCACGGACAACACCGTCGCGCGCAGCGGGCTCGCCGTCACCCGGGCAGCGGCCGCGGCAGGGGTCACCATCAGCGCGACCACCAAGAGCGACCCGACCACCTGCACGCTCAGCGCCGTCGCGACACCGACCAGCAGGGAAAACAGCACCGTCAAAGTCTTGACCGGGACCCCGCGTGCCTCGGCTACCGCGCGGTCGACGCTGGCGAACAGCAGCGGGCGGTAGATCAGCGCCAGCACCGCCAGGACCGCGGCGGCGGCGATCGCCAAGGCGGTCAGGTTCGTGCTGTCCACGGTGATGATCTGGCCGGTCAGGATCCCGAATTTGTTCGCCGACCGTCCTTTGTAGAACGACAGCAGCAGGACGCCCATGCCCAGCCCGAAAGACAGGATCACGCCGATGACCGAATCGCGGTCGGAGTCGCGGATTCCCAGGATTCCCAGCAGCAGCGCGGCAGCCACCGCACCGGCGAGCGCGCCGTATTCCACGCCGACGCCCAGCAGCAGTGCGCCAGCGGCACCGGTGAAGGCCAGTTCGGACGTGCCGTGCACCGCGAAGGACATGCGGCGCATCACGATCAGCGGGCCGAGCACCCCGGCCAGCAGGCCCAGCACCGCGGCGGCGATCAGCGCGATCCGGACGCTGTCCAGTTCCGCGATCAGCTCCCACGTCTTGGCGAAGTCGAACATGCCGTCCAAGGCTCAGCCCACTGCTTCCTGCTCGTGGTGATGCGGTTCGTCCTCGCACAGCGCGCTTTGCGCACCCGCGATGTGAATCTGCCCGCCGACGCGCAGCACCTCGATCTTCGTCCCGTACAGGTCCGACAGCGTCTCCGAGGTCATCACCTCGTCCGGCTTGCCGATCCGGAACTGGCCGTTCACCAGGTACAGCACGCGGTCGACGAACTGCAGCACCGGGTTGATCTCGTGTGTCACGAACAGCACCGCGGACCCGGCTTCCCGCCGTCGCGCGTCGATCAATTCGCTGACCGCGCGCTGGTGCGCCAGGTCCAGCGACAGCAGCGGTTCGTCGCACAGCAGCACCGTCGGGTCGCCGACCAGGGCCTGCGCCACCCGAAGGCGTTGCTGCTCGCCGCCGGACAAGCGGCCGACCGGCTGTTTCGCGTAGCGCGTGCCGCCGACCGATTCGATCACCGACGCGACGCGGCGTTTCCGTGCGCGCATTCCGGCCAGGCCGGGGCCCCAGCGGTGGCCGTCCAGGCCCAGTCCGACGAGGTCGACGCCGCGCAGCGTGAGCGAATCGTCGATCGCTCGCTGCTGCGGGATGTAGCCGACCTTGCGGTTCGCGCCGCCCGGACGGCCGCCGGCGATTTCCACCGTGCCCGCCGACAGCGACTGCATTCCCAGCAACGCTTTGAGGAAGCTGCTTTTGCCGGAACCGTTCGGGCCGAGGACGGCCAGGAATTCGCCCGGCTCGACGTCCAGGTCCAAACCGGACCAGAGGGTGCGGTCGCCGAAGGCGAGCCCGGCCCCGCGCACGCGGACCGCGGGGCCGGCTTCCGGAAGCTGGACGGACATCAGCTGTTCAGAGCCCCCGACAGCGCGTCCACATCCTTGGTCATCCAGTCAATGTAGCCCGTGACGTTCGCCGGGAGCGTCTCGGATACGTCGACCACCGCGACCCCGGACGCCTTCGCGTCGGCGACGGCCTGCTTGGTCAGCGGGGTGACCGTCTGCACGTTGTTGACCAGCGCCTTCACCTGCTTTTCCTTGATCAGCTTGGTGAAGTCGGAGACCGCCGCGGCGGGCACGTCGGTCTCGTTCTCGATCGCGTCGGAGAAGGCCTTCGGGGTGGCGTCGGCGATGTTCGCGGTCTTCAGCAGGTAGTGCGCGACCGGTTCGGTGACGACGACCTTCGTGTTCGGGTGCGCGGTGCCGAGTGCGCCCGCCTTCTTGATCAGGCCGTCGAGCTGGCCCTTGAAGGTCTTGGCGTTGTCCTCGAACTTCTGCTTCGACGCGGGCTGGATCTCGCCGAGC
Source organism: Amycolatopsis sp. NPDC004079 (assembly GCF_040610415.1). Classification (NCBI taxonomy): domain Bacteria; kingdom Bacillati; phylum Actinomycetota; class Actinomycetes; order Pseudonocardiales; family Pseudonocardiaceae; genus Amycolatopsis; species Amycolatopsis sp. NPDC004079. Next base: position 7,244 of record NZ_JBEXMH010000012.1, on the reverse strand, counting down.
GCGGCCGCGACCTGGTCGGCGACCTTCTCGACGCCCGGCAGGTCGTACCAGACGTGCTCGTTCTCCTCGCCCGGCTTGGCGATGTCGTAGGCGACCAGTTTCTTCGCCGAAGCCGCCTCGCCGGACAGCTTGGTGAAGAACTCGTCGTAGCCGCCGCCGTTGGCCAGCGTCAGCTGCGCCTTCTTGGCGGCGAGCGCGTCGTCGGCGGTGGATTCGTACGAGTGCGGGTCGGCCGACGGGTCGTGAATGATCGACGTGACCTGCACTTTGTCGCCGCCGATGGCGGACGCGACGCTGCCCCAGACATCGGTGGAGGCGACGACCTTCACCTGGTCGCCCGTTCCCCCTCCCGCCCCGGAACCGGTCGAGGACGTGCTGGAGCACGCGCCGAGCGCGAACACAGCCAAAGCCGACGCGGCGGCGAGAACGCTCGTGGTGCGGCGGGAAGTCATCGGGCACTCCTGGGTCGAACTGCTAATGGAAACCGTTGTCAGATTCACTTTACCCCATCCGAACGGCGAGCCTCACTCCACCGGGTGGCCGTACCCGCTCTTGATCACCGAGAGGATCGAGACACTCACCACAGGGGTGTCGCTTCTGGAAAACCATCTGAACCGTTACGGTTTGCGGATGGGCCGTCCTATTCGCACCCGGAGGCAGGCGACATTGGCGTCGCTCGCGGCGGAACTCGGGGTGTCCAGGACCACCGTGTCCAACGCCTACAACCGCCCGGATCAGCTCTCCCCAGAACTGCGCCGCAGGGTGCTCGAGACCGCGCGCCGGCTCGGCTACCCCGGCCCGGACCCGGTCGCGCGTTCGCTGCGCACCCGCAAGGCGGGCGCGGTCGGATTGTTGCTGACCGAGAACCTTTCCTACGCTTTCCGCGACCCGGCCGCCGTCGGCGTGCTCGAAGGGCTCGCGCTGGCCTGCGAGGACGCGGGTGTCGGCCTGCATCTCGTGCCCGCCAGCCCCGGTCGCGAAGACCTCGCCGCAGTGCACCGCGCGGGCGTGGACGGGTTCGTCGTGTACTCCGTGCCGGACGACGACCCGCATCTCGCGGCCGTCCTGGAACGGCCCGTGCCGACGGTGATCATCGACCAGCCCCGCATCGAGGGCGTCGACCGCGTCGGCCCGGACGACGCGGCCGCCGTCACCCAGCTCGCCGACCATCTGGTCGCGCTCGGCCACCGGCAGATCGGCGTCCTCTGCATGCGGCTCGGCCGCGAGCGCAACGACGACTTCGTGACCTCCGAACGCCAGAGCGGCGCGCACTTCCACGTGCAGCGCACCCGGCTGGAGGCGCTGGCGACGGCGTTTTCCTCGGCTGGCGTCGACTGGGCGACCGTGCCCGTGGTCGAGCGCTTCGACCACACGGTGGACGACGGTGCTTCTGCCGCGCGCCAGCTGCTGGACGCGTATCCGCAGGTCACCGCGCTGGTCTGCACCTCGGACATTCTCGCGCTCGGTGCGCTGGCCGAGGCCGCGCGCCGCGGGCTGCGGGTGCCTCTCGACCTCACGGTGACCGGTTTCGACGGCATCGCCGAGGCGGAGCGCTCCGGGCTCACGACGGTGCATCAGCCGGTGCTGGAGAAGGGCAAGGTGGCCGGACGGCTGCTGCTCAGCTCGGCCGAGCGGGTCGGGCCCAAGGTCATCACGCTGCCGACTGAGCTGCGGGTGGGACGCACGTCGGCGCCGCCGCGGACGGTCGAGGAGCCTTGGTTCGGCGGCTGAGGTCGTGAGTGCGTACGCCGGTTAGAACCGGCATAAACACGCACAAGTCACCCCAGCCTTTGCCGTGATTTCGGGCCCACCGCATTGTGTGCGCGCCCGCGGGCCGGTTCCATGGACGGGAACCGCCCGCGTCCCGCGGGGAAGCGCAGGCCGAAAGGTGCCCCATGACCTCCATCGACGTGCTGCTCAAGCGCAATCAGGAAATCGGCGACATCGTCCCCGGCGACCGGTCCTCCCCCAAGCCGTCGCTGCAGGTGTCCATCCTGACCTGCATGGACGCGCGGATCCGGGTGTTCGAGATCTTCGGCCTGCTCCAGGGCGAGGCGCACGTGCTGCGCAACGCGGGCGGCGTGGTCACCGACGACATGATCCGCTCGCTCGCGCTCAGCCAGCGCAAGCTCGGCACCCGCGAGGTGCTGATCGTCCAGCACACCGACTGCGGCCTCTCCACGGTCACCGAGGACGAGTTCAAGGACGAGCTGGAGTCCGCCACCGGACTGCGGCCGACCTGGGCGGTCGAGGCGTTCCGCAAGGTCGAGGACAGCGTGCGCACCTCCGTGGAGCGCGCCCGGCGCAGCGACTTCCTCCTGCACAACGACAACGTGCGCGGATTCGTCTACGACGTGAAGGCCGGGAGCCTGACCGAGGTCAAGTAAGAGCCGTCGTATTCAATGGCGGGGTGGCAGTAGACACCGAGGTGCTGATCGATTGGTTCGCCGACGTCGGCCGGGACCTGCCGTGGCGGGAACCGGACTGCTCGGCGTGGGGCGTGCTGGTCAGCGAAATCATGCTGCAGCAGACGCCGGTCTCGCGCGTCCAGCCGATCTGGCTGGAGTGGATGGCCCGCTGGCCGGTGCCCTCAGCGCTGGCCGCGGAGACCACCGGCGAGGTCGTGCGCGCGTGGGGCAAGCTCGGCTACCCGCGTCGCGCGCTTCGGCTGCACGCCGCCGCCACCGTCATCGCTCAGGAGCACGGCGACGTCGTTCCGTCCGATGTGGACACTCTGCTCGCGTTGCCGGGCATCGGCGCTTACACGGCGCGAGCGGTGGCGGCGTTCGCGTACGGCAAGCGTGCGCCGGTCGTGGACACGAACGTCCGCCGGGTAGTCGCGCGGGCCGTGCACGGCGCGGGGGACGCTGGTCCGGCGTCGAATACCCGCGACATGGCGGACGTCGAGGCGTTGCTTCCCGCCGAGGACGCGCCCGCGGCGAAGCTTTCCGCGGCGTTGATGGAGCTGGGCGCGCTGATCTGCACCGCCCGGTCGCCGAAGTGCGCGGACTGCCCGATTTACGCCGAATGCGCCTGGCAGCACAACGGCCGTCCCGAATACGCCGGTCCGGCCAAGCCGGTGCAGAAGTTCGCCGGCACCGACCGGCAGGTGCGCGGACTGCTGCTGGACGTCCTGCGCGGCAGCGAGGGACCGGTCGAGAAGGCGCGGCTGGACCTCGTGTGGCACGAATCCGGCCAGCGCGACCGGTGCCTGGATTCGCTGCTCGTGGACGGTCTGCTGGAGCAAACGCCCGACGGGCTCTTCGCGCTTCCCGGGGAACACTGACGCACTACGACGAAAGTCGGCAAAAAGTTGTCCCCTCCGGGGCGCCGGGTTAGCTTTCCTCCCGTCGCACTTCCGGGCTGAGGAGTTCCGCATGGGGGAAGCAACGCGTCGTGCCGTCTTGAAGGGCGGCCTCACCGTCACCGCCGTGGGCGCTTTGGGGTTCGCCACGGCGAGATCCGCGGCCGCCGGCACCACGCCGACGATCCATTCGACGGCCGAGTGGAACGCCCGGCCGCCGTCGGGCGCGATCGTGGTGGAGAACCACAAGCCGACGTACATCGTGGTGCACCACACCGTCGATCCCGGCAACAACACCGACTACTCGCTGGCGCACGCCCTGCAGATCTCGCGGGACATCCAGAACTTCCACATGGACACCCGCGGCTGGATCGACACCGGCCAGCAGTTCACGAACAGCCGCGGCGGCTTCGTCACCGAGGGGCGGCACCGCAGCCTCGAAATCCTGCGCGGCGGGACGCAACACGTGCAGGGCGCGAACGTCGCCAACCACAACAGCGAATGCCTCGGCATCGAGAACGAGGGCCTCTACAGCACGGTCGACGTGCCGGTCGCGCTGTGGAATTCGCTCGTGCAGCTGATCGCCTATATCGCGCACCAATACGGCATCACCCCCGAGTTCATCAAGGGCCACCGCGATTTCAACTCGACCGAGTGCTGCGGCCAGGTGCTCTACGACCGGCTTCCGGAGCTGCGCAAGGCGGTCGGCCAGCAACTCGGTCTGTCCGTCGCTCGGCTCGACGCTCCGGAATGGCCGCTGCTCAAGCCGGGTGATACCGGACCGCGGGTGCGGACCGCGCAAGGCTTCCTGCGCGCGGCCGGGTTCGGCGTGCCCACCGACGGCGTCTTCGGCAAGGCGACCGCCGATGCGGTGTCCTCCTTGGCGGCTGAGCACGGGCTTTCCCGCGACAGCTGCACCGCGGCCCGGGCCAGCGACGAATCCGCGTACCTCGGCTCGGACGTCTGGCCGTTGATCGTGCCGGCGGACCGCTCGACCGCCGCGTGGCGCACCGAGCTGGCCCGCTGACCGGGGACGCCTCACGTGTGTCAGCGAGGGCGGCACACGTGGGGCGTCACAGGCCGGACAGGAACGCTTCCACCGCGCCGCGATACGTCTCGGGAGCCTCGGCGTGCGGCAGATGCGCCGAACCAGACACGATCAGGTGCTTCGCGCCGGGCACCCGCGCCGCGACCTCGGCTTGCTGACCCGCGGGCATCGCGGTGTGCTCGCCCTCGACCAGCAGCAGCGGACAGCGGATACCGTCCACAATGGACCAGTAGTCCCGGCGGCCCCATTCGGCGGCGATCTCGTACAGGTTCTCCAGGTCGGCGATCAGGTGATAGCCGTCTTCGCGTTCCTCGACGCATTCGGTGAAGTAGTCGCCCGCGGTGCCGAAGAACTCGCGCACGTGGGCCAGCGATTCGAACGGCACCGGCCAGCTCTCGAAGTAGCCGCGCCAGGTTTCGACGGTGCGTCCGCGCTGGTCCGGGGCGAAATCCTCGCTGACCACCGCGCGCACCAGCTCCGGATATTTCGCCGCGGTGGCCCACGCGTGGAGCCCGCCCATCGAATGCCCGATCAGCACGGACGGACCGAGGTCGGCCAGCACCTCCGCGACGTCCTCGGCGAACCGCTCGGTGGTCCACGGCCCGGTATGCGGCGCGCGGCCGTGCCCGCGGGCGTCGAGGGCGTGCACGCGGCCGTACCGCTTGAGCCATTGCGCGACCGGCCACCAGGTGCGGGCGCGGCCCATCAGCCCGTGCAGCAGCAGGATCGACACGCCGGGGCGTTCGTCACCGCCGAAGTCGATCAGGCCTGGTCGCATTAGTCCTCCTGGGTTTTCACCGCCACTTCATCACAAACCTGCGCTTAGGGTGAAGGAATGCGCTGCCGACAGACCGCCGTCCTCGCCCTCATCGGCGTGCTCGCGCTGTCCGCGTGCAGCCCCGCCGAGCCCGCTGTTCCTCCGCCGCCGCCGATGCATCCGGCACCGGGCGCGAACAGCGCGGGCGACCCGTACTTCCCCGACGACGGCAACGGCGGATACGACGCCCTCGACTATCACGTCGACGTCAGCTACGACCCGCCGAGCGGCCGTCTCGACGGCGACACGACGGTCTCCGCGAAAGCCACTCAAGACCTCAGCCGCTTCGACCTCGACCTGCGCGGGCTGGACGTCGCCGCGGTGGAGATCGACGGAAAACCGGCGAAGTACAGCCGGGAGAAGAACAAGCTGATCGTGACTCCGGCCGAGCCGCTGCGATCGGGTTCGACGTTCCGGACGCGCGTGCGCTATTCGGGCGTTCCGGCGAAAACCCCGCACGACGGCGGGTCGGAAAACGGCTGGGCCCGCTCCGAGGACGGCGGCGCGTACCTGGTCGGCGAGCCGCATTCCGCGTCGTTCTGGTACCCGGTCAACGAAACCCCGCGCGACAAGGCGACCTTCACGCTGACCGCGCACGTGCCCAACGGCTGGACGGTGCTGTCCAACGGCCGCGAGCAGGGCACCAGCGCCAAAGACGGCAAGACCACCACGACGTGGGCCGATCCGAATCCGGTGGCCAGCTACCTGACCACGATCGCGATCGACAAGTTCACCGTGCAGCGCTCCACGCTCCCGGACGGCACGCCGGTCGTCTCCGGCTACGCGCCCGGCGCCGAACCCCGCGAGGCCACCGGCGACCGGCTGCCGGAGGTGCTCTCGTTCCTGGAGAGCAAGTTCGGCAAATACCCGCAAAGCGCGGCCGGCGGGATCTACCTCGACGAGGACATCCACTTCTCCCTGGAGACACAAACCCGTCCCACTTATGCGAAATGGGCGGAAATCCTGACCATGGTGCACGAGAACGCACACCAGTGGTTCGGCGATTCGGTGTCACTCAACTCGTGGGCGGACATCTGCCTGAACGAATGCTTCGCGTCGTACGCGCAGTGGATGTGGGGTGAGCGCGAGGGCCAGAACCTGGACGACCGCTACCGCGCGGCCGTCGAAATCACCAAGGGCAGCACGGATTTCTGGGGCCAGAAGCTCGTCGACATGGGGCCGGAGCACCTGTTCGAGGGCGCGTACGACAAGGGCATCCTCGCCGTGCACGCACTGCGCCGGGAGCTGGGAGAGCCAGGCTTCGAGAAGGTGCTGCACGAATGGGTGGGACAGCATCGCAACGGGAACGCGACGTGGGCGGACTTCGAGAAGCTGGTGTCGAAGGTCGCCGGACGCGATTTGAGCGGGTTCCTCAACGACTGGTTCCACGGGACTAAGGTGCCGTCGGATGCCGATCTCTATCCGGGCGGGTTGCGGCCCTGACTGCCGAGCAACGACCTGGTCAGGCTGCTGCGCGCGTCGTTCATCTCGGCCAGGGCCTCGCCAAGTTCGGAGTCGCCGACCCGCACTTCGTCGTCCGGCCGAAGTGCCAGCGCGTGCAGGGACGCCCGGCGAAGCAGTTCCTTCATGAATGAGGCCGTGACGCCGTCTGTCGCCTCGACCACCGGTGCCAGATCAGCCGTCAGCTCCAGACCGCGGGAGTACAGGCGCAACAACGCTTCCCGGCCGGCCGCGTCCGGCAACGGCACCTCCACCGCCAGGTCGACTCGCCCCGGACGGTCCGCCAGCGCTTTCTCCAGGCTGCTCGCCCGGTTGGTGGTGAGCAGGAAGGTGACATCCGCGTCGCCGCCGACGCCGTCCATCGCGTCGAGCAGGCTGAACAGCAGCGGTGTCGGGCCGTGCACGAGGTTGCGATCCTCGGCGATCAGGTCGACTCGGCCAAGACGGTCTGCCAGCGCCTTCTCCAGGCTGCTCGCCCGGTTGGCGGTGAGGAGGAAGGGTCGTTAGCGGGTCCAGCCCCGTGCCTAACCGACGTAACCCAAACGCGGGAGCGCGTCGGCGTCTGACGGAGCTGTGTGCACGGCCCCCAGGCCGGGTACGCAGCTCCGTCAGAC